>CAYPUR010000005.1:46357-48464 GCA_964413865.1 uncultured Verrucomicrobiota bacterium
CGAAACCGATCGAGCAACCTCTCCGCCTGGTCATGGTGTCACGGCTCGCACCGAACAAACGGGTCGACCACGGCATTCGGGCTCTGCGATGCCTGGCCAACCGGGGTGTCCGGGCGACGCTCAACATCGTGGGCGCAGGCGACACGGAACCTGAGTTGCGGGCTCTGACCTCGGAGTTGAGCGTGGGCGGGATGGTGCGTTTTTCAGGACCGCTGTCCGAAGCGGCGAAGGATGCTGCGCTGCGAGAGGCCCATTTGCTCCTGCACGCCTCACTGCGCGAGGGGTGGGGGCTGAACATTATCGAAGCCAACGCCCTGGGCACACCGGCTGTCGTCTATCCTGTCGCCGGGCTGATCGAGGCCACGGTGCAGGATCAGACGGGGCGCGTGGCGGGCTCGGAATGCCCTGAGGCACTCGCGGATGCCGTGCAGCGGTGCGTCGAGATGCCGGCGGATTATCAGCGGTATCGCCGTTGTGCGTGGGAGAGGGCCAAGACCTTTCACTGGAGCCAAGTGCTGCCCAGGGCATGCGATTGGCTCGAGGGACGGGCTAGCCCGGAGAAAGGCAATAGGGTCGCATCTAAATAGTTGACAATTGGTTTTGTGGCGCTGGCGGTTGTAGAGGGGTCAGTCCCACATATTGACACTATTCCCCTGTCTGGGCACTCTGGGACACATGGCACGCAAGCTACGCATTGAGTATCCCGGCGCGATTTATCATGTGATGAATCGCGGCGACCGGCGGGAAGCGATCTTCCGCGACGACAAGGATCGGGAGTTATTTCTCGCCACGCTGGCCGAGGCGTGCGCGAAGGCCGACTGGCTGGTTCACGCCTATTGTCTGATGGGGAATCATTTTCATCTGGTGGTGGAGACGCCTCAGGGCAACCTGGTGGCGGGAATGAAGTGGTTTCTGGGCACCTACACGGCGCGCTTCAACCGGCGGCACAGGCTGTTGGGGCACCTGTTCAGCGGTCGTTACAAGGCGCTGGTGGTGGACGCGGCCAGTCCAGGCTACCTGCGGACGGTGTGCGAATACGTGCATCTGAATCCGGTGCGGGCGAAGCTGCTGCGCCCGGAGGAGCCGTTGCGGGCGTATCGGTGGAGCAGTTTTCCGGCGTATCTGGCACGGCCTGGGCGGCGTCCGGCGTGGCTGCGGGTGGAGCGGGTGCTGGGCGAGATGGGCATTCCGAAAGACAGTGCGGCGGGGCGGAAGCAGTTCGAGCGGGTGATGGAGGATCGTCGGCATCAGGACAGCCCGGAGGATTATGGGCGGATTCGGCGGGGATGGTGCTGGGGTGAAGAGGCGTTTCGGAAGGAGTTGCTGGCGCAGGTGGAGGAGCGGCGCGGGGCGTCGCATTACGGGGCGGAGTTGCAGGAGAGCGCGACCGAGAAAGCGGAGCGGTTGGCGCGGGAGGGACTGGCGAAGCTGGGTTGGAGTGAGGCAGATTTGGCGGCGCGTCGCAAAGGGGATCGGGTCAAGCTGAAGCTCGCCGTCAAATTGCGCGCCGAGACGACGATGACGTTGAAATGGATTGCGACGCGGTTGCAGATGGGCACTGCAGCGAGCCTGTCGAATCTGTTGTCGGCGCAGAGGCAGAAGGGGAGTAGTGTTAATATGTGGGACTGACCCCTAGGGTGGCCAAGATTGCCAAACTTGGCCATGCCGGTTATTTTCCATTGCATGATTACGCAAGCACTGAACGTGAACCTAACCACTGAACTCCGGCGTTATGTCAAAGAGCAGGTGCGATCCGGCCGGTACCAGAACGAGAATGAAGTCGTGCGCGATGCCATCCGCCAGATGCAGCAGCGCGAGATTGAGCAGTTTGAGCGCATCTTCGGCGATTACCCCGGCTCTCCTCAAGGCGAGCCGACGGATGAAGATCACGCCGCCATCCAGGCTGCCATCCAGCGTCACCGCTGCGGGAGACAAGCCGTGCCGAAGATATGACCACGGTCGTCCTCGATACGAACACCGTCATCAGCGCCGTCTTCTGGCCCCAGAGCACGGCCCGGCGCTGTTTGGCGGGATTGGCGCGGCGCTGGTATGCGGTGGTCGTCTCTGCCGAAATCTTCGCCGAATACGAAGCCATCTCCGCCGAGTT
>CAYPUR010000006.1:0-20942 GCA_964413865.1 uncultured Verrucomicrobiota bacterium
ACGGGATTCTGCTATCGAATCCCACTTCCGGACAGGAACTTTTATGATGAACCGGGGTGCCTCACTACACTATCCTCCTTATCCCAAACAACGTCTTTGCCTGGTGAGGGGGGCCGCTGGTTCCCAGTCAGCCAGACGTGATTCCGTTTAACCTTACATGAAGGAGACTCCACCCATGACGAGACCTTGCGCCTTTGTTGGTAAGTGCTGGCTGCGGCGTCTGTCCGCACCGTGTATGGTTGGCTTGACTGTCGGCCTTTTGAACACCGCAGAGGTGTGGGCTCAGCCGCAGTCGGTGCCGAGGAGCGACTTCTGGTTTCCCGACGGACCGGTCCACACGGTCCTTATGACGGACGAGGCGATTTACTTCGGCGGTGAATTCGATTACGTGGGGCCTCAGACGGTTCGCGCGGCCGTGTTCGACCTCGCGTCCGGGGAATCGTCCGGCGCGCTCCCTCCGGTCGGCGGTCCGGTGTACGCGGTTGAATCCGATGGGGGCGGGGGTTGGTGGCTGGGCGGACAGTTCACCCAGGTGGGTGGCGTTCCGGCCGTGAACCTCGTTCGTCTGAGATCGGACTTGTCAGTGGATAAGGCCTGGAATGCCCGGATCACCGGGGCGGCGGTGTACGCTCTGGTCAGGCACGAAGGCCGCTTGTACGTCGGCGGCGACTGCCGGATCGGTGTGGTGCAGCAGAAGAACCTGGCCGCACTGGACACGAAGGACGGCACGGTGGCGCCCTGGAATCCGGACGTGGCGCGGGCGGTTCATGCGATCGTTGTGACCAACGGTTTGGCATACCTGGGAGGCCAGTTCACGTCCGCGGGCGGCTCGAATCGGGCCTACGTGGCGGCGGTCGATCTCTCGACCGGGAAGGCGACCGACTGGAACCCGGGCGCTGACAAGGTGGTGCGAGCGCTTGCTGTGGCTGGGGATGTCGTGTACGCGGGCGGCGATTTCACGGCGATCGGGACCAAGCCGCGCAGGTATTTGGCCGCGCTCGAATCCTCGACGGGCGTGGCCACGGCCTGGAACCCGAATCCCAACGGCCTGGTCCGTGCGCTCGCGGTGAGCGATACGACAGTCTTTGTGGGGGGGAATTTCACGACCATCAGCGTGGCGAACCGGAACGCCTTTGCCGCGGTCAAGAGGAGCAACGCCGGGATCCAGCCGCTGGATCTCGGCCTCGAGGGTGCGACCGCGCATCCGGTGCGCAGCCTTCGCCTGGTCGGGAGCACCCTCCATGTCGCGGGCAGCTTTTCGAAGGTTCAGGGCATCACGCATCCACTGGTGACGGCTGTTGACCTGGCGACCGACCAGGTGGTTGCCAACGTGCCGCTGGGCAACGAGTACTACGGCGCATCGGCGCAAGCAGGTGTGTGGGCGATCGGCGCGACGTCGGCGGAGGTCCTCTTCGGCGGCGAGTTCTACTCGCTGGGAGGGCAGGCGCGCCGCAACCTCGCCGCTCTGTCCGTGCAGACCGGCCAGGTGTTGCCATGGATTGCGGATGCGTCCGATGCGGTTTACGCGCTGGCGCCCGGCCCGGACTGCGTCTATGCCGGCGGGGCCTTTACCAATCTCAACGGCGCACCGCTCTTCGGGCTCGCGGCCCTTAATCCCGTGAGCGGGGCGCTCCTCGATCAATTCGCGTTCACCGCCACGTACGGATCCTCGAAACCGGTTGTCCGCTGCCTTCTTCCGACGGACACGGAACTCTACGTCGGGGGGCTTTTCACAGCCGTCAGCAACAAGACGGCGCGTGCGCTCGCCGCTGTCGATCTCGTGACGGCCTTTCCATTGGATTTCGCGCCCAATGTGGGCCGAAGCTCTCAGAGTGTCTTTGCCCTGGCGTTGGCGGACACGACCCTGTTCGTCGGCGGCGATTTTACCGAGGTGGGTGGAACAACCCGCAATCGCCTCGCCGCGGTGGATGCTGTCCGCGGCACGTTGCTCGACTGGAACCCGAATCCGAACAAGGAGATCAAGGCCCTGTCGCTGGTGGGGGATCGCCTCTACGCAGGCGGCGCCTTCCAAACGATGGGGAGCATCGAGCTTCATTCGCTGGCCGTGTTCGGGCTTCCCAGCCTCGAGTTGCTGCCTGCGGACGCCACCTTGCCAAAGAGTGTGACCGTCGATGCCCTCAACGCACTGAACTCGGCCGTTTATGTGGGCGGCTCGTTCAGCAGCATCGGCGGCGAGTTTCGGCTTCACGCGGCGGTGCTGGGTCCATTGATGCAGGCGTATGAGTGGGATCCGGCGCCGAATGTCCAGCCTGCGGCGATTGGCGTATCCGAACGCCTGGTCTGCCTGGGGGGAGCCTTCACCCTTGTGGGCAATGCCGCGCCGCAATACGCGGTTGGCCGTTTGGCGGTATTCGATCGGTCGCCCGTGTTCACGGGCGTTTCACTGGTTGGCGGCCAACTCGAGATGGAAGCCACAACCGGCGATCGCACCGTGGCGGTTCTCGAGGTCTCATCGGACCTCAAGACCTGGAGCGAAGCGTCCAGCTCCGATCTGCCCGGCTACCTGTGGTCCATCGACGAGCCGATCGATCCGGGCGCGGGCTCCCGCTTCTACCGCATCCGGGTGGAATGAGAGCAGGACCAGGCCCGAGAGGGGATGGGGTGTTCGTCGATCGTGTCAGACGCCCGGGGGCTATCGGAGCCGGGGGGGCGGCTGTCCCCGTGGTGCCTGCGGAAGGGCGTTCTATTTCAGCACGCTTGGCAGCCAGGTGGTCATCCAGGGGACGTAGGTGATCAAGAGGACTCCGATGCCGAGGACCAGGAGCATTGGCAGTGCCGCCCGCATCATTTCGACCAGCGGTTTGTCGAACCGGTACGAGGCCAGCAGCAGGTTCAGTCCGATCGGCGGCATCAGGAAGCCAAGCTCCATGTTGGCGAGGAAGATGATGCCGAGGTGCAGGGGGTCGATGCCGAAGGCGACGCCCACCGGGACCAGGAGCGGGACCACCACTACGATGGCGGCGTAGATCTCGATGACGCCTCCCACCACGAGGAGCACGGCGTTCAAGGCGAGGAGGAACAGCCAGCGCGACTTGATGTTGGCGGTGACCCACGCCACCGCCTGGTCTGGAATCTGCGCGTCGATGAGGAAATAGGTGAAACCGAGGGCGACGCCGAGGATGAGGAGCACTCCGCCAATGAGACACGCGCATTCGGTCATCACGCGGGGAACGTCTTTGAAGACCTTCAAGTCACGATAGATGACAACCTCGGCGAAGAAGGCGTAGAGGGCCGTGAGGGCCGCCGCCTCGACCGGTGTAGCAAAGCCGCCGAAGAGGGCGGTCAGAGCCACGACGGGCGTCAGGAGTTCCCATTTGGCGCCCCACATGGCGTCGAGCGCGGCGCGCAGGTTGAAGCGGCGTCGTTCGGCCTGGACACGGGGTCCCTTGAGCACCCCCCAGAGGCCCGTCATCACCACCAGAAGAAGGCCCGGCAACAGTCCGGCCTGGAAAATCTCCTCGATCCCAATGCTGCTGCCGGTGCTGCTTGCGATGATGGCATAGAGGATAGGCGGCAGGCAGGGGGGGAAGAGCAGACCGAGCGATCCAGCCCCGGTGAGGAGTCCCAGTGAGGTTCGCTCGCTGTAACCCGCCGAGATGAGGATGGGCATCAGCAGGCCGCCCAGGGCGAGGATGGTCACCCCGGAGGCCCCGGTGAAGCTGGTGAAAAAGGCGCAGGCCAGCACCGTGCCGATCGCCGCGCCCCCGCGGAGGTGTCCGAACAGGGCGTCGAAGACCTTGACGAGTCGGCGGGCCGTGCCGCCCTCGGCCAGGAAATAGCCGGCCAGGGTGAACAGCGGAATGCTGGGCAAGGTCGGGTTGACGGTGAGGCGGTAATGGTTCAGAGGCATCGACGCGATGGTCTCGCCCGCGCTCCAGAGCAGAATCAGGCCTGCGCCGCCGAGGGCGGTGAAGATGGGAGCGCCCATGGCGACGGCGATCACCAGCGTCAGCAGGGCGGGGATCCGGAGTTGCTCGGGCGGGATGGGCGACCACCTTCCGATTGCGACCACCGCCGCCGCCACGGCGAAGGCGCCGACGCGTCCGCGCCAGGTGGTGCCGGCATGGCGTATCATCCGCCACGCGACGAGTGCGAAGCCGATGCAGAGCACCAACTGCACAATCCACAAAGGGATTCCGTAGGCCAGGGTCTTTCCGAGCCTGCGGCTGGCCAGCACGAAATCCACGCTTGCCATGCAAAGCAGGAAGCTCATGGCGGCGGCAAATCCGCTGCTGAAGGCGAGGGCCACCTCCTTGAACCTGCCTTTGAAATGGGCCGACAAGGTCGACAAGGCCAGCAACCGGTTGTCGCGCGCGGCCACCGCGCCCCCGAGCATGCCCAGCACCAGCACCAGGTGCTGCACAATCGGCGACGACGCGGGAATGCCCGTGTTGAAAAGCTTGCGCAGCGCGATCTCCGCACACGGCAGCAGAACCATCACCGCCAGGACGAAGACGACAACCAGGTTCTCGCCCGTTTGCAGGCCGCGCAGCCAGGCCGGGCGTTCTGGCGCAACCTTGGCGTTCAGGCTGTTTTCCGGGGAGAACTCGACGTTCACGGGCGGTTCACTTTCCTTGGCCGGCGCGGTACTCCTGGATGAAACGCAAGGCCTCATCGAAGACATCAGCGGGCACCAGCTTGCCGCGAATCCTGGGGTAAACCGATTCCGCTTCAGTCCGCCAGGCAGCTTCGATTTCGGGTGTGACCCGGGTGACCTTGAGCCCCCGTTTTTCCATCGCCGCAACGGATTCGTCGCTTTCGCGCCGTCCGTTGGCCTTGATTTCCTTGCCGGCGGCGATCGAGGCATCGAGCAGCTTTGCGCGGGTGTCGGCCGGGATCTTCTCCCAGGCTTGGCGGCGGACGACGCAGGCCCCGATCAGCGGCGCCCAATTGAGTTCGAGCATGTGGGGGGCGCGTCCGTCGATCTGGCTGGCCAGGGCGAAGACCGGCGGGGCGGGCGTGGCTTCGATCAGACCGGTCTGCAATCCGGGCACGATGTCCGCCGTCTCGAGCGGGACGGGGTTGAAGCCGCCGGACTTGTAGATGACGACCTGGTCCGGGTTGCCGGCCCAGGTGAACAGCTTGAGCTTCTTGAGATCCTCCGGGTAGGCCACCGGCGTCTTCGAGAAGAACCGGACCCAGCCGGCATCGGACCAGAACAGCACCACGAAGCCCTTTTCGAGCAGGCGCTTCTCGAGCATCGGTTCGAGTTTGCCGCAGGCGTAGTCCACCTCGGCCAAATCCCTGAAGCCCATCGGGATGTTCTGGAGTCCGGCCACCCCGAACTCGACCTCGGCCAGTCCGACGCCGGTGAGCATGGCGGCCTGGATCGAGTTGACACCCATCAGGCCCACGGTGTCGGCCTCGCCCCCCAGTTTTCCATCGGCGTAGATAACGAGGTCGACGCTGCCGTTCGAGGCCTTGCGCCACGCGTCCTTCATCGCCAGCAGGCTCTTGTGGAAGCTGCTGCCGGTGGGCGCCAGGGTTGCGAGCTTGATTTTCTCCGCTCCGAGGGCCGTGGCGGCGCAGGCCAGCCAGAAGCTCCCGGCCAGGCCGAGGATCCAGCGGCTCATCTGTCGTGGTGCATGTCTGTTCATAGTGCTTGAATCTATCAATTCCTCTCTACGGCCATCGCATCGGGCGTGCTCAACGGTCCGGCGGCTCGTCCAAAATCAGAAACAGTTCGTCTCTCTTGGACACCAGCCACCGCGCCCGGCGCTGCATGATCAGATTGACCAGGCGCATCTCCGGCTGCGCATCGGGATCGATTGCCAGGGCCCGTTCGAGGAGCGTGTCGAACTCCTTCAGGTCCTGCTTTTGCACGCAAACCGCTTCGGCAAATGACACCAGCGGTCCCGCGAGCAGCCCGCCCGAGAGAGCCAGCGCCCGTTCGAGGTGCTGCCGGGACCGTTCCGCGGGATCGCCCGGAAGGCCCGATCGCGCCATCTCGTAAGTGATGAGGAAGCTATGAATGGCGCCTTTGTCGAAGGCCTCGTCCAGGACCAGCGCGCGATCGATGAGCGCCTCCATGTGGGGAATCTCGGCGATCAGATCCGGATCATCCTTCGACAGGCTGATCGCCGCCGCCCACGATGTGGCGGTCCAGTAGAGGAGCGGAACATCCGCCTTGCCGGCCGCCTGCACGGCCTCGACGGGCTGGGCACGCAGTGCCGCGGCAAAACCGCGATGCGCCGTGTCGAGCCCGCGCAGGCCGTAATCGCGCGCTCGCAGGTAGAGGCGTTTGGCGCGGGTGCGCATCGCCTGGGCCTTCGCAAGATCCTGGTCCTCGACCTCATCGGCCTCCTGTTGGACAAAGGCGTAGGCGTATTGGGTGAAGCCGCTTGCGGTGGCGAAGAGCAAGCCGCGGTGGCGCGGGCTTTCGGCGAGCAGGCTCTCCATCAGTTTCAGGCTGAATGGCAGCGCCGCTTCCACAAGCTCGGGATCGTCATCGCTCGAAAACGCCGTGCCGCCGCCCGCCAGAGCGTCGCCCACCCTGTTGATCGCCATGCGTTTGATCGAGCAACCCGGCAGGAGAACCAGCAGGGCCGCCAACGCCACCGGCAGCCAGCGGCCCCGCGGGCTGCAAGCCTTCGTCTGCATTGTTGTCACACGGTTCATCTCAGGACGATCCATGTTCTGACTTTGCGGGCTGTTGCTCAAGCCTGAATGACGCGGCCCAGGTCTTTGGCCTGACCGCATGCGGCGGCTGGCGTCGGTTGCGGGTTCGTCCCGCCGGTTCTGCACGGGAGGACTGGTATCAGGCGGGGGAGAGAGTGGCCAATTGATAATTCCACTGCGGACATTGGCGGATTCAACGACGCCCGAATCCCGATCATCGTCCACACATCCGCCCGGCTCGACGCGGGCCTCCTGTCCTGTCAGGATGGCCTCCGTGAAACCTGCAATCCCGGCCGATGAGGCCGGCGCACTCCTGCCATGCCAGAGATCCTGCTCGCCACACTGAACGCGAAGTACATCCACTCCGCGTTGGGTCTGCGCTGCCTGATGGCCAACCTCGGTCCCCTGCGGGAGCGGGCGGCACTGCTTGAATTCGACCTGGCCCAGCGTCCACTCGAGATTGTCGAGCAGATGTTGGCCGTCAGCCCTCGGATTGTGGGCCTTGGGGTCTACGTTTGGAACGTCGCTCAAATCACCGATGTGGTTGCGCTCCTGAAACGCCTGCGCCCCGGCGTGGTGATCGTGCTGGGAGGGCCGGAAGTGATCTGCGAAACCGATCTGCCACCCGTTGCCGGACTGGCCGACTACGTCATCGAGGGCGAAGCGGACATCGAATTCGCCGCATTGTGCCGGGGCATCCTGGCCGCACCGCCGCCCGCGGGAGGAGCCGATGCGGACGGCCCTTCCTCGGCGTCGGAGCGTCCCTGCCAACGTCCCGGAATGGGGCGGAGGCCGAGGATCATCCGCGCCGGGCACGCCAGGCTCGGCGACCTGGCCCTGCCTTATGAGTTCTACACCGACGCCGACATCGCGCATCGGATCGTGTATGTCGAGGCGTCGCGCGGCTGTCCGTTCGGCTGCGAGTTCTGTCTCTCGTCGATCGAGGCCTCGGTCCGGCAGTTTGATTTGAACCTGTTTCTGGGGGCCATGGAGCGGCTTCTCGAGAGGGGCGTGCGGCACTTCAAGTTTGTGGATCGGACGTTCAACCTGAACATCGAGGTTTGCGGGCGGGTTCTCGAATTCTTCCTGGCGCGCCTCTGCGACGGGCTCTTCCTCCATTTCGAGATGGTGCCCGATCGTCTGCCACTCGAACTGCGCCAGGTTCTGGCCCGCTTTCCCCCCGGGACATTGCAGATCGAACTCGGGATCCAGACCTTCAACGATGACGTCGCCCGCCGGATCAGCCGTCGGCAGGACTGCGCGCAGATCGCCGAGAACCTCCGGTTCCTGCGTCAACAGACTCGGGCGCATCTGCACACGGACCTGATCATCGGCCTGCCCGGCGAACGCATCGAAAGCATCGCGGAGGGATTCGATCGATTGGTCGCGCTCGACCCGCACGAGATCCAGGTGGGCATCCTCAAGAGACTCCGCGGTGTCCGCATCATCCGGCACGACGATGCGTGGGGCATGGTCTACTCCCCGCTGCCGCCTTACGAGTTGATCGAGAGCAGGACGCTCGATTTCCCGACCCTCCAGCGGCTCCGGCGTTTCGCGCGGTACTGGGACCTGATCGGCAACAGCGGAAACTTCATCGAGACCACACTCCTGCTCCGGGCTAAGAGCGGGGAATCGCCTTTTGCCGGTTTCCTGCGCCTCAGCGATTGGCTCTTTGCGCAGACGGGCCGTCAGCACGCGATCGCTTTGCCGCGTCTGGCGGAGCTTGTTTTCGACTACCTCACGCGCGTGCTGGGGTGCGACCCGACGGTTGTGGCAGCCAGCGTGCTCCGCGACTACCGCCGTTCGGGCCGTGCCGGGGATTTGGCGTTTCCGCGCGAGGGCGCCGATCGGGAAACCAAAGCCCATCGTGCCGCGGGCCCCAGGCGAAGCGATCGGCGGCAGGCGCGCCATCGCGCGGCGGCCAGCCGGGATCGATGACAGGCTTCGCGCCAAACCCGATCCGGGCCAGCGAGGCGCGCCTCAGACCAAATCCCAGTCCCCATAGTCATGATGAGTCCCTGTGCTTCTCCGCCCCTCTCTCTCTCGCCTCGCTCCTTAGAATCCTTGGCCCCTGCAACGCAACACAGAAGCTTGACTTGTCTACAACACGTTACACCGGTCAAGGATTCTAGTGCGCTGGTCCATTGTGAACAGCTCGGTGAGCATGAGCCCGAAAACCGCGGATGTTTGGAAATCGAGGATCCAGTTCCACGGTTCATCGAGGAGCCGCGTCGTCTGATGACTCCAGGCGCACGGCTCGGTAGAAGCGCAGCGGCAAGGACGCAGCGTTGGTGTCGACGAGCGTCACGGTGTCGGTCGAGGGCGTCTGCGAGAGGAGCGGTTCCCAGGAGACAAGGTCGGTCGAGACTTCGAGCCGCAGCCGCCGTCCGGGCATGGTGGCGATGCGCATCTGCAGCATCCCGCCATCGATCAGCTTCAAAGCCTCGAAGCGGGGCGGCGTCGGCGGAGGCGGGGTGTGCACGCTGATGGAGACAGTCGTGATCGGGCTGTAGGCGATCCCATCCCAGACGCGGTAGGTGAAACTGTCGCGTCCGGTAAAGCCCGCCCCGGGTGTGTAGACGAAGTTGGTGCCCAGCCCATGGACGCGTCCGTGCCGCGGCCCCTCGAGGATGACGGCGCGCAGGACATCGGTGTCCGAATCGGTGACGTCCAATAGAAACGACACTGGGGCATCGAGAGAGGCTGTCAGCCACTGGTTGGTGGTCTCCGGGCGGGTGTTGGGGTGGACGATCGACAGGGCGACCACGCCCGGCGCGCTTTGCAGTTCGCCGTCATGGACCGTGAACGCGAAGCGGTCCGGTCCGTAGTAGTTGGTGCGGGGGGTGAAGATGAGGTTGGGCGCGGTGCCGCTGAAACGTCCGTGCGCCGGGTTCGTGACGATGGTGAACTCGATCGGATCGTTTTCTCCGTCGATGGCGCGGAGAACGACATGGGTGGGCCTGTTCATCGGCACGGCGAGGAGGTACGATTCGGCGACGGGGGCCGTATTCTGGTCGGTCATGCGGATGGAGACGAGGCCGGGGGAGCTGGACGCCTGGCCGTCATGGGCGGTGAAGGTGAAGCTGTCGCCGCCGAGGTAGCCCAAGTGCGGGGCATAAACGGCATTCGAGCCGCCCACGGTCACCGTGCCATGGGCGGGCTGCCGAGCGATCTCGAACGATAGCGGATCGGCATCGGCATCGGTCGCGTCGAGTGTCAGTTCGAGCGGACGCCCTATTTTGGTGGTGAGGGACTGGGGCGCGGCGCGCGGCGGGTTGTTGACGGCCAGCACGACGAACCGAACAACGGCGGGGGAGCTGGCGAACTCGCCGTCCCTGGCGATGTAGGTGACGGTGTCTTCGCCGAAGAATCCGAAGCGCGGGTAGTACGTGGCGACGGTCGGCTGGGCCCAGAACTCGCCGTGATCGGGGCCTTTGACGATCTCAAAGCTCAACGCATCGCCGTCCGGATCGACCGCCTGGTAGATCACATCCTGCGAGGTATTCCGGTTCAGGACCAGCACCAGGTCTTGAGCCACGGGCGGATCGTTCACGGGCTTGACTTGCAGCGCAACCGTGCTGCTCGTTTCATGGCCCTGGCCGTCGGTGATCGTGTAGCGGAAACTGTCGGTCCCGGACCACCCCTGCCGGGGGCGATAGATCAGGGACGCGTCGGGGCCCTGCTCGACCGTGCCGTTCGCCGGTTGGCTGAACCCGGTGAGGGCGGGGGCATCGCCGTCGGCATCGGTATCGTTGGCCAGAACGTCGATTGCGACCGGTGTGTCCTCGATGGCAAGGACCCGATCTTCGACTGCAACGGGCGGATCCGGCATAGGGCGCACCAGGAGCATGACCCAGGCGAGCGCCATGCCGTCCTGGCCGTCGTCGACAAGATACGCGAAACTGTCTTCCCCGAAGAAATTGGGGTCGGGTTGATACCGCAACATGCCGTTGCCGAGCGCCTCGATTGTTCCTGCGCGCGCCCGGCTGAACTGGAGAAGACGCAACGGCAATCCACGGGGATGCGAGTCGTTGGCGAGGGGATCCAGTGTGCAGGCGCTGTCTTCGTCCAACTCAGCCACATCGGCGACGGCCAGCGGCGGGACGTAGTCGAGGCGCACGGCGAACGTGGCCACGGCGCTGCCCACGAGCCCGCCCGGGTCTTGCGCAACGAAGCGGAGGGTCTCGGCTCCGGTCCATTCGGGAGTCGGGGGTTCGATCGCGACGACCCGGTTGTCTTCGAGTGTGACGAGAAGGTCGGATGCCCCCTCGACCGTCCATGTCAGCGCGGCGACCGGGTGATCCGGATCGACCGCGTGGCGGTCGAGTTCGATCGGGAAGAACACGCCGCCCGCGCGGATGGTCTGACTCGGGATGCCCTCGACCGCCGGCGGCTGGTTGGGCGGTTTCAAGGCGGGCACGGAGCCGGTGTGCGCCGGATCGCGTTGAAACATCGGCCAGGGCAAATCGCCCGGGACGCACGGCGCGTCGAGCTCCCAGGCATAGAGGCTGTACCGGCCTTTGGCCACATTCGCCGCGGCCCGCCCGCCGTAACCATAGTCCTCGATCGTGCTGGCCACGATGTCGAGTCGGCCGTTTCCGTCGAGGTCCGTCAGAATGGGCGGCCCGGCTTTGAATCGGTTGCCCGCGCCCGTTTCCGTGACCAGGGCGGTGATGTGCGGATGCGGATGCAGGTCGATCGGTTTACCGGCGCGCGACCATGCCTTGACGCCGCCGAAGTAGGAGATGTCTCCGGTCGCCGCCGCCTGGCTCCCAAAACCCGGCGTGATCACGACAACGTCCGGCCAACGGTCGCCATTCACGTCTCCCACAACGGGCATCGACTTGACCGAGCCGAGCATGGGGAAGAGGGACGCGTTATTGGCCAGGATCGGCCCGACCGGCCAACCGGGATGATCGAACCCGTCGTGGCGCAGCAGGTGGATCAGCTTCGCCTCCCAATTGACCGCGACAATGTCGAGCGCTCCGTCGCGGTCCAGATCCCCGAGCGCCGGTGTGGCCGTGAAGGACTCGTGGATCAGGACCGGCCAACCGGGGCGGATCTGGCCCTCGCGATCATAGGCAAAGACCCCGCCCCGGGTCCCCGCCTTGCCGCGCGCGCTCGCATCGTGCGAGGCCACAATCACCTCCGCCCGATGATCGCCGTCGATGTCGCCCACGACAGGGGAGCCGTACAAGGACCCGCCCGTTTGGACTTGCCACAGAGGGCCCGCCGGCTGGCGCAGATCGAACATCGCCACTCCGCCTTCGCCCGCTACAGCCACGATCTCCAAGTCGGGATCGTCATCCAAGTCGCCGACCGCCGGGAACTGTCGCGGCACCTCGAGCGGCAGGGCCGTGTCGGCCATGAACCACTGTTGCCGAATGCGACCCCACCGGTCGAGCACGGCGAGCATCCGTTGGCCGGTCGGATGCGGGGCCGAGCTGGTTCCGCAGACAACGAGCTCGGCTGTTCCGTCGCCATCGAGATCGGCGAGCACCTTGCCGAGATTCCCGCCTCCGGCCAGCGCCGGCCAATCGCCATCGAGCAGACGCCCGTCGTGCCGGAACGCCCAGACCCGACCGCTGTCGCCCACGTCCACAAAAACCTCGATCATCCCGTCGCCGTCAATGTCGCCGACGGTGGGAAGGTCTGTGGTGGGAAATCCCGCGGCCAATTCGCGCGACCACTCGAGGGTGCCGTCGGGTCGATACACGAGCAGCCGGGCCATCTTCCCCTCGAGGTTGCCCGCCTCGACAGCCAGGATTTCCCGCGCGCCGTCCTGATCCAGATCGGCGGCGACGATTTGCCGCCAGTCGTTGGTGCTGTAGCCCGATGGCGCGGTCACGTGCTGAGGCCAGCCGGGACGGAGTTGTCCGTCCAGGTGCACCAGTGTGGCGGTCCAGGAGCCGATCGTTTCGCCGCCTGCCCAGGCGGTGAGCTTGAGCGAGTAGAATGTGTTCGGGGCCACAGCCCCGGTATCCCACGTTCCCAGGAGATCCCCGATCACCGGCGCCTGGCCGCCATTGGCCAGCACGATTCCATCGGTGGACCACGCCGAGGGATCGCGTCCGATCCCGTGCGCGATGGTGTACGTGCGGCCCGCCCCGTAGACGGTGCCCGTGAGCGGGACCAGGCTGCCGGCGCGGACGACGTCGGTGTGCACGGGTGAGGCGAGGTGGACGTTCCGAATCGTCACCGTCGCGCGATCGACCGCCTGCTGGTCCAGAGCGTCCCAGACCGTCAACCGCAGGACATAAGAGCCTTCGGGGAGACTATCGGTCGACCAATCCGCCAGAAGGACGCCGCGGTCGACGGGCAGCTTGGCGGCGTGGAGGCGCGTCCAGTTGGTGGGGTAAACGCCCTGTCCATAGTCGAGCGCATAGCCCTGAAAATGGGGGCTCGAGGCCGTGCCTTCGAGATCGATGCGGCCCGAGAGCACCGGAGACAATTCGAGCCGGGCCGTCGGCAGCGGGATGTCGACACGCACGGCCCGCCATGCGTTGAGCCGTCCGGTCCCGCAGTACTCGGCGGTGTGGATCGGATCGACTGCGTTGCGCAGGATGTCCTCGACCTGGGCGGGCGTGAACTCCGGGTGGCGACTGAGGACCAGCGCGGCCACGCCGGCGACATGGGGCGCGGCCATCGATGTGCCGCTGGCGACTTCGAAACGGTTGTCGGGGACGGTCGACAGGATGTTCTCGCCCGGCGCCGACAGGTCGACATGGGGGCCGTAGCTCGAGAAGATGGAGCGTTCGTCGCGGGGATTCAGGGCCGCGACAGTGACCGCTTCCGGATAGGCGGCCGGGTACGACAGCGCTTCGCTGCGGGTGTTGCCGGCTGCGGCCACGATGACCACACCTTGGGCGCGGGCCTGGGCGATGGCCTCGGCCAGGGCCTTGCTATTCTCGAATTGCCCCCAACTCGCGTTGACGATTCGCGCCCCGTTGACAACGGCGTAGCGAATCCCGGCGATCACGTCGAAGAGGCTGCCCTCCCCGCTGGCGTTGAATGCCTTGATCGCCATCAGGCTGGCCTGCCAGCAAACCCCCGCCACCCCGATCTCATTGTCCCCGACCGCGCCGATCGTCCCGGCCACGTGCGTCCCGTGGATTTGGTCGTCCATGGGATCGCTGTCGTCGCTCACAAAATCATAACCGTGCACGTCATCGGCGTACCCGTTGCCGTCGTCGTCCAAACCGTTGCCCGCGATTTCATCGGGATTCGTCCAGACATTCGCTTCGAGGTCCGGATGGTAGAAGTCGATGCCCGTGTCGATCACGGCCACCCGGATGGCGGCGTCACCGGTCGTCAGGGCCCAGGCGAGAGGGGCCCGTATGTCTCCTCCCAAGCGGCCGGCGTCGGGGTTATGGAGGTTCCAGAGTTCGCCGAATCGGAAATCGTTCGGATAGCGCGCAGGGTGCGGATCGTCGAACAGGGTCAGGATCGTGTTTGGCTCCGCATAGGCCAGCGCGGGATGCCGCCGCAGGCGGGCGAGCACCAGATCGGCGGATTCGCCAGCCGCGGCTGTCACGAGGGCGAGCCGATCGAACACGGACGCGCGGGGCGCCGTCTGGTCAGCCCGGCCCGCGCCGGGACGAGAGAGCCAGCGAACGGACTCGATGCCCGGACCGAGACCAACGCCGGCGGACGCCGGACGCGCAAAGGCGGCTCCGTCGCGAAAGCGCACGACAAACTGGCCGGGCACGACCCGGGTTGTCGGAACCGAACCCTCGATGCCGGCGTCGCCTTCGAGCCACGGGCTGGGGTCTGCGGCGGGCGTCACGGCGTCCGGCCACGGGAGCGAATGTGCGGGCGGGTGTGCGCCCGCGTGTCCGTGCGCCCAAACCAGGACCAGGCCAAGGGCGGCCCATCCCCAGGCTCCGAGGAGCGGTGAGGCCGCCTTGGGTCGGTTACGGACGGCTCGCGGCATGACAGACACCTAGCCCAGAATCCCCGAAACCCCAAACATATTGTGATCGGCAGGTTGCGCTTGCAATCAGGTTTGGACCGGACCCATCTTTGGCCGCCCCGTATGGACACGTGGAAAACGCTGTACGACCAGCGACGACTCGAGGCCCCGCAGACGTTCCTTTGGGAGCGGAAGCCGCCCGAGGAGCTTTACGACCTCGAGACCAACCCGGATGCGGTCGCGCCGGCCCGGCGGGCCTTGCGTGAACGGCTGGCGGACGAGTCGGCAAGCGTGCGCGTCATCGCCGCCTGGGCACTGGCCGCCCACGGCGATGCCGACGATCTGGCGCCGGCCCTCGCCGCGCTTCGCGAACTCGCGCCGCCCGACCGCAACGGGCCGCATATCTCGCTCCTGGCCCTCAATGCCATCGATGCCCTCGGTCCAAAGGCAGCCAGCCTCCGCGATTCACTCTCCACGATGGCGCGCCAGGATCCCGCCAGTGTCCCGCGCGTCGCCGAGTATGTGCCCCGGTTGCTCGACCATATCCTGCGGAATCCTTGACCGATGAAACTCATTGCAGACAAGTCACGTTTCTCAGCCCCGTCGAAGGGGTCAAGGATTCCCCGGAGTCCCTCGATCCGCGGTCTTCTTCCAAGGCCATGAACCGTGCGGGCCGGCAAGACGGATCCAATGCATCGTCCGATCCGTGTCCACCATCCGTCTCTCATCGTGACTTTCCGACCGGGTTGTGGGGTCTGAAGGCCGGGACGGTCTTTTTGAATCACGGTTCGTTCGGCGCGTGTCCGAAGCCGATTCTCGAACTGCAGGCCGATCTGCGCCGCCAGATGGAGGCGGAGCCGGTGCAGTTCCTCTGGCGCCATTACGATGAGCGACTTGAACCCTCGCGCCAGGCGCTGGCCCGGTTTGTCGGCGCGCGGCCAAGCGATTTGGTCTTTGTCACCAACGCCACGACAGGCGTGAACGCCGTGGTGCGCTCGATCAATCTCCGCCGCGGCGACGCGCTCCTGACCATCTGCCTCGACTACAACGCCTGCCGGAACGTGCTCGCCGAGGCGGCGCGGCGCGCCGGCGCGCGGCTGATCGTCGTTCGAGTGCCCTTCCCCGTGCCGGGCGCGGCCGCCATCGTGGCGGCGGTGTTGAAGGCTGTGACCCCCCGGACGCGTCTGGCACTGCTCGATCACGTGACGAGCGACTCGGCCCTCGTGTTGCCTCTCGAACGGCTCGTGCGCGCGCTCGAAGAGCGCGGTGTGCCGACGCTCGTGGACGGCGCCCATGCGCCCGGCATGGTTGCGCTGAACCTCGATCGCCTCCGCCCCGCCTACTACACCGGCAACCTCCACAAATGGGTCTGCGCCCCGAAGGGAGCGGCCTTCCTCTGGGCGCGCGAAGATCTTCAGTCCGACCTCCAGCCGCCTGTCGTCAGCCACGGCAACAATCGATCCCGACCCGGTCACACCCCATTCCAGGACCGGTTCGATTGGCCCGGCACAATCGATCCCACGGCCTGGATGTGCGTTGGCGAAGCGATCCGGTGGATGGGCAGCCTCCTGCCCGGCGGTTGGCCGGCGCTGCGGGCCCGCAATCACGCCCTGGCGGTGCAGGCGCGGGCGTTGTTGTGCCGGAGTTGGAAGGCGGACCCCCCTTGCCCGGCGTCCATGCTCGGTTCCATGGCGACAGTGCCGCTGCCCGCGCGCCTGCAGGATCGCCCCTCCGCCGGCAAGATCGATGCGGATCAGCTCCGTCTCTACGACGAGTTCGGCATCGAGGTCCCGTTCAATCGGATCGGGCAGCCGTCCATCCGCTATCTCCGCATCTCGGCCCAGGTCTACAACACCATCGCGCAGTACCGCCAACTCAGCCAGGCTGTCCAGATGCTCTGACGCCGCCTTCGGCGCCAACAACCGTCACCTTGAGCTGGGCCGCGGAACCGGGCGCGACGCAATACAGCGTCTACAGCTCGACTACGGTCACCGGACCGTTCCCACCGGCATGGACGATCGAGGCGTCGGGCATCGCCGAATTGACGTGGAGCGAGCCGTTGACGGTGGCGTCGAAGTTCTACGTTGTGTTGGCGTTTCCTTGAGCCTGCCTCGTCCGGAAGACCGACCCGTGGCCGCCCAGACGCGTCTTGCGGCCGCGGGATCCCCATCTCCGAACTCCGATCTCCGAACTCCGATCTCCGAGATTTCGCATGCGATTTGGATGGACCGATGGGGGTTGAATCTGTCAAATCGCACCCTACTCGAGAGGCTGAGGGACGGTTACGTTCATGGCGAGAGGCCTTCGTCTGATCGAGTGAAGGCGGTGCGCGGCTATGCACGACAAAGAAACCACAACCTACTTGGCGAACGTCCTCTACATCGCCAGCCAGGACGGTCGACTGACATCGCAGGAATTGGCGGCGCTCGATGAAGTCCGGCGTTTGGTTGGCGCCAGACGCATCCATGTGATCGAGGCCACGCGCCTGGTCGAGGACGCGAAGTTCATCGCCCAAACCGTGGGCACATTGGGCGCCCAGGTGCGGAACCTCGAGGACATGGTCTTTGTGGGGTTGGCGGATGCCGATCTGGTGGCGGGCGAGCGCGAGGTCATCGAGCGGTTCTGCGGACAGATCGGCCTGACTCAGGCCCAATTGGACCAGATCGTTCGGGAGGCCCAGGTGCGTTGTTCGAATCTCGAATTGCGCGCCTCCCCAGCCCCGGATGCCGTGGAGAGCAAGGGCGATGCGCACGACGGGGGCAGGGGCGGGGGGGGCGATGAGGCCGAGACTGGGCACCCAAGGCAGACGGCCATCGCGCGCCGAGCATGCAAGACCTCGATCGAAGATTGCCGCGCGGCTGGGATCAAGAGCGTCCAATTGCTGCCGTCCAACCGCGATGGAGAGCAGTGTGCCATGGCCCTGAGCATGCGCGGCACGCCGCTGGATATCGACCGTCTCCCGGAGTTGCCGCTTCCGTACTGCACCGCCCGCCGCTGCCAATGCGTTTGGATCGCGGCAGGCTAGCCTGCATTTCTCACCACTTTTTGCCGCTTTGTCGGGTCACCGGATGCGCAAGAAACCACACGAGCGTCAGCCCGAGTCCCCGCGGCGCGCCATCCCTGCAGTCGAGAAGGTGCTGCAGGCGCTGGGTGACGTCGGCCTCTCGAGACCGGTCGTTGTTGCCGTCGTGCGGCGCGAGTTGGCGCGGCGGCGCGCGGGCGGGCCCGTGCCTGCTTTCGAGACGGTTGTCGAGGGGATCCGAAACGCGATCGAGACTCTGCGGCGTTCGGCGCTGCGCCCGGTGATCAACGCCACGGGCGTGGTCATCCACACCAACCTCGGGCGGGCGCCGTTGGGGCCGGCTGCGATCGAGGCCCTGACGGCCATCGGAGCGAACTACAGCAATCTCGAGATCGACCTGGCCAGCGGCGAGCGGGGCGGACGCGCGGCGTACGTCGAGCAGCTCCTGGCCGTCCTATGCGGGGCCGAAGCGGCCACCGTGGTCAACAATTGCGCCGCTGCGCTTGTGTTGATGCTGCGCCACTTCACCTCCGGGGCGCGCAGGGAGGTTATCCTTTCGAGGGGCGAGCTGGTCCAGATCGGGGGCGGATTCCGCATCCCGGATGTGCTCGAGACCAGCGGCGCGACCCTGCGCGAGGTGGGCACAACCAACCAGACGACCCTGGCGGATTACGCCGACGCGATCGGTGAGAAGACGGCGCTCATCCTGAAGGTGCACCGCAGCAATTTCTTCATGGACGGTTTTGTGGACTCGCCCTCGATCGAGGCGCTGGCGGAACTGGCCAGGCGCGCACGCCTGCCGCTCATCGAGGACCTGGGCAGCGGGGCCATTCTGAACACGGCCAGTTACGGTGTGGAACGCGAGCCCACGGCGTCCGAAGTCCTCAGGCGCGGTGTCGGTCTGGTCTGTTTCAGCGGCGACAAGCTCTTGGGAGGGCCGCAGGCGGGTGTGATCGCCGGCAAGGCCCGCTGGGTCGCGGCGCTCAAGCGAGAGCCGTTCTTCCGGGCCCTGCGCTGCGACAAGCTCATTCTGGGCGCACTCGAAGCGACGGCTGAGGCCTACGTGCGCGCGCCCCGGGTCGGGCGCGGGAGCAGCCTTCCCGCGGCCCCGGCTGGCCTGAGCGGGCAGATCCCTGTGCTCGGGATGCTCGAAGCAACCGAGGAGACGCTCCGCGCCCGGGCTCAGGCCCTGCGAACCGAGCTTTCCGGACTGCCCCTGACCATCACGGTCGGGGAGGGCAGGGGCCGGGTTGGAGGCGGCACTCTGCCGCGGGCCGCTCTGCCGTCCGTCACGCTGGATCTGTCGCCCCAGACGGTCGCGCCCGCCCAGTTCCTGGCGCGTCTGCGCGCGGGCTCGCCCCCGGTGATCGGCTTCCTCTCCGGCGGTCGTGTGCGCCTTGACCTGCGCACCGTGAGTGCGGGTCAGGACGGGCTTTTGGCCGAAGCGATCCGTGTCGCAGCGTGCGGGATGGCGCCGGATCGATTCGAAACGAGCCGGCGCCCGGCATAAGTCTCGAACTGGCATTTGCGCGAATGGCGCGCTGGGACATATTTCATCGGCTCGCCCCCGGGCGATGACCGTCGGACACGATGAAAACCAAAGCGATCGCGAATTGTCTCTGGGCTCCGCTGGCTGTGATGGCCGCCAGCGTCCAGCTTGTCGCCGCACCCGCCGCCAGTCCCATGAACACGCCAACCGTCACAGTGCGCCTCCTCGGCGCCTCGGGCCAGGTCACCGAACCGCTTGTCGTTCCCAGGGTGGTCAAGTCCGATGCGGCCTGGCGGGCCCAACTCACAGCGGAACAGTTCCTCATCACCCGCACCCACGGCACCGAACGGGCCTTCTGCGGCGTCTTCCACGACAACCATAAGTCGGGCCTCTACACATGCATCGGCTGCGGCCTGCCGCTGTTCCGGTCGGATGCCAAGTTCGATTCCGGGACGGGCTGGCCCAGCTTTTTCCAGCCTTTCGCTCAAGAGAACATCGGCCAGACGCGCGACACGCGTTACGGCATGGTCCGCACCGAGGTCCACTGCGTCCGGTGCGCTTCCCACCTGGGCCATGTGTTCACCGACGGACCGCCGCCGACCCGGCTGCGCTACTGCATCAACTCGGACGCCCTTGCCTTTCACGAGCGGCCGCCTGCCGGCCAGGAGCCGGGCCGCATTGTCGTTGGAGCGGACCGCGTTTCGGGAATCGAAGCGGGATTGCGGCGCCTGGACGGCGTCTCGGCGGTGCGCCCACGCAACACCGGCCCATTGAATCCACCCGGCCAAGACACCCTGTTCGAGGTCGAGTACAATCCCGCCCAGATTCCCCTCGCGCGCCTGATGGACGCGTTTTTCGAGGCGATCTGTCCGGCGACCCCACCGTCCGGTCAGCCGACGCGCGACAGGCCGGGTCGAGTCGCGCTTCACTTCCAGACGCCGGAGCAGGAAACGATCGTGCGCGCCTCGGTTGCGAGGCTGCTGCAGGATCGCCCTGAATGGAAAGTCGGCGTCGACGTCAGACTAGCCCGGTGAGGGCACAGGGCGTGCACCGGATCGAGACTCCCGGTGTAGACCGCGTGCCCCCCCACGCGGCGCGAGAACAGACACCGGTGCAGACGCCGGGTCAGGGGACCCGGCCTGCAACAAGCTGCTGATCCTCATGGTGTAGGCCGCGTGCCCTCACGCGGCGCAAACTCGATTCCCACCGACAACCTGCAGATACACGGCGCTGAGCGAGGGACGGCACCGCGCCGTTGACTTGCCTTGGCATTCGACACACCCTGCACCCATGAATCCTGTGATTGCATTGGCGGTTCTGGCTTTGGGCGCAGCGGCGATTCAGGCGGATTGGCCGGAGTTTCGCGGGCCTTGGGGCAACGGTCACGCGGCGGGTTCGCCTGATGGGAAAACCGTCGGTGTGCCGCTGCACTGGAGTGAAACCAACAACGTCAGATGGAAGACTGCAATCCCCCATCGGGGTTGGTCGACGCCGGTGGTCATGGGCGGCCAGGTCTGGGTGACCACGGCGACCGAGGACGGCCATGACTTTTTCGTGCTCGGCCTGGACGCGGACACGGGAAAGGTCGTTGTTCACGAAAAAGTGTTTCACAGCGACAATCCGGAGCCGCTGGGCAACGGCGCCTCGATGAACTGCTACGCGACCCCTTCGTCGGTGATCGAGCCGGGGCGAGTCTATGTGCATTTCGGGAGTTTCGGGACGGCGTGCCTCGAGACCGGGACTGGCAAGGTCCTTTGGAAACGCGACGATCTGCCCTGCCGGCATTACCGCGGTCCCTCTTCGTCCCTGGTTTCGTTCGAGAACCTCCTGATCCTGACGATGGATGGCGTCGACATGCAGTATCACGTCGCGCTCGACAA
>CAYPUR010000006.1:20952-43885 GCA_964413865.1 uncultured Verrucomicrobiota bacterium
AAGCAGACCGGCAAGACGTTCTGGAAAACCGGCCGCTCGGTCCCCTGGAACGACGAGGATGTCCCGGGGCAGATGGCGCGCGATGGCGACTTGCGCAAAGCCCACGGCACGCCGCTGATCGTCTCGGCGGCCGGACGGACGCAAATGCTCAGCGCCGGGGCCAAGGCGGCTTATGCCTACGACCCGCGCGACGGGCGCGAACTGTGGAGAGTGCAGTACAACGATTGGTCGACGGCGCCCCGCCCCCTTTACGACAACGGATTGGCATTCATCGTCACCGGTTTGTCAAAGACGGAGCTGCTCGCCGTGAAGACGGATGGGCAGGGGGATGTCACCGACACCGGCATTGTGTGGCGGCTCAGGACGCACGTCGGCAAGTATTCCTCGCCGATTCTCGTGGACGGGCTCATCTACACCGCCGCGGAGGACAGCTTCCTCACCTGTCTCGAAGCGGCGACCGGAAACACCGTCTGGAAGGAACGGATTGGCGGCAAGTACGCGGCATCGCCGGTCTGCGCCGATGGACGGCTCTATTTCTTCAATCAGCAGGGCGTGACCACCGTCCTCGATCCGGGGCGCGCGTTCCGGGTCCTGGCCACCAACACCCTCGACGACGGCTTCATGGCCTCGCCGGCGGTGTCGGGCCGCGCCTTCTACCTGCGCACCAAGACCCACCTCTATCGCGTCGAGTCGCCCTAGCCTGCATTTCTCACCACTTTTTGCCACCGCGAAGCAGGAGTTCACAAGAGAAGCCAACAATGCAGGCTAGGAAAGCAAAACCGCGCCCGAGTGGAGGGATGCAACCGGGCAACAGAGTGTCGCCGCACCGGCAGGTTTCGGAAATGCTCCGAACCTCATTTACCCTGTGCGGGCGCGGTTTCGCCAGAGCCCGGGTTTCTTTATCATCTTCCCGGTTGTGAGAAATCCGGGCTAGAATCCTTGACCGGTGAAACTTGCTGCAGACGCGTCACGTGTGGGTGTCGCGTCGAACGAGTCGAGGATTCCAACGAAGCTCCGCCTCAAACCGACGAGCGAGCTTCGACCTTCGATTCTGCTGGTGCTGATTGGGGCTGTCTGGACACGGAGCTTCGTTCCATAACACTGGGGCTGCTCAAATGAAGGAAGCAGCCCCTGCTCTGATGAACTTCCACCCGACCTGGCTCGTCGCTACGAAGCAGCGGTCGGAGCCCCGAGGAATCCCTCGTGGAGGAACACCGGGCGATAGCCGCGCTCGGTCACCCAGCGGATGGCGGCGTCGAGCCGCTGGGGGTGATCGGGGATGTAATTCGCGTAGAACGGCCAGAAGTACTGTTCGTGGGTGAACAGGTCCATGATCTCCGCCTGGTTGGGATCCTTCGAGAGCGGTTCCAGCGTGGGCGCGATTTGATCGAGGGGCGTGCTGTTGCAGACGATGTCCACGCGCGAGAAGACAATCCCGCTCTCGAAGTGTTTCCAGCAGTCGTGTCGGGAGAGATACTCGGAGACGGTGTCGTCGAACCGGTAGTTCACGTCATAGCGTCCGCTCCATTTGACGAAGTAGCCGCTCAGCGCCCGCACGCCGCGCTCGAAGAGCGGCTTGAGCGATTCCTGTCGCGTCATCCCCCAGTGGATCACAGTCGGAGGGGCGTAGCTTTGGGCCCCGGCAAATCGGTGGATCTGCTCGGCCGCCTGGTCGAAATCGGCAATCAGTTTCTCCGGGGACACATCCTCATACGGGCGATCGGGCTTGTCCGCGCGGGCGTGGAAAGCCAGCTTCAGCCAGTCCGAACAGTCGCGCCATTCGCCTTTGTAGCGGTCGGGGAACTGAGTCAGGTCGAAGCCGTCGGCCGTGGTGTAGTAGATGTTGACGGTGAACTTGACCCCGTAGTCCTGGTGCAGCTTGCGGAGCATCGCCAGGTAGAAAGAATCGAAAAGCGAGCGGTACTGTTTCTGGTGGATATCGCGCAGAAAAAAGCTGTTGTCATCGATCGAGAAACGGTACCGGGGAAAGGAATGACGGTCCCAGACGACACGCACCCGATGATCAAGGCGGCTTGGGCTCCCCGCGCAGGTGGCCGTGACGGTCGTCTCGTGCTTGCGCAACACGACGTCCGCCGAGAAGGTCTCGCCCTGGCGTTCGGCCTCCCGTCCGCAGACCATGACCCGGGCGTCCGCGGGGGCGACGCCGGAAACCCGGATTGCCATTCCGCCATCCACCGCCTTGCCATGTCGGTGGTTCAAGACGGCTCCATCGAAGGGCTCGTTGATTCTGAAAGGCGAGGCGCTGGCCGCCAATGCGGTCAGCCGGTCTCCCCAGACGATCCCTGCCGTGCCCAGTGCGGCCGATCCCAGGAAGTCACGGCGCCTCATTCGCTGTTGTTTCATGCTGTCGATTCACCGCCAGGCGGCGGGGACTTGGTGCCCACGCCTTTAGATGACCGTCGGACATTACCAGGGCGCGCAGGCCCGTGTCGAGCGAGACGTCCAGGCGGAAGTCGTCCGTCCGTTGCGTCGCAAAGAGAGTCATGGCCGAGAAGAAGGTGAAGCTGCCCTGGCCCGCGAGCGCCATGGTCCAAGTGTCATCCGATGCTGCCAACGTGCGGGTAACCGCGGATCTTGCCATCCGTGGTCACAAGCGTAAGCCGTTCGTGACGCGCCGTGGCGATAAGCACACGATCCGCCGGATCACGATGCATGGGCGGCGGAAGGCTGTAGGCTTCGGCCATGATTTCCGCGGTCATGGGAAGACAAGTCCATGCCGTTCGGTTCAGCAAGACGTTCCACCAAAGGCGCCAGTGCTGTTTGAGGGTGATCTTCTCCCGCTCCCAAAGGCAGGCGAGTTCCGCCACAGAAATCGCCGAGACGAACACCTCACCAGCCGGCGCTTCGTCAATCGGCCTGAGTGTGGCCGCCGACAGGTCGGTGGTGTTCTCCGCAATGAACAGGATGGCGCAGGTGTCGATATCTGGCCAAAAGCAAGGTGAATTCCGAGGTGCAGCGACCGCGCCTGGAAACCGGAATCGGCGGCGAGGAGCTTCACAGGCCACATCACGAGGACCTACGACAGCCAGCGGGTCCGGGCGCAAACCGCGGAAAAGTCACCGGTCGGCCTTGAGCGTGGCGCAGGCGAAGAGGCCGCCAGCGGTGCTGCCCGGAAGGGCGACGAAACGGACCACGACGGACTTTCTTCCTTGGGTGAGTGCGGCGGGCATCGCGTACTCAATGTCGAAGAACTCGCCGGGTCGGTCCTGGCTCAAGGCCTGCGTGGCGATGCGTGTGCCGTTGACGAGGATGTCGAAAACCCGCCCCGAGTCGCTCCCCCAATAGGTGCAGTGCAGTGTCACCGGAACATCGGGCAGGACCCCCAGTTCATACTCGAACCACCCGCGTTCGGCATCCCGCCAGCGCCGCTGAACATGGCTTCCATCGCGTGTGTTTTCGCCCTTGAGGTGATGGGCCTGCTCGGATTCGGCGACGCCGATCTCGACGGCGTCGATCGTCCGCGCAGCCCGGGCCGCCTGTCGCGCCGCCTCGCGGGCTTTGGCTGCCTCGCGCGCACTGCGCTCGGATTGGATCCGCTGCCACCCAGCCTCGTCCGTCAGCCGCCAATACACCGCGTAGTGCTGGTCGAACAGTCGGTGGTACGGCACGAGGGTCACATCACCCGGCCGGCCCGCCCCGCTGGTGCGAAAGGTCAGAGGCCGGCCCTCGACCGGGCGAATCCAGGCCTGCGGGTCGCGTTGTGTCGCCACCATCACGGGCGCCTCGACGATGCGATCCGCTGGAAACTCAAACCAGTTGCCCGTGGTGTAGACCAGGTCCTGCAGCACCTCGACCTTGCCCAACGCGCCGGCCAGGACCAGCGGGCCGTACATCACCGCCACGAGATTCGGATCGTCGGGCATTGGACACAGCCAGAGGCGCATCGGCATCTGCATCTCGACCTCTGTCTGGTCCCGCCAGGTGCGGCGGATCGACAGGAACGATCCGTTCTGCGCCGTCACGGCCTGATCCTGGCCGCCGATCTTCAGGGTCACACCCTCGGTCGCCCATTCGGGCACGCGCAGGCGCAGCTCGAACTCGGTCGGGGCTGCTGCCCGGATGGTCAGTTTCGTCGTGGAGGTGTCGGGGAACGTTGTGTCCTGGCGCACGGTGACGCCCTGATCGCGCCAGGCCAGCTCGCTGGCGATGAATTGATTCACCCAGAGCGTTCGGTCGTTGTGAAAGTAGATCGTGTCGCCGTACTTGGCGTGGTTCTCGAGACCGGTCCCGGTGCAGCACCAGAAGGAGTCGCGGGGCGTGTTATAGTACTTCCAATGCCCCGACGCCAGAGTGACGAAGTACATCATCATCCCCGTGCGCGGGTCCTGGGTCGCCAGGATCGAGTTGATGAGGTTCCGCTCGTAGTAGTCCATGTACTCCGCGCGGGGCTCCCAGGCGAACAGGTGGCGCGTCAGCTTGAGCATGTTGTAGGTGCAGCAGGTCTCCTGGGTGTGGGCATCGAGTTGGCCGGCCAGCCGATAGGGATCGCTGCGCCAGTGCTCGTCGACGGACGTTCCGCCGGTGCAGTAGGTGCGCCCGTGAACGATGGTGCGCCAGAAGAACTCGGCGATGTGCCGGTTGGCGCGAGTGCCGGCCAATTCGTATTGGCGGGCGGTGCCGATCACATTGGGAATGAAAGAATTGACGTGCAGCCCCTTCAGCTCGTCGCGGTGGAGCATCAGCGGCTGGTTGTACGCGTCGGCGTCGAACCGCCCGGCCAGCTCCAGCCAGGCCTTCTCGCCCGTGACGCCATACAGGTTGGCGAGCCCCTCGTTCATCCCCCCCTGCTCGGTGTGCTCGAGCATCTTCTGCATCGCAGCACGGTCAAGCGCATCGAGGCGTCCCTTGGCCCAGCGCGCCATGCCCCGGGCGATTTCCAAGGCCTCGGCATTGCCGCAATAGACATGCACGTCCAACAGGCCGGCCCAGATCTTGTGCAGCGTGTACCACGGGGCCCAGACCTGCTTCAGCGCAATGACGCGGTCGATCTGCTCCTCGGGATAGGCGCTGAGGTAGCCCGAGCCCAGGGCCTTCTGACACTTGGCCAGCTCCCCGACGATGGCGTCCGCCCGCTCTTTGAGCTCCTGATCGCCGGTGCTGGCGAACATCAGCGCGCAGGCCGACAGGTAGTGGCCCATCGTGTGCCCGCGCAACTCCGTCTTTTCCCATCCGCCCATGGGTTCGCCGGGCGTCGGCAGGCCCGCCGTCCGGCGGAAGTGCCACAGCAGACGGTCCGACTCGAGATCGTGCAGGTAGCGCCTGTTGCGCAGCATCGCCTCGCGGAATGGCCCGTCCAGCAGTCGGACCTCGCGCAGGTCGAAGGGCCGGGCCTGGAAAGAGACCACCTCCCGACCGCTGGGCCAGACGGACGCATCCGCGGGGGGATTCGAGAGCCCAATGATGGGGACGAGTATCGCGAGGCAAACTTTGCGCTGCATGCAGTGATTCTGGTTCTGACCCGTGGCGACAGCCCTCTGCCGTCGCTGCACCGGGGCCGTGATTTGCCTGCCGGTATCAAAACAAGATTCCGGCGTCAAGGCTCTCGGGAGCAAGCTCTCGAGGAAGCAGCGCGTCTGCAGGTCGCCGCTGGGAATCGAGTTTGCGCCGCGTGGGGCCTGCCTGCCGGGCGCATTGGCGCCTGTGGTCCCGCTCTCACTCCTCGAGTTGTCCGGCCGTCGCGAGGGGAAGCCGGACGTTGACAGCGGTGGTTTCGCCGGGTTGTGAGGAGAAAGCGATGCTTCCGCCGTGAGCCCGCACAATCCACTGGGCGATGGCGAGGCCGATGCCGCAGCCCTCAACGCCGCTGCCGTGCGCTGCGTCGCCTCGGAAGAAGCGGTCAAACACGCGCGGCAGATTCTCCGAGGCGACTCCGGGTCCGCTGTTGCGGATCAGCAACTCGGCGCTGTCGCCTAGGCGCTGAAGGGCCATCTCGACGGAGCCGTGGGGCTGGTTGTGCTTAATGGCATTGTCTGTGAGATTGAGGAGGAGCTGTTTTAATCGGTGCCGGTCGCCCTGGACTGTTGTCTCATCGCAGGTTTTCAATTCGACGGTGATCATGCCGGGCCGGGCCAGCAGTTGGGCATCGGCGAAGCTGTCGCGCACCAGTTCATCCAGGCGAACGGGCTCGAGGGCCAGCGTCACTTGGCCGGCGTCGGCCTTGGCGAGAAGCGTCAGCGAATCCACAATCCGGGTGAGGTGGACGATTTGGTCGATCTGATCGGCGAAGATCTCACGCTGCACCGGGGGGGTGGCGCTGTCGCGCAGTGCCGTTTCGGTCTGGGCGCGCAACACGGTGAGCGGCGTCTTGAGTTCGTGCGAGGCGTTGAGGGTGAATTCGCGAATATGAGTCAACGATTCGTCGAGCCGCGCCATCATCGAGTTAAAGACGTCGGTGAGGCGTTCGAGTTCATCGCCGGTGCCGGTTGGCGGGAGCCGTTCCTGGAGATTGTTGATGTGAATCCGCTCGGCGGCGCGAGTCAGGACTGTGATTGGGGCGCAGGATTTCCGGAGCAACCACCAACTGCCCAGGAAGAGCAGAAGCGTGGTGGGCAGGGCGTAGTAGAGCAGGACTTCGCCGACTTCCTCCCAGGCGGGTTCCGGTTGTCTTCCTTGAGTCTGGCGCCGCTGCTCCTCGACCCATTCGTAGTGCAGCGCTCCAGCCAGCAGGGCGAGCGACAGGAACAGGACGCCGCCCATCCAGAGCATGAGTCGTGTGCGAATCGTCACGATGGCTCCTTGAGCACGTAGCCGACGCCCCGCACGGTGTGAAGGAGCTTCGGTTCGAAGCCGGCGTCGATCTTCTCGCGCAAGCGCATGATGTAGACATCCACCAGGTTGCTGCCGGGATCGAAATCGTAGTCCCAGACCTTCTCGACGATGGCCATCCGTCCACAGATGCGGCCGGCCGAACGCATCAGGAACTCCAGCAACAGGTACTCGCGCGGCGCGAGATCAATCGGTGTTCCGCCCCGCTTCACCTTGCGGGTGACCGAGTCGAGCGTGAGATCCGCGATGCGCAGGACGGGAGTCTTGGCCTCGCTCTGCCGGCGTCCGAGCGCCCGGACGCGCGCAAGCACTTCCTCGAGGGCAAAGGGTTTGGCCAGGTAATCGTCGGCGCCGGCGTCCAATCCCTCAATTCTCTCGCCGACCTCTCCGCGCGCGCTCAGCAGCAACACCGGGACCGTGATTCTCCGCTCCCGCATCTGGCGGACCACGCTCAGGCCGTCGCGGCCCGGCAACATGATGTCGAGCACGATCACGTCGAACGGAGTTTTGGCGGCGGCGAGGAGCGCCTCGGAGCCGTCGTGCAGCACGTCCACCACGTGGCCCTCGGCCTGGAGCGCCTTGCGGATGAACGAGGCGGTCTTGCGTTCGTCTTCGACTACGAGCACACGCATGATCTCCAGAGTAGCGGAGGTCCCTGCCGGAGACAATGCGGGGTTGCGAGTCGGAGGATCGGGTGGGAGGGATGGGTTCACAGGTCCTTTCGCGTCCCGCGCTTATCCCTTGCCGGCATCCTCAAGAGGCAGCCTCCATGTTTCCGCGGGCGCCAGCACCCGCTCCAGAACGGCATCGGCGCGCCCCGAAGCGCTCGACACGACCCGGATGCGCACCGGCTGATCGAGTGGCGATTGGTTGAGAACCGAGATCTCACCCGCCCCGTCGCCGCGCCGCACGACAAGATCGTGGCCTTTGGTCTTCACGAGCTCCAGACGGTCCAATCGAACCAGCAACGGACCATAGAGCGTCGCGATTCGTGAGGACTTGTCTCCGGGAGGACGATTGCCCACGATGCGGGCAACGGGCGGGCCTTGGGCTGGCCACCGGGTGATTTCGTGCAGAGCGGGCGTCTCGGGCCCGAGTTGCGCGAGCAGCTTGTCATAGTCCGACACGCAAACGTAGGCCGGATAGTCTTGCTGGAGTAGCTGCGCGGCCCGCTCGAACGAGGCCAACGGCCAGGCGGTATTGAGGTAGAATTGCAGGGCAAAAGGTGTGTCGACGTGAACGAGCGGGAAGCGTTCTCCCCAGCGCTCACGGACGGTTGCCGCGACCTCACGCATCCCGAGCGTGGTCTGCACGCGCCTGCTGCGACCCAGCAGGACATGATGGTACAGCATGAGAGATGCGAGCACGAGGACGCCCAGGCCGCTTGTGGCGCAGATCAATCTCCTCGTTGACCACAACTGAACCCAGCGCCCCAGTTCACGTCCCGCCAACAAGGCGGCCGCCGGAATCAGCGGGAAAATCAGGCGGCCGCGTTGGTGAGCGGCGACGCAGAACAGCGCCAGGCCCGAGAAGAACCAACAGAACAGGAATCGCTCGAACCGCCGGGTGGCGGAGGCACGGGCTGGGTCGTTCCAGATGCGCCACCAGGCCACCACGGCCGCCAGACTCCACGGCGCAAATTCCTTGAGAAAGCTCCAGGGCGGTTCGTGGAACCCGAGCAACACGGTTTCATGGCGCCCTGTTCCGGTCGCGTGGGCTGCCAGCTCGCGCCCGAGCATCTTCTGAATCACGGGCGATCCCGCTTCCATGTAGGCCAGCGCAAACCAGCCCCCGCAGATGACCAGGAACAAGAGCACGCCTGGCCAGTGTGAACCTCGCAGGCGCGTTTCGTGGCCGGTGCGCCGCTCCCAGAAATGCGCCAGCAGGCCCCCCGCGCCCAGCACCGGTGCGATCGGGCCCTTGGCCAGCGTGCCGAGCGCCCCGGCCAGCCAGAACCACGTCCAGCCGCGTCCGATGGACCACGCGCGAAACGCGGCCAGTGCCGCGAGCGTGACGGGCAACGCCAGCAATCCATCATAGCGCGCGGTGACCATCTGTCGCGCGCCCGCCGCGGAGAGCAGGTAAATGACGGCGCCGAGAAGACCCGATGGCCAGCCGAATTGCCGTCTGCCTGCGGCCAGGAGGAGCAGGGCGACGCCGACGGTGGCCAGTGCGGACGGGAGGTAAAGGGCGAAGCGGTTGATTTCGCCGCAGGCAAGCGTCGCGAGACCCGCAATCCACATCAAGAGCGGCGGTTTGGAGGCCACCGCGCCCGCCACGTCGTGCTGGACGATCCAGCGCCCGTTTTGGACTGCGTCGAGCACGTAGCTCCCGACCCGCCGTTCGTTATCCATCAAATTGGGATAGCCCGAGAGGGCGATCGCGAACATGGCCATCCCCAGCGCCGCGACGAGGAGGTAGAGCGTCCAAGCCGGCGGCGCAGTGGGGCAAGGGAACGTCTCCGTTTCCGATCGGGCAGGCTCGTGTCCATGCCCGCCCCCCGGCGGTTCGTGTTTCGTGATGGCGGCGTTCAAGCTGCGAGAACTTTCTCGCCCCCGTGTGAAGGAGGGATGAATCGTGAATGACAAAACTGTCATCCGGCTTTCATTTGGGCGCCATCTCGATCTTTCACAGTTCCAGCCCATGATGAGTTCCATAGCGCTTGGAGCGGATGCAGGGGACGCCTTGCGTCACGCTCGTTTCCGACCACCCCGCGCGTGAGTCCAGGGGATGCCTCATTCTCGGTCGTGGTTCCCTTCTACAACGAGGAGGACAACGTGCGGTGTGTGCTCGAAGAACTGCGCGCGACGCTCCCCCGGGCCGAAATCGTCGCGATCGACGACGGAAGCAGCGACCGCACCTGGAGGGCTGTCAGTGAAATGACGGGAATCCGGGGGCTGCGGTTCGCGGAGAATCTCGGGCAAAGCGCCGCGATTTACCACGGACTGCACGCGTGTACGGGCGAGGTGTGCGGTCTGATGGACGGTGACGGCCAGAACGATCCGGCCAGCTTCTGGCCGCTCCTCGAAGCATTTCATGGCGGTGGCGTGGATGTCGTCTGCGGCTATCGGGAGGATCGGCACGACGCATGGAATCGGAAAGCCGCCTCGCGGATCGCGAACGCGATTCGCCGCGCGTTCCTCCACGACGGCATCCGCGACACCGGCTGTTCTCAAAAGGTGTTCCCGCGACAGGCGGTGGACTTGCTCATCCCGTTCCGGGGTCTGCATCGGTACCTGCCCGCGATCTTCCGGCAGGCTGGACTCCGCCTGGCCGAGGTGCCAGTCCGGCATCGCCCGCGCTTCGCCGGGACATCGAAGTACAAAAACTGGTCGCGTGCCTGCGCGGGGGCCTACGACCTGATCGGCGTCGCCTGGCTGCTCCGCCGGCAACTGCCCCGGGCCCGAATCCAGGCAATTAAGTGAATGAATGACACGTTGTTCCGAGTTGATCTGTTTGATGTAGCAGTCGTGGTCACACCGTGGAAGCTCATCGGGTATTTGGGTGTCGCCCTCTTCGCGGGGCGCTGGTTCGTCCAGGTGATCGCGTCGCACTCCGCGCGCCGCTCACAGTTTCCACGCCTGTTCTGGTATATGTCACTGCTGGGCAGCCTGCTGCTGCTTTCCTACTTCAGTCTCAGCAACAAGAGTGATTCGGTGGGCGTGCTTTCCAACCTGTTTCCCGCGGCCATCGCTGCCTACAATCTGTTCCTGGAGGCACGGCACGACCGCCGCCAGGCCGGTGTGAGCCGCTCAGCGTAAGGCGCCGCAAGCTCCAGGCGGGCACGACCATGACATCTGTCAGGCAACCAACACTCGGGTCCGAACCGAGTCGTGGCCGATGCCGGGAGCGAGTGGCACTGGCCGTGTTCGTCCTGATCCCCTGCATAGCCCTGCTGGGCGTCGGAGCGTCCGTGCGGAGCCTGGCGCAACGGATTCGTTCTGAGACTGGCGACGAACCGATGGTCTTCGTCTGCCGGACCAACTGCTCAGGCGGTATCGGGATCGTGCACGCATAGTCTTCGGTGTCATATGAAACGCTTCCTGAAAACACCCCGGATCGGCAGTCCGCTCCTTTCTGCAAGGGGAGCGGGCTCCTGGCAAGAACACCTCGCGATGCGGTGGCGGGCAAACCCTCATCTCGGGTCAGTGACCGGCGCATCCGCAAGTGAAGCAGGCAGGCGGGTCTCGGTGGAACGAAAGGGAGAGGCATCCGTCCTCGACGCCGGAGGTCGACAATCTGATTCCGCCGAACAAACCAGGAATCGTTTCAATAGCGAGGTTTCCGCCCGGAAATACGCGCGTTCGCTGCATGGAACGGCGACGCATCGGCGTGAAATGCTCTGTGTACGCTGGATGTTGGGGGCGCTGCCACCCGGATCGAAGGTGTTGGACCTGCCCTCGGGCACCGGACGGCTGCTGCCTCTTCTGGTTGAAATGGGATTCCGGGTGACCGAGGCGGATTCGTCCGCGCACATGCTCGAACACGCTCGAGACTATGCGCGGACCCGAGGCATCGCTCATGGCGTTGAGTTCCGTGTTGAAGACGCCTTCCTGACCAGCTTCAGGGACGACGCGTTCGACGCCATTCTCTGCAACCGCCTGTTCCATCACTTCCGAGAACCGGAGGTTCGTCGGCGCTGCCTGCGTGAGCTGGGCCGGATCTGCCAGGGCCCGATTGTCGTTTCTTTCTTCTGCGACTGCTGCTTCGGAGCTTTGATGTTCCGTCTGCGGAGCTGGATGCGGCGCAGAACACCCACCGACCGAATCCCCATCCCGCGCACACAGTTCATCGCGGACGCTGAGGCGGCCGGGTTGCGGGTCGTTCAGACAATGGCGGCGCGTCGCTGGATTGCCAAACAGTGGTATGCGGTGCTGGAGAGAACTCAGGCAGAGGCGGCCTAAAACACGTCGATGTCAGGATGTCCACACGGCGCATCGAGGCGGCCCTTGGCCCAGTGCGCCATGCCCCGGGCGGTTTCCAAGGCCTCGGCATTGCCGCAATAGACGTGCACGCCGATCAGGCCGGCCCAGATCTTGTGCAGTGTGTACCACGGGGCCCAGACCTGCTTCAGCGCAGTGACGCGGTCGATCTGCTCTACCGGGTTGATTGTCGCTCAGAGTTGACCGCCGGTTCATGGCTGCCACTGTTGACCAACCTGTCTCGGCGCCAATCTGTGTTCCGTCTTGAATCGGTGAGGGGTTCCAGACAGATTCGAGGCGGAACACCGATGGACGGGGAGAAAGCCGGTTGGTGCCCCCCCGCAGGGGTGTTCCGGCACACACAGATGAAGAACGTGGTTGCCGAACAGTCGTTGGATATGGCGACGAACCTCCGCCCGGATCACCGTCGGCGGATCAAGCACAGCCTCGGCGCTGCCGAGAGCTATGCCCATCGCAAACCGCGCAAGCACGATGCGGAAATGGCCCTGGTCCGGCGTGGGATGGCGCTGGCGGCCGGCGTGCGGACGGTGCTCGATGCGCCGTGCGGGGTCGGACGCGCGAGCATTCTGCTTGCGCGGATGGGGTATACCGTGACGGGCATCGACCTGGGCGAGGGGGCGGTTGAGGTCGCGCGCAGGCTGGTGGCGGAAGCGGGAGTCGCAGTGCGCATCGACCAGGAGGACCTGGTTGCCCTGTCGTTCGCGGACTGCGCCTTCGATGCCGTTCTGTGTTTCCGGCTGATGCATCACCTGCCAACGGAAGCGCATCGTGAAGAGATCATTCGCCAACTGTGCCGCGTGGCGAGGCGCCACGTGCTCGTTTCGTACTTGAGTCCGTGGTCATTCACCTCGGTGCGCAGGCTGCTCTGGAGAAAGCTCGGTCTCAAAACCGGCAGGACTGTCCAGTACATCACGTCGCGCGCCGACATCGAACGGCATTTCAGGCAACATGGATTCTCGCTTGTCAGGGACTTGGCGCAGGCGCCGCTGCTGCATTCGTTGCACCTGGGGGTCTTTGTGAGAGATCCCGTTTGATGCCGGCGATGACTGCGACGCGCGAGTGCGACTTCGTTGGGCCCAACTGGAGGGCCGTGCTCGCCCACAACGGGATCGGTGATTTCGAGGCGCTGTGGCATCTGGAGGCCGCCGAGGTCGGCGCCCCCAATTGTCACCGCGGCGGCTGGAGCGCGGTGTCACGCTGCGAGCTCGCCCTGCCCAACGGTGGTGTGGCGGCGATCTATATCAAGCGGCAACAGGATTTTCGCACGCGCTCGTTGCGGCATCCGCTCGCGGGCGATCCGACGGCCTTGCGCGAGTTTCGCCAGATGGAAGTTCTGCGCCGCCGCGGACTTCCGTGTCCGGAGACGGTCTATTGCGCAGTTCGTCGGCGCGGGCGGGGGCACCGTGCCGTGCTGGTCACCGAAGAGCTCCGCGGATTCGCCGACCTTGAAGAGCTTGGGGCACGCTGGAAGCGCGGCGGCAAGACGCCGCCCGGGGTGCGACGCCGCGTCCTCGACGCCGTGGCGGAACTGGTTCGCAAGCTGCATGCGCACCGCATCCGGCATGGCTGCCTCTACCCGAAGCACCTATTCGCCCGGATCGGCGCGGACGGCCAGGTGGAGCTGCGGTTGATCGATCTCGAGAAGTCCGGATGGCGGCCGCTGCGGGCTTTGTTTGTGGTGCGTGACCTGGCGTCGTTGTGTCAGTATGCAATGAAGACGTGGAGCCGCAGCGAACGCCTGCGCTTTCTTTGCGTTTATCTCGCAAAGAAGCGAGCGACGCCCGCAGTGCGACGCCTGTGGCGGCGCATCGATGCGCGGGTCGCTCGGAGGAGGCATCGGCGACTGTTCACCACAGACCTCCATTCAAGCTGAATTTGCCCGTGCTGAATTCGCCACGGCATCCCCTGTGGCGCCGCCGGTGTCCAGTGAGAAGTATCCCGGGACAGGGCGCATTGCGCCGTGTCCGTGCAACAGCGGGAAGAAGCACAAGAAGTGCTGCGGACGATGAATGGGAATCGGGCGACGTCCCGACTGTGGCACTTCGTGGAGGGACTTCGCGCTTCCGCGGCGCGGCGAGTCCTGCTACGGTTCAGGCATGAACACGCTGGCAAATGAGGCCGAAGTGGATGCCTCGCCCGCATGTTTCATGGACTTGTGACCACGGCGAAGCCGGAAACTCCAAGACGTGGACTCATGCGGGCTAGAAGGGTCCCGGCGCGCTGGAGGTGGTTGTCATCTGGTGAAAGATAGCATGAGCAATACCGTGCGCATCGAGTTGCTGCCGTTGGGCAGAAGGCTGGCGGTGGCCCCGGGCACATCGCTGCAGGATGCGCTCTTCCCGCAAGGGGTCGAGTTCCCGTGCGGCGGTCGCGGCCGGTGCAAGGGCTGCCGTGTCCGAGTGCTCGAAGGGGATCTGCCGGTGACGCCGGAAGACGAGCGCGTGCTGACGCCCGGGGAACGGGCGGAAGGATGGCGGCTGGCCTGCCGGGCGCGCGTGCTCAGCGATTTGCGGATCGAGTTGGCTCAGTGGGAACTCTCGATTCTCACAGACAACTCGCCCTTCGCCTTCACGCCGCGCGACGGATTGGGCGCGGCGGTCGATCTCGGGACGACCACCATCGTCGCGCAGTTGGTGGACCGGCGCACGGGCAACGTGCTGGGCGTGCGCATGGGGCTGAATCGGCAGGCCAAGCACGGCGCCGACATCATGAGCCGCGTCGATTTCGCGATGTCGGCCGGGGGCCAGACCACCTTGCAGACACTGGTGCGCGAACAGATTGGGGGTTTGCTCGCGGAGTTGATGTCCGAGGCACCGCCCGGGGCGCCGCTCGAACGCGTTGTCCTGGTCGGGAACACCGCGATGCATCACTTGTTCTGCGGCCTGAGCGTCGAACCCCTCTCGCATCACCCGTTCGAGCCGCCGGAAGACGGGCCGAAGACCTTTTCCGCGTCGGATTTGGGCTGGCACGGACTTGGCAATGCGGCGGTTTGTTTCCTGCCGTGTCTGGGCGGCTTCGTGGGAAGCGACGTCCTGGCGGGCATTGTGGCGACGCAGGTGGATGAAAGCGATCGGTTGGTGGGCCTGGTCGACCTCGGCACGAACGGAGAGATTGTCATCGGGAACCGCGACCGCCTCCTCTGCGCCTCGACGGCTGCCGGCCCGGCGTTTGAAGGGGCGCGGATTTCGATGGGCATGCGAGCCGCCACCGGGGCGATCGCCGAGGTCGCGCTGCGCGACGGCGCGATGCAGTGCCGGGTGCTCGGGGGCGGCGCTCCGCGCGGCATCTGCGGGAGCGGCCTGGTGGACGCCGTGGCATGCGGCCTGGACCTCGGGTTGGTTCGTCCGACCGGACGCCTGGCATCGGGCGATCAGTGGACGTTGGCGGCGCCCGTGGTGTTGACGCAGACGGATGTTCGCGAGCTGCAACTGGCGAAAGGGGCCATCGCCGCCGGCTTTCGATTGCTGCTGGCCCAATGGGGAGCCGGGATCGAGGATCTGGAGTGTCTGCATCTGGCAGGCGCTTTCGGCAACTACATCAACCGCGCCAGCGCCCGGCGCATCGGCTTGCTTCCCTTGCCGCCCGACCGGGTGCGTCCGGCGGGGAACACGGCCCTGCTCGGGGCGAAGCTGGCGTTGTTCCGGGAATCCGGCGACGGTTTCGAGTATGGTGCATTGCGCCGCAGAATTCGCCATGTTCCGCTCAACGAAGATCCTGACTTTCACGAGATCTACGTCACCGAAATGCAGTTTCCATGAACCTGCCGTTTTTGCTTTGTTGCAGCCTGGCTTTCGCGCTCAGGGCCTCGGAGGGCCAGGCAGCCCAGGATTCGGGCGCCCCAACCGGGCTTGCCGAGCGGTTCGCCCAACCGCCCGCGCAGGCCCGGATTTTGAAGATCATTCATGGCTGGCCCGATGAGCCGGGCCGGCAGGATGATCTCATTCGCGGACTCCAGAACCAGGGCTTCGGCGGGGTGGTCTGCAATGTCGGATTCGAGGACTATCTCGAGAGCGAGGCGAAGTGGGCTGCTTTCAAGCGGGCTGTTGGGGCGGCCAGGCAAGCCGGGATGGTGTTGTGGGTGTACGACGAAAAGGGCTATCCCTCGGCCAACGCCGGAGGGCTCGTGTTGCGGGACCAACCCGAATGGGAAGCGCGCGGGCTCTTGGCGGTGGATGCCGAGACGGGCGCCGGTCCGGTAACGCTCGATCTCCCGCCCGGCCGCCTCTTTCTGGCGGCGGCCTATCCGGTGCGGGAGGGGACAGTCGACTTCGGCGGGCGCGTCGATCTGAGCGCCCATGCGCGGGATGGGCGGGTGTCATGGACGGCGCCCGAGGGGCGTTGGAGACTTTTGGGAATCACGCAAGCGCCTCTCTACGAAGGCACCCATGCCGATGGCAATCTGTGGCGGAAGATGCCCTATCCGAACCTGCTCGATCCGGCCCCGACCGCCCGTTTTCTCGAACTGACTCACGCGCGCTACGCGAAGGAAATGGGGCCCGATCTGGGCCGTCACTTCCTCGCCACCTTCACCGACGAACCGTCGCTGATGAGCCTTTTCCTGCGGCGGATGCCCTATCGGCCGCTGCCCTGGTCGACGGGGCTGGGCGCCGAGTTTCGCAAGCGCCGCGGATACACGATCGACGATGCCGTCCCGTCGTTGCTGATGGGATCGGGGCCTCAAGTGGAACGGCATCGCCACGATTTCTGGCAGACGGTCGGCTCGTTGGTGGCGGAGAACTTCTTCGGACAGATCCAGGACTGGTGCCGGCGCCACGGCCTGCAGTCGGGCGGCCATTTGCTGGCCGAGGAAGGGCTCACCGCGCATGCGGCGCTCTATGGCGATTTCTTCGCCTGCCTGCGCCGCCTGGATGCGCCCGGCATTGACTGTCTCACGAGCCTGCCGCCCGAGGTCCCGTGGCACATCGCGCGGTTGGCGGGCAGCGCGGCTGAGCTTGACCGCCGCCTGTATGTCATGTGCGAAACATCCGATCACGGCCAGGTCTACCGTCCGGCGGGCGACGCGCGTCCCAAGCGCGTCGTGACCGAGGCCGAGATCCGCGGCACCTGCAATCGGCTCTTCACGGGCGGGGTCAACGTGATCACCAGCTACTACTCGTTCACCGGACTGGATGACGCCGCCCTGCGCCGCCTGAACGAATGGGTCGGGCGCTGCGCCACGCTGCTTGCAGGCGGCCATCAAGTGGCGGATGTGGCTGTCGTCTACCCGATCGAGAGCCTTTGGACGCGCTTCACACCGGCGGCGCACTGGGCCAATGCATCGCCCGGGGCCAATCAGATCGATCATCTCTATCGCAACGCGCTCGAGAGTCTGTTTGCGTCGCGCCGCGACCTGACCGTGATCGACAGCCGCACGCTGATCGAGGCGCGCGTTCTGGAAGGCGAGTTGGCGCACAACGCCCTCCGGTGGCAGGTGGTGGTGTTGCCGGGAATCGACACCCTGCCCGAGGCGGCCTGGGATCGGCTCGATGACTTCATGCGCCGGGGCGGAACCGTGATTGCCCTGGGCGCGCGCCCAGCCAATACCGAGTCCGAGTTCCCCGACCGCCGCATTCGGGCCTGGGGCGAGCGTGTGTTCGGAGAGACGGGCGACGGCCCGATCGCGCGCACGGCCGCAGGCCGCGGCGCAGGCGTCTTCCTGTCGGCGGGCGCCGAGGCTCTGCTTCCCCGCGTGCTCGATCAGATCCTCGAACCGGACCTGGCAGTGCCCGACCCGCGCGCGCCGCTGCGCTTTGCGCATCGGCGCATCGACGGCCACGAAATCTACTTTGTCATCAACGACAGCCCCTTCCCCTGGCAGGGGGCCATCGAGTGTCGGGCAACAGGCGCGGCCGAACGGTGGGACCCCGCCAACGGACAGCGTTCGGTGTGGCCGGGCAAGGCCGACGACGAACTGGTCTTGCCGGCGTATGGGGCGACCTTGCTCCGGTTCGACGGTCCGCCGCGACCGGCCAGGAAACTGAGGCCGGGCGCCCTGCCCTCGGTGACATTCAAGGAGCTTCCCGCCGCCCAACCAGCGGTGGTTCGGGGCGAGTTCGTCCGTGAATCATTGTCGGCGGACATCGAGGCGACCCAGTCTGGCCGCCCGGCATGGCGGGTCGAGGGCACGCTGACCGGGAGCGAGGTCGACACATTCCTGTTTGTGCGTTTGCCGTTTCAGGATCCGTTGGACTTGAGCGCCGCCGATCTTCTCGAAATCGAGAGCTGGGTGCCCGAGGGACAGCACACGCCGGCACAGTTGCTCGTCATCCTGCACGAACGCGGCGGCGGGGATTTCCTGGCCAGCACACCGCGCTCGCTGTCCGCGGCGGGCCACGACCGCTGTTTTCTCCCCCTGGATCGCTTTCAGCTCGCAGGCTGGTCAAACGACAGCGACGCAACCCTGGACAGGCGGCGCATTGACGAAATCCGCGTCGGCTGGGGCGGTTACGTGGGCCGCGAGGGCGAGCGCATCGAGTTCAGCCTGCGGATGCCGCGTGCCGGAGCGATTGGCGCCGGCACGGGCGCGGATGTGCGATAGCCCAGGCTAACGCAGGCGAATGAGGACGGTGCTGTCGCCCGGGATCGGGATGGCCAGGCCTTCTCCCGTCAGTTTACGCACGTCCAGGGCGCTTCCAACCGCGGCGTCCGAATCGGTCGGACTCGGGAGTCCGGACGCGACGAGCGTGGCGCTGGCAGGGGCGGGCAGGGGGTGAGGGAGCTGGTCCAATCGGACCGCGCAGCGGACCTGCTTTGGGGCGGGATCGAGATTGGCCACGAGCAGGTAGCATTGGCCGGGGCGGCTGTAGACCGCCGAGGCGCAGTGATCACCGTCGAGGCGGACGGCCGTGTTGCGCCAATCGACAAAGCGATGGGAGGCGATGTCCTCGATCTGTCCCAGCGGCGCGAAGAGAGCGAACGTCTCGGGGCTGGCCGGCCAGGGTGTGACGCCGCTGACCAGGGCCTGCAGGGCGAACAACCGGTGGAGATGCCTGTCCGCGTTGGCGCCGATCTGGCCGTAACTGATCACGCCGCGGGATCGGGCTCCGACCAGGGACCATTCGAGGGGAAGGTCCTTGAGTTCCGGCGCCTTCTCAGACCAACTGCCGTAGCCCCATTCATTGGCCACCACGGAATCGGCGAAGTTCTCCATCACGAACATCGGGGTCGTTGTGTTGTGGACGATGACCAGGCCGTCGGGACCGACGCGGCGGCGGGTCCATTCCATCAAATCGAGCAGTTCCTCGATGTCCCAATGGCCCGCGGCGGCGGCGCCGGGCTCCTTGCCCTCGTGTCTCGGGTTGGAGCAGAGGAGGGCGACATTCCAGTCGTAATAGACCCCGTCGAGCGGGTGATTGTCGAGCACACGGTCGATCGAGAGCTTGAGGAAGTCGAGCCAGCCGGAGCGCAGGCACATCTGCACCCCGAACTCGCTCTTCTCCTTGAAGAAATTGTGCTGGAGATTGCCTTTGCGGTCGTTCCGACCCCATTCGGTCCCGCGCTCCTGGAATTCGCTGGTGCTCGGATGGAGTTCCTTGTTCGAGAAGTAGGTCGCGACACGAATCCCGTTCTTGCGGCACTCCTCGAGCACCCGGTCGTACCGGTCCATGTCGGGGTAGGGCGGATAGGATCCATCGCGCCAGAACAGGCCGTCGCCGTAGTAATCGCCGTCATTGTGGCAGTGGACCGTCTGAATGCCCGAGTCCTTCCAGCGCCGGATCTGGTCCGGGCTCACCCAGTCGCCCCGGTTGCGATTGAACGAGGTATGAAGCCACGGCTTGAGGGCGCGGCCTTCGAGCAGAGGCAGGCCGATGTAGAAGTCAAAAACAAGGCGGCCCGGCAACGGCACGGGCGCATCCGCCATCCAGAGAGGCGAGATTGACAGCACCATGCCGTCCGGTTCCGTGCCGCGGGCGAGATGACAGCGGCCCTGGCCGCGGCGTCCCGTGCATTGGGTCTCCCATTGCGAGAGGTTGGAGCCCACAAACCATTCGAGGCCTTCCACGCCCGGATCGGCGAACATCATCGAGCGCGGCGCGTAGGGCGTCTCGACGGGCCGGTCGGCCGGCACGCCTTTGCGCAGTTTGCCCCACCGGTTGCTGCCGAAGGAAAAAGGCGGTGCGCCCTCCTCTTCGGTCGTGCCCTCGCGATAGCCGTATTCGGACAGGTTCGGCGCCAAACGCGTGAGGAACGGCGTGAGTTCCCGCGCGCGGAAAGCCCCGTCGGAACTCGTCAGTTCCTTGCGCACCTTGATGTACCCCCAGTGGTATTCGAAGACCGTGCGCGTGCGCACGCCCGAGGGGCGCGCCTTCTCGTCCGCCAAAAGGCCTTCCACGGTCACGATCTCGGTCGTCCCTTCCCGGCGATGCATCACGCGGGGGGCGCGGTCGTGCACATCGGCAAACACCGCATCGCGGTCGTCGCGGATGCGGGTCTCGATGGGGGCCACCAGGAGGTTCGTCGCCTTTCCGTGCGTGAGCGTGATCTGGCAGATGGCACCGCCTTGCCGCAGGTCGTGGCGCACTGTGTAGTAGGGCGTGGCCAGAACCAGGGCGCCCGAACCGTCATCGCGTCGGACCGAATAGTCCTGCGGCCATGTGCTCGATGGCTTCGCCCCGGCCGCGGCGGCCGCCAGGAGAGTCGTGCCGGCGATCAGGGCTCCAGCCCACAGCAGTCCACATTTTGGGGTTCTCCGCTTCGTGGCAGTCAAGAGTCCATGAACCATGCGGGCTAGAAACAGGCCGACTACGGAAGAACGAAGGCGGGACGAGGAGTGCGGGGCATTGATCCGGTCGATGCATGGTTTTGCGTTCATAAAGAGCGTTGGCTATCAACGGTTACTGTTCAGTCGGCTGGATGCACTACACAGAGCCCTCACCCCGCCCCTCTCCCATCCGATGGAAGAGGGTGCGCCCCACGACCTCGCCGCCCCCATGCGAAGGGGCGCACTGCCGCGTCGGCGGGAAGTGCGTGCGCTTCAGCGCCGCTTCTTCTTTCGAGGTTGATGGAAGCATTCTTGGTCAGCGTTTGCCGCATCCCAGGAAGTCGAGATCGAGTGCGATTGTCAGAGTCTTGCCGCTGGCCGATCCCACGACCAGGCCGCCTCGATCGCTCGGACCCGGTTCCACCGTCGCAACGCGATCGAATCCGGCCGGGATGCTCGAGACCGCCATGATGTAATTGACTTCGAGCGGGCGATCCGGGCTGAGCCGAATCGAGGTCGCGTAGCCCCGCTGGGACAAGCTGTTCTTGCGGGCCGACTCGGCCAGCCCATAGTGGAAATACGATGTCACCTCTTCGAGTCCCATCACATTGACATGGCGCCCGCTCCAGGGCGGGTAGTGGCGTCCGCCATTCGAAAACCAGAACAGCGTCGAGCGCAAGACACGCGGGTCTTTCAACCCGATCCACATATAGCGCTCGCGCGGAAATGTCACAGCCGTCCAGGCAAAGGGCGCCGCCGCGTCGCTGACAATCAGGGCGAGGTCCTCGAAGCCCCGGCGCGCTGGGTAGCAGCTCAGATCGGCCGTCTCCCCGGTGATGGTGGGCACTTTGTCGAAAGAGGCAAACTCCGCCCCCGGTTTCAATAGGGAATAACCGCGCTGCTCCGGACGTTCGGTGGGTTCAGGCAGCACCTGCCCGAACACGAAGGGGCTGGTCGATACCGCGCCGCTCCCTGCATGGTCGGGAAACCGCAGCATCGCGTGATGCCCGAGGCACATTGGGCCTTTCATGCCGCGGATCTGATGCCGCGCATAGATGGCCTGGTGGCCGTCGACCAGCGTGATGAACTTGTCGACCCGACCGCGGCGAGCTTTGGTCTTGAGACTCAAATGGAGAGTTGTGGCCGCGGCCTTCTTCTCGAGCGATTCCACCGCCCACAAGGCATTGGCCGTCTCGCCATGAAGCGGATGGCGCTCGTTCTCGAATGGCCTGGCATTGCCGCCAAATGGCGCGCAGAAGAAATCCCCCCGCAAGACGCGCAGAATCGGCGGCAGCGCAGCCGCCTGGTCCTCCTCAGCCCAGGGAGCGACAGCGAAGGGTTGCACCCGGCGCCCGCGGCGGTCGAAGGTGACCGGGCCGATCTGGCCCCCCATCCGGGTGACGAAGGCTTCGACATCCATCGAGGCCACTCGCCATGAAGGCTGGCCCCGCACAACGCGCAGGATTGGGTTCATGAAAGTCTGTCCGTCGCGCCCGCTCAGTCCGGAGTCGCCGCGTCGAGACTCGACCTCGGGCCGTTGACGGCCGGAGGCGCCGGCCTCGAATCGGTCGACCCTGGGCCTGGCAGGAAACGCGTTTGGACTTTAAGATCCGCAGGCGATAACGGTCAATCTGCGATTGTCTCCGCGCCGGCCTCTGCAAATCCTTAGCAAGATGTCCTTGGGCCGCGTGGGGGCACGCGGCCTACACCATGAGGATCAGCAGCTTGTTGTAGGCCGGGTCCCTGACCCGGCGTTCACCCGGGTGACACCTTTTTCACCCTGCTGCGTTAAGGATACAGGGCGCCTCTTGTCGAGCTGTTGCAGGTTCGCATGCGGCTGTTCTTGCACCCCGCGCGCGTTCAACCGTTGAATGTCAACGCTTGCCATGAACCGCGGAAGGTGAGACGGCTGGTCTCCTCGATTGGCGGAACGGGCTGGCCTTTACACACCCTTGGCCGGTGTTACAGTGCGCCCATGACGTCGCCGTTCGAAGAGACCGACTTTGTAGATCGTGATGTGGAGACCGGGCGGGCCGCGCGCATGAGTCCGGCGGGCGCGCCGCCCACGGCCGGATCCCCCGTCACGACCCGTCCGCCCACGCGGGAAGAACTCGAAGTGAAGGTCGGCGAGACACAGAGCCGCATCGCCGAACTCAAGCGGGCCCAGGAAGAACTGGAACGGCAGCGATCCGCCCTCGAAGAGGCGCGACGGCGGCGGGTGGAATTCGAGGCTGGGCGGACCGAGACAACCGGGCATTTGACGCGCGGGATCGGGCTGCTCGAGAAGGCGGAGTTCGAGGCGCGTCGTGACGCCGAGCAACTGGCCAAGACACTGGCCGGTTTTCGGGAAGCGCTGGCCAGGATCGAATCGATCAACGAAAAGGCGTGGACAACGGAGACTTGGAGCAACGAACTCACGCGCGCCCTGACCAGCATCGAGAACGCGCGCATGGAGTATAACGCGGCGCGGTTGAAATGGACTCTCCTCGACGACTCCGCCGCG
>CAYPUR010000006.1:43895-47996 GCA_964413865.1 uncultured Verrucomicrobiota bacterium
GCCGAAGGGCGAGGCGTCCTCCGCCGCGTCGGCCGACGACCCGCTCGGGGGCTTGACCCGGCGTCCTTTGGGCGAACTCTGCCGTGTCGGCCTGGCCCTGACCTGGCCGCTGGCGGTGGTCGGCTTGGCTGGGCTGATCACGTTTTGCGTGCTGCTGCTGCGCCAGTAATCCTCGCACACGACACGCCTTCGAGTCCCAGCGACCATGCGGTTCTTCCGCAAGAAACCGGATCCGATTGCCGAGAGTGAGCGCCAACTCAACGCGAGGATTGAAGCGCTCCAGGGTGAACTGCGCCAACTCAACGAGCGGCTCAGCGCCCCGCCCCCCGCATCTCGACCTGGGAGCCCCACCGCGCAATCCGCATCGTCCGCAGGCCGCCTCCCGGCGGGGCTGCGGGAGCCCAGATTCGAGGCGATCGACCATCTCGGCGTTCAAGGGGCGCCGGACCGCGACTCGACTCCCGACCACTTCAACCAACTGGGCGTGCGCAAGTACGATCCCCTGACCACGTTCCGCAAGTGGCTGTCACAGCTCCGCGGCACCCCGACGTCGAATCCGAAACTCGTCAACTATCTCGCCGCGGGCAGCATTCATGGTTTGCGTCCGTTGCGTTACGAAAAGCGGGTGGCGCGCAACCGTTTTCTGGCTCTGCTGGCGTTCTTCGTGGCCATCCTCTGGGGCCTCATCTACATCTACATGAAGAACCGCTAGCCCGGATTTCGTTGTCATCTTCCCGGCAGTGAGAAATCCGGGTTAGAGCCCGGTCGGATGATCCACGAATGACCAGGGCAGGTGGAACTTGTTGCCCAGGTGCGCCGCGAGCGCCTTGACCCCGAACGTCTCGGTCGCGTAATGGCCGGCGTAGAGCACGTTGATCCCCATTTCCTCCGCCAGCCCGTACGTCCAGTGCGGGCCTTCCCCGGTGATGAACGTGTCCACACCTCCGGCGGCCGCGAGGCTTAACTCGGCGCCGGCGCCGCCGCTGACAACCCCAATGCGGCGGCAGATCGCCGGACCGCCAGGCACAACGTGCACAGGCCCGCCCACCGCCCTGCGCAGCCGTTCGGCCAGATCCGCCCGCCCGAACCGCCCGCGCGCGGCACAACCGATCGGCCGGCCCTTGCATTCGAAGAACGGCTCGATGCGCTTGAATCCAAGCGCGGCGCAGAGCCGCGCGTTGTTCCCAAGGCGCGGATGCGCATCGAGAGGCAGATGCGCGCTGTACACCGCGAGGTCGTGGTCGAGCAGCACCCGCAGCAGTTCGTAGTGCCGTCCGGTCCAGGGATGGCGCGGCGACCAGAACAACCCGTGATGCACGACGAGCAGGTCGGCTCCCGTCTCGATGGCCAGACGCACCGTGACGAGTGTGGCATCCACCGCGGCGGCGATCCGCGTCACGCCACCGCGATTCTCGACCTGGAGCCCGTTGTGCGCTCCATCCCAGTCCTGGAACCGGTCAGGCCGCAACTGGCGATCGCACTCGAACACAATCGCAGCGAGAGAAGACTTCGGCATGCGGCGATGCTAACCCGCGGTCGGCGCCGAGGGAAGCGGCCTGTTCCTTTCCAATCGATTTCGAACGGCAGGACGGATTGGGGTTGGAGGCGCGGAGCTGGTCCTTTTGGCGGACGCAGTCCCGCGCTTCTGACAACTCGGCCCGGTGGCGAGGAATCCGGACTAGCGGATTACGACCACGTGAAGGGCCGCCGGGCCGTTGGTAGAAAGGCGACCGCCACTGTTACTGAGGGGGAGGGCAAAGTTGGAACCTGATGACGTCGCCCTGGGTATCGTAGTAGGCAGCTTTGGTGGCGCTCGGGTTCAGCGCGAATATGCGCGAGGTGCCGTCAAGGCCGACGTAGGCGGCATCGACCTTGGCGTCCGCAACGCCGGTGTAGGTGGCGATGTCGACAAGCAGGTTCCCCGCTCCGGGATTATACGCGAACGATGTGGCGCCAAAGGGGATGACGACGTCAAACCCACCCGCGACGACCTCCTTCAGTTCTACCGTGTCGCTAAACACCTGCTTTACGTCCGCCCCGACATTGGAGCTGAACCGCGTGTTCAGCTTGTCAGGCTGCGCCGCGGTCGTGGACAGGCGGACGAGTATCTTAATCGATCCGTTCACGGCCGAGACAACACTGCTGTCCAGGCGGAAGGCCATGCCATAGAGTGTGACGCCCTCGGCAATACCCATGCCCTGGGGCGTATAGACCTGCTGGATGCGCAGCGGTTGCGTGAGCGTTCCGCTCCAATTGTTGGCTGGGGCATCCTCGTACCCACTGGGGACAATAATCGCGCACGGATCGTCCTCGTTATTCACCAGCACACTGACGTCCGTGCTGGGGGTTGTCTGCCCGATGCTGTCCGTGGCAACCGCCGTCAGGGTGTGCCAGCCATCGCCGACTTGAGATGTGTCCCACGACACCGACCAGCCGTCGCTGTTGTAGGAGCCGGTCCCGATCGAGGTTTCATCGACAAAGAACTTGACCTCGGTCACTTCATCATCATCGGTTGCCAGGGCGGTAATCTCGACCATCTTAGCGACGATCGCGTTGTTTTGCGGACTGGCGATGGACACCGTCGGCGGCTCATCACCGGGTTCGGGCGGCGTTGTCGGCGTGATCACTGTGCTGAGGTCCAACCGCCCGCCAGTGACCGTCTTTCCGGCCAGCGATGCGGTGGGGGTCGTGGCGGCGAGGATCGCGGCCTTGATCTCCAAAGCACTCGCCGCGGGGTGGGTCGACGCGTACAGGGCAACCGCGCCGGTGACATGGGGCGTCGCCATCGAGGTTCCGTCATAGGCCCCGTAGGTGTTGTCGGGAAGCGTCGAGTAGATGTTGACGCCCGGCGCGCCCAGATCGACCTTGGTCGCGCCGTAATTGGCCCAACTGGCCTTGTTTCCGATGTTGTCAATCGCCGTCACCGCAATCACGGAGTCATAGCTGGCCGCATTCTCGGTGGCGGTGCCCTGCGAAGTATCGTAACACGCCGGGTAGTAGGGCGTCGCGTCGAGGTTAATCGCCCGCCCCCGCCGGTCGCCATTACCCGCGGCCGCGATGAACAGGATGTTCGCTTTTGCGGCCCGGATGATGGCGTCGTGCAGGAACTGGGAATAAGCTCCGCCACCCCAGGAATTGTTGAGGGCAACGATGTTGATGCCCCGTTTTTTGAGCGCGGTAAAGTAGTCCACCGCCTTGATGGCCGCGTCGGTCGTGCCGCCGGTCGGGCCCAGAAACTTTCCGGAGATCAGTTTGGCGCTCCAGTTGACACCCGCGACACCGATGCCGTTGCCACCGAGCGCGGCGATGGTGCCCGTCACATGGGTCCCGTGGTCATCGGCAGTGCCGTCATAGACCGAATTGTCGTTGTTGTAGAAATCCCAACCGTTGATGTCATCCACGTAAGTGTTGCCGTCATCGTCGAAACCGTCGACCGTCTCGCTCGGATTCACCCATATGTTCTCCTTCAGGTCGGCATGGCCCACCTGCATGCCTTCATCAATCACGCCTACGACGACACTGCTCGATCCGGTGTAACCGGCCGCCCAGGCCTCCGCGGCCTGGCTGCCATAGGGGTTGGCCGGGGAGGACAGGTCGCCATACATACCCCATAACTGGCCGCCCGTGAAGTAGGGGTCATTGGAAACTGCCTGGTGCGTATAAACCCAGTTCGGCTCCGCGAACTCGACCGCCGGATGATTGCGCAGCGCCCGGACTGCCTGCCAGACCGGCAGCGCGGTCGCCAAGTGCGACACGCCCAGGTGGCCGGCGGCTTTCATGGCCTCGGTCTGAATATGCTCAATCACCTGAAACTGGCCACGCCCCACCGCGTCGGCCAGCTCCGCATCCGTGGCCTGGGTCTTGAATTGAACCAGCACGCTGGCCGCCAAATAGGCCGGGCCGTCTGGTCGGTCTTGAATGACTGCCCATGGCTGGCCCCGTGCCGGAGTCGAGGGAATCAGTGCGCAAAACAGGAGCACGGCCAAGGCGGCCGTGGTTTTGATCTTATGCAGGGTCTTCATAAAACAATCGTTTGAGGTTTACTTGGCTAGCGGCAGTTTACAAGTTAGAGCGAGGAAAGTGCATGGGGAGGCCTGTAGA
>CAYPUR010000007.1:0-43403 GCA_964413865.1 uncultured Verrucomicrobiota bacterium
ACGGGATTCTGCTATCGAATCCCACTTCCGGACAGGAACTTTTATGATGAACCGGTACGACCACCTTGCAGATCAGCGCCGTAACGCCAGAGGATGCCGGAACTTACACCGTCGTCGTGAGCAACGTTCACGGTTCGGTCACCAGCAATCCATCCACGCTGACCGTCCTTTTGCGTCCGCCCGAGATCACGACCCAGCCTGGGAATCAGACGCTGCTCAGCGGCGCCCACGCCACGTTCACTGTGGCTGCGACCGGTAGCCTTCCGATGACTTTCCAGTGGCAGCGTAACGGTGTTGACCTCAACGACGGCGGCAAGACTTCCGGCGCTCAAACCGCGACCTTGACTATCGCCGATGCCGGCATCGAGGATCTGGGCGTCTACATGGTAATGATCAGCAATGCCTACGGCTCAGTGACCAGCGCCGCAGCAAGCCTGACGGTGATTCTTCAACCACCACAGATCAGCGCCGGCCCGACAGACCAAAGTGTCTACAGCGGATCAGACGTGAGTTTCAGCGTCACGGCTGTCGGCAGTCTGCCGCTCAGCTACCAGTGGCGGTGTAACGGGGTCGCACTCGTGGACGAGGGACGGATCAGCGGCAGCCAGACGGGCACAGTGACGATCAGCGGCGTCGAAGCCCAAGACCTTGGCTTGTACGTGGTTGAAGTCCGAAACGCCTACGGCTGGACGGTGAGTTTTCCCGCCCAACTGACCGTTGTTCTCGCTCCGCCGATGATCACTCATGAGCCGCAGGGCCAGACGGTCGCCTTGGGCTCCAGGGTTTCCCTGCAAGTCGAGGCCACGGGAAGCCTCCCGCTGAGCTACCAATGGCAGCGGGAAGGTGCCGATGTGGTGGATGGAGGGCGCTTCTCCGGCGCGAGAACGAGCACGATGATCATCACCGAACTGAGTGCTGCGGACCTGGGCAATTACAGCGTCGTGGTGGAGAGCGCGCTCGGGCGAGTTCAGAGTACACTGGCAACAGTGGCGACTTCGAGCATCATGCTCCAGATCCGGCGAGAAGGTGATCAAGTGGTGGTATCCTGGAATGAGGCGGGCAGAGGGATGAGACTCCAGAAAGCCAGCCAACTTGCAGATCCGGACTGGCAGAATGTAGAAGGATCGGAAACGGTGATCAGCATGACCCTACCGTTCCCGCAGGGGGGGATGGCTTTGTTCAGGTTGCGGGGAGAGCCACGACCCACATTCTCCATCATCGAAGGTTCCTTTACATGGCATGAGGCGAAGGCGGACGCCGAGGCCCGGGGCGGACATCTGGCGACCATTACTTCAGCAGAGGAATGGAGTGAGTGTGTACAACAGGTTGGTGATCAGATCATGCTGAGGTATCGCGGGTGGATCGGCGCTACCGATGAAGCGTCAGAAGGGGATTGGAGATGGGTCACGGGAGAGCCGTGGGAGTGGAGCCAATGGGGGATCGGAGAACCAAGCGATGGCGGCGGGGGATGGGAGGGGGAAGATTATGCATACGTTTTCGATTCCGGGGCTGGCTTGTACTGGAATGACGTTCCGGCGGAGGCAGGTGCCGATTACTACATACTGGAAGTCTCTGCGTGGAGTCCTTGACGTTCAGAATGAGGTAACCCGTTGGGATTGTCCCCGATGAAGGGTCTGCCGTCACCGCCGCCGACCTGATCTGGATTCACGTTCCGGGCGTCTCGGCCGGCGTGCATCGAAACTCCCCGCCCAGGGCATCGCGCCAGAACTGATCGGGCATCCGGTCCCCAGAGATCAGCGGGCCGATCACCGTGGTCCGGCTGCCGATCTGGTACGTGGCGACGCGCTTGGCGATCTCCTCGGCCAGGATCGTGAAGTTGAAACCATGCACCACGAAGATACGAAGGTCTCGGAGGCTGGCATGAAGGGGGTCGAGCGCCAAACCGTGGCCAGACCTCAGCGACAGAGGGGAGTCCGGACTTCGTGCTCTCGGTGTCTTCGTGGTGAACCTGCCTACCTGGCCGCTCAACTCGCGGAACAGGGCCGCGTTGCTGACGTCCTTGAGTCGGCGCGGTGCGATGGTGCTCATGGTCGGATGGATTGTATCGGTCGGGCGGGTCGCGAGCATGCAGTATAGAGGGCCTGATTCCTCCGAGCCAATGGGGGACAGTAGCGACGATGAGCATTGCGACAACCGAGCAGTTTCAAAGTGATCCGGCATCGCTCCTCGCGATGGTGGAAAAGGGGGAGCCGATCTTGATCTCGCGCGGCGCAGAACCGATCGCTCGCTTGTTGCCCGTCGAGGGAGCGGACTCGCTCGAAGTCGAGCGTCAGGACTGGTTGCGTACGTCGGAGCAAAACCTGGCGCGCACGTACGGTCCGGATGAGCCTGAGTACCACCCCGATCAGATCGTGGAGGCAAACCCTGGCTACGAGCCGTGAGTTCGATTTCGGTGGACCGGCACCGGCGGCTCGCCTCTTTGCGGAACACGTCCCCTGGCCGCTGTTCGACGGCAGGCTTCACCTGGCCGAGCTGGAGGTTGGTTGGAGGGCCAAACGCGTTTACACGAATTCGGTCAGCCGGATCCGCTCTTGGTGAATGATCGCCAACTCAACCGGCTATCCAACGACGCCTGAGCCCCAGGTCGGGCACGTAGATGGCTGACGATTCCCGCTTCTCATCCGAAGATCTGGCCTTGACCGCCGACGCCCGGCCCTCGATTGGGCACTGAGATTGGTCTACGCGGGACGATGTGTGTGGCTGCTTTGGCGGGATTGATCAGCGAGGAGCCGTAGCGGCGTTGTTATCCTTCCCAAATCGAGTCCGTGGTGGCGAGCATGACGACCTGCCGCGCCTTGCCGTAGGCGTGCCTGCCGTTGTGACTACTGTTCACGCCTGTGTAGAAGAGGTGCCAACGTCCGTCGTGCTCCACAAGTTGGCTGCCCGCGTAAATGCCGTAGCAGTCCGGCGCAGGCGGCTCACCGCGCGGCAACCAGCCCGTGCGCCAGGGGCGCCGCCAATCCACCCCGTCGCGCGAGAAACACCACTCCAGATCCATCGTCTGTGCCCGGCATCGGTAATGGCCCAGCAGACCGACGCGCCCCTTTGGCGTGTGTGTGAGCGACAGGTAATAAAACTGCTGATCAGCCGGGTCGTTGGCATCGCGCTGAATGACGCGTTGGCGGTTTTCAAAACGCAGTCCGTCTGCCGAGGTGTAGCGGTCAATGACCCGCAGCAGGCCCGGCGCATTATCCTCCGCGACGTATGCGGGATCGGTCTTCGGCACGGGTATCAACGCGACCGAGTACATCTCAAACGTGCCGTCGGCGAGTTGATAGATGTTCGTGGCGTCATTGGAGATGAGCCAGGGCAACGCCAGGGGTTCATCGGAGGGACGGTTCGCGCTCTTGTCCGCGCGAAACAGCACGCCGTCCGGCGACGGCACACCGAACGCCGCGCGGTCATTTGGGTGATAGAGCGCCGGACGCAACGGATCGACGACGCGATACCGCCTCCCGTCCTCGCTTTCCGCCGCGAGATAGCGAGCGATCTCCGGACCGTGCGCCCAGAAGTAGAGGCGGTGGCGGCCATCTCGAAGATGCAGGTGAACGACCTGAACCGGGTTCCAGCCCTCCGGCAGATTCCCGATGGCAAGCGGCTCGTCCGCGGGCTCACGCGGCGACAGGGCTGCCCGCACCTTCTTCATCGGCTGGCCAGGGACGCCCTCGGCGTAAGCCACCGCAAAACGCTGCCGCTCACCCGACACCGAATACCACAACCGCCACGCCCCGCGCCCCAGAGGCTCGGCGCGCGTGGTGAAATTCTGGACGTTCTCTCCCTCCCACGGTTCTGTCGCTTCCAGCACCACCCCGTCTTTCCGCCAGCGCGTGGCAGCGCACGGCCTCGGCAACGGCGCATCCACCGCCTCTGCGCGCGGCTGCGTTTGGCACCCGGCAGCGACGGCGGATGCGGCGCAAACCGAGGTCTGTAAAAAGGTCCGCCTATTCATTCGAGCACGGCCTCAGCGGCTTTCTTTTCCACGCCCGTTCTTTCATCGAGCGCATCAACGATCCGCGATTTGGTGAGGGGCATAGTGTTTCTGGCGAACCGATAGTCCGGCCACTGCAATCCCAGGACAAGGCTTTCTTTTCCCGGCTTTTGGCTTGCCATGTTCTATGCCATTCTGTGCGTCCATTGCGTGACACACGATGCCAAAGTGTGCCTGGCCCGGATTTCTCACCACCTGAAGGAAACATCTGTTGACGAGGCTTAAAAGTCGGCGGAAGCCGGCGCACCGACGCACTGACGCACTGACGCACCGACGCACCGCCCTCCGAACTCCGATCTCCGAACTCCGATCTCCCATCTCAGACCCCGCCGAACCGCCGGTGTCTGCGGGCGTATTCTTCGAGGGCGGCAAGGAACTGGGGCTTGCGGAAATCGGGCCAGAGCGTGGGAGTAACGACGAATTCGGCGTACGAGATCTGCCAGAGGAGGAAATTGCTGACGCGCAACTCGCCGCTGGTCCGGATCACAAGGTCCGGATCCGGGTAACTCCGGGTGTAGAGATTCTGGGCGACGACCTGTTCGTTGATTTCGGCGGGTTCGAGTCCGCCTTCTTTGACTTGGCGGGCGATATTGCGCATGGCCTCGACGATCTCGGTGCGTCCGCCGTAGCTGAGGGCCAGGATGAGCGTGAGGCCGTTGTTCTTGCTAAGGGCGGCCCGGGTGCGGTCGATTTGCTGTTGAACGAACTCGGGCAGGCGATAGGTCTGGCCGATGACTTCGAGGCGCACGTTGTTGCGGTTCAATTCCCCGATCTCACTCTTGAGGTACCGCGCCAGGTACTTCATCAGCATGTCGACTTCGTCCTTGGGCCGATTCCAGTTCTCGACGGAGAACGCGTAGAGAGTCAGGTACTTGATGCCGACTTCACCCGCGGCGCGCACGACAGCCCGCACCGATTCGACGCCGTTGCGGTGTCCCTCGATGCGCGGCAGACGGCGTTCCTTGGCCCAGCGCCCGTTGCCGTCCATGATGATGGCGACATGCGTCGGCGAGGAGGCCGCGCTGAACGCGCTGAGGTGAGCCGGGCCCGAGCTCATTTGCGGACGACGATGGTCTGGTCGCGCGCCGGGCCGACTGAGGCGATGAGGATTTGGGCGCCGGACAATTCGGCCAGGGCTTTGAGGTACTGGCGGGTTTTGGGCGGGAGCGCTTTCCAGGTCGTGGCCTTGCCCGTGGGAGTCAGCCAGCCTGGGAAATCGGCGTAGACCGGCTGGCACTGGGCCAGGAGTTGGGCGTCGTTGGGCACATGATCGTAGGTGGCTCCGCCGACCCGGTAGGCGACACAGACCCGGATGGTTTCGACGGCATCGAGGCCGTCGATGTTGGTGATGGCGAGGTCGTCGACGCCGTTGACCATGCAGGCGTGGCGGGTGGCCACCGCGTCAAACCAGCCGCAGCGCCGCGGGCGGCCGGTGGTGGCACCGAACTCGCGTCCCATGGCGTGGAGCATATCGGCGATGTCCTGGCTCTCGGTCGGGAGCGGGCCTTCGCCCACGCGCGTGGTGTAGGCCTTCATCACGCCGACCACCTTGTCCATGCGGTGCGGCGGCACGCCCGAGCCGGTGCACGCGCCCCCGGCCGTGGTGTTCGAGGAGGTGACGAACGGGTAGGTGCCGTGGTCGATGTCGAGGAACGTGCCTTGCGCCCCCTCGAAGAGCAGGTTCTGGCCGCGTCGGATGGCTTCGTTGAGCATGACGACGGTGTTGGTCACGTAGGGACGCAGCCGATCACCGGCCGCGCGGTACGAGGCGTGGACGCTCTTGAAGGACAGGGGCTTGGCGCCGAGGGACTTGAGCACCTCGTTGTTCTCTTTGAGCCGGTCGCGCAAAAGGGCCTCGAACCGGTCCGGGGCGATCAGGTCGATCATCCGCAAGCCGGATCGGGCCATTTTGTCGGCGTAAGCCGGCCCGATTCCCCGCTTTGTGGTGCCGATCTTCTGCTGGCCCTTGCGGACCTCGCGCTGGGCATCGATGTCGCGGTGATAAGGCAGAACCAGATGCGCGGTCTCGCTGATGAACAGGTTGTTGGCCGCCTTGACCCCCAGCTTCTTCAGGCCGTCGATCTCCTCGACCAGGGAAATCGGGTCGATCACGACACCGTTCGCGATGACGCACTTCTTGCGCGGACGCAGAATGCCCGACGGGATCAGGTGCAGCACGTATTTCTGGGCGCCGATGAACACGGTGTGGCCGGCGTTGTTGCCGCCCTGGGTCCGCACCACAATGTCGGCCTTCTCGGTCAGCACGTCGATGATCTTGCCTTTGCCCTCGTCGCCCCATTGGGCCCCAATCAGAATTGTGTTTGCCATAGTTCTGTGAATTGTGTCGGGCAGCACGAAAAAGACCCCGAAACGCCTTCGGGGCCTGCACGGGCCTGTTGCATAGTAAGCTAGGAAGCGCCGGGCCGCCCGTCAACGACGGAATCGGGCAATGCCTTGACCACCAGCACGGTGACATCATCGGTCTGCCGCCCGCCGTCGGCAAACGCGCGGGTCGCCGCGCACAGGGCCTTGACGATCACCTGGGCTGGCAGGTGCTGGTGGGACCGGACCACTTCGAGGACCCGGTCCGCGCCGAAGAGGCCCCCGTGGGCGTCGGCGGCCTCGGTGACGCCGTCGGTCAACACCACCAGGAGATCGCCGGAGTCGAGCGTGACGCCCGGGGCATCCTGATACTGGGTGTCTTCGTCCAGGCCCAGGGCCGGACCGGTGCGGGCCAATCGCCGTTTCAGTCCCCCGGCTGCATCGAAAAGATACGCCGCCGGATGCCCGGCGCTGCTGTAGAGCAGGGTGCGCGTCGCGGCATCGATTCTCGCAAAGAACATCGTCACGAACCGGTCGCTCTGGCCCAGGTCGTCGGCCAGCACCCGATTGGCCTTCGTCAAGGCCTCGCACGGGCGCTGGTGATTGAACGCCACAATGCGCAGGTAGGCGCGCGTCTCCGCCATGATCAGAGCCGGTCCCATGCCGTGCCCGGCGACGTCTCCCACCACAATGCCCAGACCCGCGCCGGGCATCTCGAGGTAGTCAAAATAGTCTCCGCCCGCCTCGTCCGCCGGGAACGAGGAGCCGGCAATGTCATAGCCGGGGACGACCGGCGGCTGCTCCGGAAAGAGCCGGCGCTGAATCTCGCGGGCGACGCGGAATTCCTCGTCGCGGGCCCGCAAGGCGCTCTCGGCGCGGCGGCGCGCGGTGATGTCGCGCATGAAGGCGACGCGCCAGGACCGGCCCTGCCATTCGAGCGCGCTGAATCCGACCTCGACTGTGATCCCGTGCCCATCCTTGTGCCGGCAGACCGACTCCCGCATCGGCGCCGCATCCGGGTCGCTTTCCGCGGCCTCCGGCTCTGCCGGGGGCGGAGGGTTGGCTTCGGCCCCGAGCAGAAGCGAGACCGGCTGCCCGAGCATTTCTTCAGGGGTGTAGCCGAACACCGTCTGGACGGCGGGATTGACGAAGCCGATGGTCCCCGCGGCGTCCGCCATCAGGATGGCGTCGGGCGAGTATTGCCAGAGCAGACGGTAGCGCATTTCGTTTTCGCGCATCTGCTGTTCGGCCTGGCGTCGCGCGGCCCGGTTGGCCGCGTCGCGGAGTTCGCGTTCGGTGGCGGGCACCAACCGCCCGAGCTGGCCCTTGGTGAGGAAATCATGGGCGCCCGCCTTCATCAGCGCCACCGCGGTGGCCTCGCCGATCCCGCCCGAGACGATGATGAATGGCAAGTCGAGGCCCGTGCGCTGCAGCAACTCGAGCGCCTCGGGCGCGCTAAACTGAGGCATTTGATGGTCGGAAAACACAATGTCCCACGGCTGCTCGGCCAGGGCCCGGCTCATGGCCTCGGACGTGTCGACCCGCCGCCACGCGACGCCGTACTGGCCCAATCGCAGTTGGTTGACCAGCAACACCGCGTCAAACTCCGAGTCCTCGATAATCAGTGCCCGCAACGGCTTCTTCATGATCCGCCGGTCACGATAAGTCAGAGTCGGCTTTCATGTCAGCATCGGAATACCCAGACCAGCCAAATAAGTGAAGGTACTGTCGTAAAACGCTGGGTTCCGTGTGAGGTCATCTTGAGTGCCAGGCGGGATGAAGATGACCATCCCCTGCCGCGCTCGGGTTAGGAGCACCCGGTAAGCATTCTTCAGATAGTGTCGGCGGTCCTCATTGTGCAAGACACGCCACCCGTCGCCGCGGAAAATATGATAGGACCATCCTAAGCCCGTGAAACGAAGATCCGCGTCCCAAGTAACACACGCCCAGTCCAGCTCGAGTCCCTGGATGTCGAACTGGGACGCGGCATCCTCCAGGTAGAGGCTTGATCGCGTGTCCCTTCTGTCATCGAGGAACCAATGCACTGGGTCAATGTTCACACGGACGTCAATCGCATGCGGCTTCAGCCGCTGGGCTTCGGACGACGCGACGAGTCCATAGCGCTCCGTTCCGCGTGCTCGTTGCCGAATCCATCTTTTGGCCTGATCAAGGTCCCGGGCCAGGGCAATGGGGTAACGCTGGCTCAGCTTCGCGTAGGCTTCCCTCGCGATTGCGCTCTCGCAGTCCAAGACCGCCTTAACGAACGTCGAGACGTTCTCGGCACGGAACGAGCGCATGCTAACGGCCAGATGGAGCGCGTCATCGAAGTGCGTGTGGTGTCTGGATCGAAGGGCATCGATGGCGTGACCCGCCGCGTACTCGCTGTCCGTCAGTTGTGGGGAGATGTATACATGCCACTTTGGGAAGGCTGTGCTGATGGCTTCAAGCCAGGCACCGATACCAGCCTCGCCCTTATTGATCTCCTGACCGCCTCCCACCAAGCAGATAATGACCGCCCAATCATTGTGCCGGTCGAGATAGGATATCAAGAATTCCGGCTCCGAGGCTGCAAAGCCCGGCACCTTCTTTTTGGTGCGCATAAAGACCGAGGTTTGCGCGATGTTCCATGCCCTTTGCGCCTCATCGAAAATGACGACATGATCTATCGGCGGTGTGGTCTCACGTAGTGCCTCGTCGCGGAAGTGGTGAACGTTCTGGATGAATGCCTTCACGCTTTCGCCGACCTTGCCCTTGCGGACCTGTTCGCCGCGCAATCGTCGGCGGAGAACCTCGTCGCGTGTCAAGGCTTCACGGAGGACCGCGACGAGCGGACCGTTGCCAGAGAGAAACACTGCATGGGTCGGTCGGGCTGCATCCCGTTTTTTCGTGGCAACATTGAGACCGACCAACGTCTTGCCGGCCCCCGGCACGCCGGTTACGAAGCAGATGATCTTGCAGCCTGACGCGCGCGCTTGCTCGACCATCTCTTCGATCCGGGTTGACGTGACTCTGAGATTGCGGGCGCCGGCGTCATGGCGCGCGATGGCATCTACCGAGTGCTGGGCATAGAGCGACTGAGCAGCCTCGATGATCGTGGGCGTGGGATGGTAAGACGCCGCGGCCCATCGCATCCCATCCAACGGCGCGCCTTTGGCTTTGGAGAGACCTTTGTCGATCAAGCCCCGGATTCCCTGAGTGTTTGACTGGACCGGAGGATAGACCTGGTCGTCGTATGGTGCGGGTAAGAGGCTGGCAGACGTCTGCGCTTCGGTCGCCACCAGAATTGGCAGGATCGGGGCCGTATGACTGGCTTTATGAAAGTTCTTAAGGTCCAGAGCGTAATCCCAGACCTGGTCCAGGTCCGCGCGGGTGAAATGCCTCTGGCCAACCTTGAACTCGATTACCAAAACCATCGCACCGGCCACGACGACCGCGTCGATGCGTTTGCCCATGCGAGGAATGTTGAATTCCAGAAAGAGCGTCCCATCGAGTCCTTGAAGTGTCGTGTTGAGTATGGCGATTTCTTGGAGCCAAGCATCGCGCTGGGCCGGTTCGACCGCCATCTCGCTGTTGGAAGTCAGGACCCCGAGGATCGTTTCCGGTGTCGAGGCAAGAAACGCGGCTATGGGTGCGCTATAGTAAGCGCGTGGCAGCAGGATTCTTGGTTCGTCTGGCATTGCTGTTCCGCGGCATTTTCGCCTCAATTGCCGCGCCCGCGCTCATCGGCGCTCAGTCGGGCGGCTTGGAGATCCTCGATCTTTTTCTCGAGGCGGGGTCTGAGGATCGGGAGGTCGGTGATCAGGCGGCGGGTGAGCCCGAGGGCCACATCCCATTTCTTGAGGCTCTCGGCCAACTCGGCGGCGCTGAGGCCGGCGCGCTTGAGCCAGTACGGATCGGGCTGTTCGTCGGGCCGGAGGTTTTTGGCGTAGAGGACGCGCAGGTAATGATCGAGCGCCTGTTCGGACAGGGCGGCGCGCTCGGGGGGCGGCTTGAGCTGGGCCTGCTTTTCGAGGACGACGCCGAGTTTCCACTCGGCCTGGCTCCGCAGGGAGGCGTCGGCCGGCGATTCGAGCACCCGTCGAAAGGCATTGGCGGCGCTGTCGTAGCGTTTGGGATCGAGAGTGGCGAGTTGGAAGTGGCACTCGCCAATCCGGCCCCAGGCGAGCGGGGCGAACTCGTTGGTCGGGAACCGCTCCGTGATTTTGGAGAAGGCGTTGATGGCCTCGCCAAAGCGCGCCAGACTGTTGGTCTCGGCTTCGGTCGGTTCCAGGACAAAGGTGTCGCCGCGGAACAAATAGGCCTCCGCCACGATCGGGATGGGGATGGGCGAGTTGGCCACGTGGAGCGGTCCGTTGGTGATGAGCCAGTCGAAGTGGTCCCGGGCGCTGCGGTAGCTCTGGCGGGCGACGGCGGCGCGTCCGGCCATCAACCGGGCCCGGTAGGTCAGTTCGCCCCAGAGGAGGTTCGTGTTCTGGATCAGCGACTGATCCAGGAAATGCAGCTCCGCTCCCGCGTAATCACCCTGCCCGAAGGCATATTCGCCGACCAGATACTGCGCGAGCGGTGCGTTGGTGTGATACGGATAGAGGCGGACGAAATTCGTCAGAAGCGCCAGCGCGTTGGTGTCGGGCTGGGCGCGATAGGCGACGCGCGCCAGGTCGAACGTGGCCTGGGCAATCATATTGGTGGAGACGGCGGGGTTGTTGCTGTAGGCCCCCAACCAGGCCGCATATGCTCCATGAGCGGCGTCCCATCCCCGCTCCTGTTCGAATGTCTCGGCAAGGGCCAGGCGGATTTCCGGAAGGCGCGCGGAGTTTGTGTAACGCCGCAGGAATTCATCGTAGAGCGTCCGAGCCGCCTGCGGCTGGCCGAATTGTGCGAGGGCCTGGCCCACCAACAAAGTCGGGCGATCGGCGAGTTGTCCGGTCGGATCCGCACGCAACAGGTGGTTCAGAGCGGTCGAGGCGTTGGCCAGATCGCCGGCCTCGACGCCTGCGCGGACGATTTGGCCCAGCGCCTCCGCCGCCAAATCGTTGGTCGCGCCTGGAGTTGCCGGAGCGTTGGTGGCAACGATCCAGTAGTTCGAGATCGCTCCGGGGATGTCGGACAGCCGGAGCTGACAATCGGCCCACTTGAACCGCGCAATGGTCTGGTCAGCCGGCGAAGGCAAGTGCGCCGCGGCTTCCCGGAACGCCTTGAGGCCTTCAGCCAGGCTCTGGGGGCCTTCTTCCCAATAACACCATCCCCGGTTGAGCTGGGCGCGGCCGAACAGCGGACCCGCGGGACGATTGGTCGCCACCCAGTCGAATTGGGCACGGGCCTGTCCCAAGAGGTTCGTGGAAAGCGCCAGGTTCGCCGAAGCCCCAGGCGCCGCGGCCGTCCTGGCCACGTAGTACTGCTTGAGTTTGAGTTCGCCCAGCGTCAGGCGCACCGGGTCGAGGGCCGGATTGTTGGGGTGCGCCGCGAGCACAGCCTCGAACCGCTGAACCGGGGCCGCCACATCGGGCGCCCGCAGGCTCAGTGCAATGTAGCGCGCGATGGCCTGTTCGAGTTGCGGGCTGGCAGGGCTTTCAGCCAGAACGCGCTCGTAGGTCTGCAGTGCGGGATCTGTCTGACCCATCCGGTCGAGCAGGTCCGCCTCGATGAGCAGCGCCGCTGCGCGCCGCTCGGGCGGAATGGACGCGGGGATCGCGGCCGTGAGGTTGGTCGAGAGGGGGTAGGCCTCCTGGATCTTGCCCGCTCCAACCTTGAGTCTGGCCATGAGAAACCCGCGTTCCCAGCCGAGTTCGGGCGGCAGGGGGCGGTCGCCGATGGCCGCGAGCGCTTCCTCGGCCCCCTGGCGATCGCCCCGGCTGCTGAGGATCTCGGCAAGCAGCAGCCGCCCCCGCACGGCGAATTCATCCTCGGGATGCGCGGTAGCCGTCCGCACGAAGGCGCTCGTGGGGTCCCGCAGCAAGGCCACCGCTCGGTCGGTTTCGCCCGAAGTGGAACGGAAATACGCCTCGCGGTAGGCGGCGTTCAGGGACCGGGGCGATTGAGGGAATGTGGCCGTCAGATGGGCGAAGGCGTCGGCCGCCGGGCCGGGCTGTCCTTTTTGAACAAGAGTCTCCGCGCGCCAGAACGCGAATTCATCCGCCCGCGGCCCGGCGGCCGGGGCGCGCTCGGTCAGGAGGGCGAGGGCGTCGTCGAACTGGTTGCGCTTGATTTTGGCCTGGACCTGGACGACGACCACATCGGCGAGTCGTTCCGAGTTCGGGAAGGCGGCTGCGAACTTGGCGCATTCGCGATCCGCGAGTTCGAAGAGGCCGTCCTGGAACATCTTGATCGCCACCTCATACGCGCGATCCTCATCCGAACTTGCGGCGCGCCCGCGCGGCCCTTCGAGCGCCAACCCTGCGAGCAGCGCGATGCCCAGAACGATCCGGAACGTATGGCCAGTGACGAGCATGACTCGATTCCTTCAAAGCCCCCGGCTTACGGGGGTCAAGTTGGATCTCATTGTCGGCGCTCGGCGCGCCATTTCAAGAATTCTATGCGCCCGGGCCTGTCCGCCCGATTCAGCGCGCGAGGATTCGGCTCAGGTAGCGTCCGGTGTGGCTGGCCGGATTGGCGCTGACTTGATCCGGTGTGCCGGCGGCCACCACCTCGCCCCCGGCGGCTCCGCCCTCGGGCCCGAGGTCGATGATCCAATCCGCGCATTTGATGACGTCGAGATGATGCTCGATGACGATGAGGGTATTGCCGGCGTCGCGCAGTCTGACGAGGACCTCGAGCAACTTGGCGATGTCGTGGAAGTGGAGGCCGGTAGTCGGTTCGTCGAGCAGGTAAAGGGTATGCCCCAGCGATCGCCCGCTCAACTCGGTCGCCAACTTGAGCCGTTGCGCTTCACCGCCGCTGAGGGTGGTGGCGGCCTGGCCCAGGCGCAGGTAACCCAGGCCGACCTCAGCCAGTGTCACACAGGCATCGTGGATGCCCGGCAGGGCGCGGAAGAACGGAACCGCTTCATCGACGGTCAAATCGAGCACGTCAGCGATGTTGAGTCCCTTGTACGTGATCTCGAGCGTCTCGCGGTTGTACCGCCGCCCGCCGCACGCCTCGCATGGAACATAGACCGGCGGCAGAAAGCTCATCTCGATCTTGAGGACGCCGTCTCCGCGGCATTTCTCGCAACGCCCGCCCCGGACGTTGAAGCTGAATCGCCCCGAGGAGTAGCCGCGGATCTTGGCCGCCGGCAGCCGCGCGAACAGGTCCCGGATCTGGTTGAAGACGCCTGTGTAGGTGGCGGGGTTGCTCCGCGGGGTGCGCCCGATCGGTGTCTGGTCGATCACGACCATCTTGCTCAGGTTCTCGATGCCTTCGATGCCGGTGTGCAGGCCCGGCCGCTCGCTGGCGCCGGTCAGACGCCTGGCCAGGGCGCGCCGCAGGATGTCGTCCACCAGGGTGCTCTTGCCCGACCCGCTCACGCCGGTCACGCATGTCAGCGTCCCAAGCGGGAACCGGACATCGATCTTCTTCAGATTGTTCTCCCGCGCCCCCACAACCCTCAGCCAGCCTTTGTCGCCAACCGGCTTTCCGCGCCGGCGGGGGATCGGGATCGTCAAATCGCCCTTGAGATAACGCCCGGTCAGCGACTGGGGATTGGCCATCACCTCGGCCACCGTTCCGCAAGCGACCAACTCACCGCCCCGCACCCCGGCCCCGGGCCCCAGGTCGATCAGGTAATCGGCGCGGCGGATGGTCTCCTCGTCGTGCTCGACCACGAGGACGGAGTTGCCCAGGTCGCGCAGGCCTTCGAGTGTGTGGAGCAGCCGGTCGTTGTCGCGCTGGTGCAGCCCGATGCTCGGCTCATCGAGGATGTAGAGCACGCCGACCAGGCCCGCGCCGATCTGCGTGGCCAACCGGATCCGCTGGGCCTCTCCGCCGCTCAGGCTGCCGCTCTCGCGGTCGAGAGTGAGGTACCCCAGACCGACGTTTTTCAGGAAACCCAGCCGCGCCCGCAGCTCCTTGACGATCTCGCCGGCCACCTTCTGCTGGAATGCCGTCAGCTTCAAATCCTTCAGGAATTGATCCGCGTCCTCGACCGAGAGACGACACACATCCATGATCGAAAGGCCGGGAATCGAAGGGCCAGTCGCCGGGCCGGAGGCCGCCGATCGGGTTGCCTCGGGCGCCCGGGGCTCCAGCGCACCCGCCTGGCCGGTCCCGTCCGCCGCTTCCAACGTCACGGCGAGGATTTCCGGCTTCAGGCGCCGCCCGCCGCAGGCGTCGCACGTTTGGTGGCTCATGAAGGCCTTGAGCCGGTTGCGCGTGAATTCGCTCTCACTCTCGCGGTAGAGCCGATCGAGGTTGGGGAGCACCCCTTCAAAGGGCCGGCTCAGTTTGCTCATCTTGCCAGCGCGCCAGAACGTGAATTCGATGGGGGTCTCGCCCGATCCGTGGAGCAGAACCCGCTGGAACGCCTCGGGCAGGTTCTCGAATGGCGATTCCAGACTCACGCCGTAGTGGGCTGCCAGCCCCTTGAGCAGGCTCTTGTAGTACGTGACCATCCGCTTGCCGCCGCGCCGCCAGGCCGCCACCGCCCCCTGCGCGAGCGATTTCACGGGATCGGGTATCACCAGGTGGTCGTCAAATACAGGCTTCTTCCCCAGCCCGTGACAGACCGCGCACGCGCCAAACGGCGCGTTGAACGAGAAATGCTTCGCCGTCGGGGTGTCATAGCTCAGGCCCGTCGCAGGACTATACATCCGGCTCGAATGCAAGGTCTCCGCCCAGTCCGCGTCCGCGTCCGCTCCGGGCGGTTGCTCGAGCGCCAGAACGCGCCCCTCGCCCCATTTCAACGCCGTCTCGACGGAATCGGCCAGGCGGGTCCGGACCGCGGCGTCGATCACCAATCGGTCGACCACCACCTCGATTGTGTGCCTTTTCTTGGGATCGAGCCTGGCCCGCACGTTGCCGCCCAGCTCATACATGTCGCCGTCGAGGCGCGCCCGGACGAATCCCTGGCGGGTCAGGCGTTCGAGGACGTCGCGGAATTCGCCGCGCTGGTCGCGCACGACGGGCGCCACGAGCATGACTCGGGTGCGGGGCGGCAACGCCGCGATTCTGTCCACGATCTCGGTCGCCGTCTGCGACGCGATGGGGAGCCCGGTGACGGGGCAGTGCGGCTGGCCGACGTGGGCGTAGAGGAGGCGGAGGTAGTCGTAGATCTCGGTGGTCGTCGCGATGAGCGAGCGGGGATTGGACCCGGCGGTCCGCTGTTCGATGGCAATCGCGGGCGAAAGACCCTCGATGAAGTCCACATCCGGCTTCTCGATCAAATCCAGAAACTGGCGGGCGTACGCGGAGAGCGACTCCATGTACTTGCGCTGTCCCTCGGCAAAGAGGGTGTCGAAGGCGAGCGACGACTTGCCCGAGCCGCTCGGCCCCGTGATCACCACCAGCCGCTCGCGGGGGATTTCGAGCGACAGGTTCTTGAGATTGTGGACGCGCGCGCCGCCGATTCGGATGAATTCCCTAGCCATGCTGGCAAATCCTGCAAACCAATCGTCCGCCTCGAATCCTTGAAACCCAAGAACTCGGCGCGATCGACTCAAGTGTCGCACCTCTCAATTGCGCCTTTCAAGGATTCTATTGTCCAAGCCCGGGAGCGTTGACACAGCGCCCCAAAAACCGGATAACCATCCGCATGACAAATCCTTGGTCGATGCCCCGCCGGGCTTTCCTCAAACGCGCCGGGACTGTGTCGCTCGGCGCCACCGCACTCGCCGCCACCCCCAGCCTTTTCCTCAATCGCACGCGAGCACAGACCGGGGCATCGCCCAGCGAAGCCATCCGCGTCGGAATCATCGCCGTCGGCGGGCAAGGCCGCAGCAACATGATGGCGCCCACGATGGCCAAGCACGTCGTCGCCGTCTGTGACGTCGACACGGGTCACGTGGCGCAAGCCCAGAAGCAGCTCAAGGAAAAGACCGGCATCGAGGCCAGGGGGTATGGGGACTACAGGGCCTTGCTCGAGAACAAGGACATCGACGCGGTCCTCATCGCCACGCCCGATCACTGGCACGCCCTCCCCGCAATCCACGCCTGCCAGGCCGGCAAGGATGTGTACGTCGAGAAGCCGCTGACCCTGACCATCCACGAAGGCCGGGCCATGGTCAAAGCCGCCCGCTACTACAACCGGATCGTCCAGACCGGCAGCCAGCAGCGCTCCTGGCGGGACGAGAAATTCCGCCGCGCCTGCGAGTACGTCCGGTCCGGACGCATCGGCGACATCAAAGCCGTGCGCGTCGGGCTGCCGGGCGTGAACTGGACCAAGGAGCCGCTGGTGCCCGACAGCGCGCCGCCGGCCGAACTCGACTACGACATGTGGCTCGGGCCCGCGCCGAAGCGTCCCTACAACAAGCACCGCGTCCACTACTACTTCCGCTTTTTCTGGGATTACTCGGGCGGGCAGATGACCAACTGGGGGGCCCATCACCTCGACATCACGCAGTGGGCGCTGAACATGGATGAGAGCGGGCCGGTCGAGATCAGCGCGCGCGCCGAGCACGACGCCCAGAAACGATACGAAGTGCCGGGCTGGTTCGAAATCACCTACACGTACGCCAACGGAGTCACGGTCATCTGCGGCCAGAGCCACCGCATCGGCACCACGTTCGAAGGCCAGGATGGCATCATCTATGTCGACCGCGGCAAGCTCGAATCCTCGGTCAAAGGCGCCATCGAAGAACCGCTTGGACAGGACGAAGTCCAGCTCGCCGTCAGCCGCGACCATCACCAGAACTGGTTCGACGCCATCAAGAGCCGCAAGCCCCCCATCTGCGATGTCGCCATCGGCCATCGCTCCGCCACCGTGTGCCACCTGGGCAACATCGCCGTCCAGACCGGCAAGCCCCTCAAGTGGGATCCGGCCAAAGAGCAGATCGTCGGCGACCCCGTCCAGGTCAAGCAACACAGCTACGAGTACCGCAAACCGTGGGAACTGCCGAAAATCGGATAGCCCCGTCAGTTGGCGCACGCTTCGGGAGCGGGGCAAGACAAGCCGGAGAGCCTGGGTCTCGAACCGCGCGCAGCCGTGTGGACGAGCTATGAAGACACGATCCGTTCTGTTCTGCTCGGCTGCCGCCGTCATCGGTTTCCTCGGCGCCGCTCCCGTCCGCGGACAGCCCCTGCTTCAGCAAAAGGACGTCTTCGCCTCGGGAACGGAAGGGTATGTCGGGTACCGCATCCCGGCCATCGAGACGGCCCCGGACGGCACGCTGCTTGCCTTCGCCGAAGCCCGCAAACACAACCTGGGCGACCCGGGCTACGACGGCAACGACATCGATCTGGTCTGCCGGCGGAGCACCGACGCCGGCGTGACCTGGTCGCCCATGAAGATCATCGAAGATCCCGGCGATCGCTGGTCAGCCGCCAACCCGGCGACCCTGGTCGACAGGCAGACCAAACAGGTCTGGCTCTTCTACCTCCGGTGTAAGCCGGGTCGAAACACCTCGACGGCGCGTCCGGGAACCGACGACAGCCAGATCCTCGCGCGCACCAGCGGCGACAACGGCACCTCATGGTCCGAACCGATCGACCTCACACGCGTGACGCGCGACCTGGCCGATCCCAAGTGGCGGTGCAGCGTCGTGGGGCCGGGCGGCGGCATCCAGACCCGCGATGGGCGGCTCGTTGTGCCGGTGTGGATGTTCGAGCCATGGGGAGTTTTTGCCGTCTTCAGCGCCGACCACGGTCGCACCTGGCAAAGAGGCCGGAGGGTGCCGGGCGTCTCAGGCGACGAGTGCCAGCTCGTCGAGCTGCGCGACGGACGCCTGATGATCGACATCCGACAGCAATCCGGCCCCCACCGCTGGCTGTCAACCAGCGGGGACGGAGGGGAGACCTGGTCCCCAGCCCGCCCCGGCGAGAAGGTCACGCCGGTCTGCTGCGCCATCGAGCGTTACCCGGCGTCGGTCGATGGAGAGGGTGGCGACTGGATCCTGTGGACCGGCCCCAAAGGCCCCGACCGCGCGAACCTCGTCGTCCGGATCAGTCGGGACGAGGGGCTGACCTTTCCACGGGAGCGGGCGGTCGCACCCGGACTGGCGGCGTACTCCGACCTGGCGGTCCTCGGGGATGGGACCGTTGGCGTTCTGTGGGAACGGGGCGCCGAGCGGGGATACCAGTTCATCACCTTCACACGGTTCAATCGGGATTGGCTGGCCGAAGCGACCTTGGAGCAGGATCAGCGCCCATGAGCACGCCCGTCACGGAATTCCGACGCAACGCGCTGGCTGCCATGGTCGACCGGGCGGTCAGCTCGACACCCGTCATCGATATCCACACGCATCTGTACGATCCCTTGCTGGGCGGGTTGCTCCTGTGGGGGATCGACGAGATGCTCGTCTACCATTACCTGATGGCGGAAGCCAACCGCCGCCAGGAGCTCCTGCCCGAAAGCTTCCTGACCCTGCGCAAGAGCCGCCAGGCCGAGATCATCTGGAACGCCCTGTTCATCGAACATTCGCCCATCTCCGAAGCCTGCCGCGGCGTGCTGACGACACTCCATCGGCTCGGATTGGATGTGAAGCGGCGCGACCTGGCCGCGCTGCGCGATTGGTTCGCGCAATGGAATGCCGAAACCTACGTCACGCGCTGCATGGAACTCGCCAACGTCAAGTCGATCTACATGACCGACTCGCCCTTCGACGACGAAGAGCGGGCGGCCTGGCACAAGGGCTTCCTGCGCGACGAACGGTTCGTCGCGGCGCTCCGGGTCGATCCCCTCCTGATCGATTGGCCCCGCGCCGCCGTCCGTCTCGCCGAGTGGGGCTACGAGGTGGGCGAAGGCCTCTCGACTCATACGCTCAACGAAGTCCGCCGCTTCCTTGCGGATTGGACCCTGCGAATGGAGGCGCGGTACCTGATGGTTTCCCTGCCGCCAGAGTTCTCGTGCCGCGGCGAAAACGAATGCGCCCAGTTGATGAAAGGGGCGGTCCTGCCCCATTGCCTCGAGTTCGGGCAGCCGTTCGCGCTGATGATGGGCGTGCGGCGCGCGGTCAATCCGCGGCTCGGCCTTGCCGGAGACGGGCTTGGGCGCAGCGACCTCGGGGCGTTGGCCCACCTGTGCGCCGCCTACCCGGAGAACCGGTTCCTCGTCACCGTGCTGTCCCGCGAGAACCAGCACGAGTTGTGCGTCCTGGCCCGCAAGTTCGCCAACCTGCATCCCTTCGGCTGCTGGTGGTTCAACAATGTCCCCTACCTGATCGACGAGACGCTTCGGCTCCGGCTCGAATTGCTCGGGACAAGCTTCACCGCCCAGCACTCCGACGCGCGGGTGCTCGACCAGATCATCTACAAGTGGGACCATACCCGGCGCAGCCTGTCGAGTGCCCTGACCGACAAGTACGCCGACCTGGCCTTGACAGGCTGGGAACCGACAGCGGCCGAGGTGGAACGCGATGTGCACGGCCTTCTGGGCGGCGCGTTCGAACAGTTCTGCAAGATGTAGTCCAATGCCAAGCGCAAGTCAGACACAAGCCGTATCGGCCCTCTGCACGAAAGCAGCCCGGATCTCCCTGGTCTGGGTGTTGCTCATGGCCTGGATGCCCCTGCGCGCCGCCGAGTTGGTCTCGGGACCGGCGATCGAGGAACTCTCGACCACCAAGGCCGTCGTGCGGTGGGCAACGGATGTCGCAACCGGCGCTCGCGTCCAGTACGGCATCGCGCCCAGGAAACTTGACCAGCGCGCCAGCGGCGGCGTGAGCAAGGACCACGCGCTCACCTTGACGAACCTCGCGCCCGGCACCCGGTACTTCTACACCGTCGGGACCTCGAGATACGCCCTAACGACCAACTCCTTCCAGACCCCGAGCACGTCGGCGTCCCCCGATGCGACCGCCCCCACGCGGGCCAAACGGGCACAGGACACCGCCGCGACGGCGGGGGCGCCGCGCCCGGCTGGTCAGACGTCCTGGACCCCGGCGCCGGCCCCGCCGGCGCGAAAGACCTGGGGCTATTACGCCACCCTCCAGGACCACTTCGATCGCCATGGGAGTGACTTCAAGGCCCGCAGCCCGGAGGACTATGCGGCGATGGCCTGGCAGTTCCTCCAGCGGGCCAAGGCCCAGGACCTGCCAATGAAGCAGGACGAGGACGGCGTGTTGCGCGTGTTCGACCCGAAGACCGGCGCCTTCGCCGCCTATAACCGGGATGGGACGACCAAGACCTACTTCAAGCCCCGCAGCCGCGACTACTTCACGCGGCAGCCGGGGAGAACCGTCAAAGCCAAGGACCTCCGCTAACATGCCCCACACTTGCCCCGTCTGCGGGTACCCGAGCCTTGCCGAACCGCCTCGAGGCAAGAGCGGGGGCGGTTCGTACGAGATCTGCCCGTCGTGCGGGTTCCAGTTTGGCGTTTCGGACGACGACGCCGGTCAGAGCTATGCGCAGTGGCGCAGCGCATGGCGCAAGGCGGGCATGCAGTGGTCGAGCCGCGCGATCGCCCCGCCGCCCGGCTGGGATCCCGAGACCCAACTCCGCCGCCTCGCCTCGCCCGGCGCGCGCCCATCCACTCGACGGCGGCGGCGCCGTTAAGCGACTGGGGGGCGGGAGCTCGGCGCGCCTCTTGGACCCGACGGAAAGCCGGTTCGGGCGACGACTTGGGTGGGTTTCAGTCCTCTTTTTCGTGCTGTTCATTGCCAGGCGGCCGTTCTACACTGGGCGTCAATCGACTGAGCGATCGCACATAAGGAACACACGACTATGGCCAATTCTCTCAACCGACGCCGCTTCATTCAGGTCTCCGCCCTCGGTGCCGCCGCGTTGCCCGCTATGTCGCAGGCCCAACTGGATCCCGCCCCGGCGGCGTCCGCCTCCCAAGCCGGCCTTCTTGCGTCCCCGAAGAACACGCTGCCGACCGGCCGGATCGGCGACGTGGCCTACAGCCGGCTGATGCTCGGAGGGAACCTGCTTAGCGGCTATGCCCATTCCCGCGATCTCGCGTACGTGGCCGCGTTGATGCGGCGTTACAACACCGACGCTAAGATTCTCGAGACCTTCGAACTGGCCGAATCGCACGGAATCAACGTGATCAATAGCTGGGTCCGCGACGGCATCAGCCAGTTGCAGGCGCATTGGAAACGCGGCGGCAAGATGAAATGGATCGCCCAGGCGCGCGTGAACCCCAATGGCGATCTCGATCAGTTCAAACAGGCGGCCGACCAGGGCGCCTCGGCCATTCACATCACCGGCGACGGCGCCGATGCGCTCGTTCAGCAGGGGAAGATAGACACCCTGGTCCGGATTCTCGATCTGGTGCGCAGCTACAAGCTCAGCGCGGGCATCGGCGCGCACGGGTTGCGCACGATCGTCGAGTGCGAGAAGGCCAAGATCAACCCCGATTTCTACGTCAAGACCCTCCACACGCACGATTACCACACCGCGCCCAAGCCGGGCGAGACCGACGATCTGGGACGCTACGACAACTCCTGGTGCAGCAATCCCGAAGAAGTCGTCGATGCCATGTTCAACGTCACCAAGCCCTGGATCGCCTTCAAAGTGCTCGCCGCCGGCGCCATCCCGCCCCAGCGCGGCTTCCGTTACGCCTTCGAGAACGGCGCCGATTTCATCCTCGTGGGCATGTTCGACTGGCAGGTCGCGGAGGATGTTCAGATCACCAAGCAGGTCCTGACCGGTCTGCAGCGCCTTCGCCCCTGGAGAAGTTAGCAGAGCGCCGCCTCTCTCGGAGGGCCGATTCCGCGGCTGCGTAATCGGCCCTCCGAGCATGGTTCAAGGGCGCAATGCGCTCTTACTGAGGAACCACCGGGATGCGCTCCATCGTCACCCTCACCCGCCCTCCTGGCACCCTCTCCCATCGGATGGGACAGGGCCGGGGTGAGGGGTCTGTGCAGTGATCCGACCAGGCAGTAAACAAGAAACTTCGCTTCTCATGAACCGCAACAGACGTCCCTCAGCTTCTTTCTTTCTCCTTGTCTGGCTGGCATGGGCTGCCGCGGCCCCAGCCGCGAGTCTGCAGGTTATGCCCCCGCCGTCCGACCCTGCGGGTCTGCGGGCGCGGTTCGCGGCGCACGTCAATCAGGACCGCTTTCGCCACGCGCACTGGGGCGTGCGGATCGTCTCGATCGACACCGGCCAACCGGTGTTCGAGCACAACGCCGATGATCTGCTGATCCCCGCGTCGAACACCAAGCTGTTCACCGGCGCGTTGGCCTTGGATCGCCTCGGACCCGAGTTCCGCATTCGCACTTCGGTCTGCAGCCGGGAGCGTCCGACTCGACGCGGAACGCTCAAGGGCGACTTGATTCTGTACGGTCGGGGCGATCCGACCTTCGCCGCCCGGTTTCATGAGGGCCGGCTCGATCGGGCGCTCGAGCCTCTGCTCGGGGTGGTCGCCGCGACCGGCATCAGGCGCGTGCGTGGCGACCTCGTGGCCGATGCCAGCTACTTCGCCAGCCCGGCGCTTGGGTCGGGATGGGACTGGGACGACCTCCAGTACGCCTACGGGGCCGAGGTGTCAGCCCTCACCATCAATGACAACACGGTCGATGTCGTGGTCAAGCCGGCCGAGGCCCCGGGACGCCCGGCGACGGTTGAGTTCGTGCCCGGGTCCGGCTTCATCCCCGTAGACAACCGATGTGTCACGGCGCCGACTGGCGTCCGGCGCGTCGTTCAGGTCGAGCGCCCGCTGAGCCACAACCTGATCATCGTGACGGGCCGCATCCCCGTCGGCGACACGGGGATCACGGAAACGGTTTCCGTGCATGCGCCCGCGGCGTGGTTCGGCCATTTGTTCAAGGCAGCCCTCGAACACCGCGGCATTCGCGTGGCCGGCGACGTCCGCGTGGCCGATCCGGCCCGCGCATCTGCCGATTCGGCGTCTGGAGCGACTCGATTGGAATTGGGGGCAGTGGAATCGCCTCCCCTCCGCGACCTGGTGGCGCGCATGATGAAGCCGTCGCAGAATCTCTACGCCCAGTTGCTCCTGCTGCAAGTCGGCGCTGCCGAACTGGCGGCTTCGAGTCAGACCAACGCCGACCGGAGCGCCTGGCCGCCCGCGGGCGTGTTCCCGCACACGGCTGAAGCGGCTGGAATCAGGGCGCTCGAAGCCTTTCTGGGCCGCGCAGGCATTCCCGCCGAACAGGTGCTGTTCGAGGAAGGCTCCGGCTTGAGCCGCCGCCATTTGGTGACGCCTGCCGCCATCGTCCAGTTGCTCCGGTTCATGGACCGGCATCCTCAGGCGGCGGTGTTCCGCGACGCACTGCCCGTGGCGGGTGTTGACGGCACATTGCGGAGTCGGATGCGGGAAACGCCCGCCGCGGGCAACGCCCGGGCCAAGACCGGCACCTTGCGGTACGTCAACGCCCTGTCCGGTTACGTCACATCCAAGGCCGGCGAGCGATTCGCCTTCGCCCTGCTCCTCAACAATTTCCGGAACCCCGACCTGAGCCGGTCCCCGCGCGCCGACCTGGACGAATTCGTGACGACGCTGGCCGGTCTGGGGTGGCGGACGGATCGCCAATGAGCGGGGTCAAGAGGCGATCATGCCCGTCTTGCGGGCGTAGTTGAACAGGCCGCCGGCGTCCACCACCGGACGCACATCGCCCAACGGTTTGAGCCGGACGACTCGTCCGCCCGCCGCGCATGTCACCGTCCCCGCACCGAGATCGACCGTCGCCACATCGCCGGTCTTGAGGACTTCGCAGAGGCGCTCGGCGCATTCGCACGGATACAGCTCGCCCGTGGCCACCGAGTTGCGAAAGAAGATGCGGGCAAAGCTCTCCGCCACCACGATCCGGCACCCGGCGGACCCGAGGGCAATCGGAGCATGCTCGCGCGAGCTGCCGCAGCCGAAGTTGCGCCCGGCCACGATGATCGGATACTCCGCATCGAGCCGGCCGGGTGAGACGAATCGGATCGGATAAAGCGAGTCGGGAAGGCCGCACAGGGCATACGAACCGAGCTTCTCGTACTCGTCGGCAATCGTCGGCACCAGATTCAAATACTGAGCCGGAATGATCTGGTCGGTGTCGATGTTGTCGCGCACCACATAGACGGGACCGGTGACACTTTGCATGGACCGGACGATGCGGGATTGGCGCGGCGGATTCAAGCTTGGCGAGGCTCGATCGCAGACGCGCGCGCCGCGTGCCCTCGATGTTGCAGGGGAAAGAACCCGCGAGCGACAAGAGCGAGCGAAAAGAGTTGTCGGGGCGCGTGGCTTGCGGCATGAAGCGCCCCATGCTCTATCTCTATGCGGGTTTGATTGGACTGATCGGCGGCGTGACCAGCGGGTTGTTCGGCGTGGGTGGCGGGGTTGTGATGGTGCCCGCCATGATGCTCCTGCTCAAGCTCGATATCAAATCCGCAATCGGCACCTCCCTGGCGGTGATCGTGCCGACGGCGCTCATCGGGACGTTCAAGCACCATGGGCTGGGGCATGTCGACTGGCGCCTGGCGTTGGCCCTGGCGCCCACGGCCTTGCTGGGCGGGTTCTTTGGATCCTGGCTCACGAAGTTCATCGCCTCGGCCGATCTCAAGCGCGCCTTCGGCGGCTTCCTCATCCTGGTCGGCGCGCGGCTCCTCCTGTTCAAATGAAGGAGGCTGATCGGATCCGGTGATCTTCGGCATGTCTTCGGCGTCGGGAATCTGACGAGCAACAGCGCGGGTCTTGACGGCACGGATTTGATCCGGGTTGGCAATCGAAGAATCATGAGGGACGTTATGATTCACCAGAGTTAGAGAGTGTTTGACGGTCGCTGGTGCTGCACTCTGCGATTCCGGTTTTGCAAATCACACCACACAATCGGCAATTCAGTTTGAACAATTGTCTGGCCACAGCCATCATATCCGGCGTGGCGCGGTTCACGAGATATGTTGCGATGTTGATGCTGGCCGTCTGGGGGCTGGCAACGGTGCACTGCGACCTGGAGGAGGTGCCCGGCCTGGAGTTCCTGGCCTGCTGTCACCACCCAGAAACCGCTCCCCATCAGGATGACGATTGCGACACTGATGCCTGCGCGGTGGTCGAGTCGGGATTGTACAAGACCGAAGAGCAAGCGGCCGGCGTTCCCGTGCCGCTGCTCGCGTTGAGTTTTGTGCTGCCGCTGTGGGAGGCGGCTCCCCGAACGGCCGCGCCCCATCCAGTACTGCTGAATGCTTCTCCGCCGGAGCTTCCACGAACCTGGCAGTTCTCCTGTCGCACGGCGCTGCCTCCGCGCGCTCCTTCCCTCGTCGCTTAAGCAGTCCCGTTCGGGACGTTTTTACTGACGGTTCCTGTCCGGGATTTCCCTGATGGCTGCGGTGTGCCTGCACGCCGCGTCTGTGCCCATGTCGTTGTATGGTGTCCGTTGATGTCGAGGTATGAAACAGAGTTTGATTGTAAGATGGTGTCGGTTGTCTGCGCTGGCGGTGCTGGTTGCCGGCGACCCGTGCCTGGGTTGGGCTGCCCAGACGGCAGAACCTGCCAGCACGAAGGCGCTCACGTTGGTGGAGGCCGTTCGACTGGCCCTGGAAAGCAACCCCGAGTTCCGCGCGTCCGGCGCCCGCGTCGATGCTGCTGCGGGGCGGGCTTACCAGGTGAACAAGTGGTCGAATCCTGAATTGGAGTTGAGCGCGGAAGATTGGCCGGTGAGCAACGGACGGGGCTTCTCGGACGCGAAGCAGACCATCGGGATCGCGCAAACGCTGCCGTATCCGGGAAAGAAGTCGCTGGACAAGCAGATCGGCGGCCTCGGGGTGAAGCTGTCGGAAGCGGAACAGGCCGTGCGCCGGACGGAACTGGTTCGCGATGTCAAGGCGGGCTTCTTCCGTGTCTTGGCGTCGGAACGTCTCGCTCAGGTATCCACGCAACTGGCGGCCGTGGCGGAGTCGCTCGCGGTGATTGCGCGAAAGCGCGTGGATGCCGGTGCGGCGGCCTATCAGGAGCAGTTGCGGGCCGAGGTGCAACTCGAGCAGGCGCGGATGGAGTTGATAGGATTTGAGCGCGAAGAAACGACGGCGCGGCAGGTGTTGGCGACGCTGCTGGGCCGGCCTGACCTGAAGGACGCATTGTTTTCGGGAACGTTGGCCGAGCGAGCCGAGAGCGCCCTGATTGACGAAAGCGCCGATGGTTGGCTGGCACAACATCCGAGCACGACAGCCGCGCAAGCGAACCTGGACCGGGCCGAACTGGCCCATCGGCGTGCGCGGCTGGAGCCGTATCCGGATGTGAAGGTTGGGATGGCCGGCGGACGGATCGGGGAGACAGACCAGTCCATCATCCAGTTGGGGTTTTCGCTGCCGCTGCCGCTGATCGACCGCGGGAAGGGGAAACAGCGGGAGGCGCGGGCGAATGTGAACGTGGCGGAAGCGGAACTGCTCGGTGTGCGCCAGCAGTTGCAACGGGAATGGGCCAATGCACAGAAGCGCTACCGTACAGCCGCGGAACAGGTGGCTCATTACCGCGAACGGATTCTGCCCAAAGCGGGCGAGGCGTTGCGCCTGGTTCAGACCGGGTTCGAACAGGGGAAGTTCGACTTCATAGATCTGGTGGATACACAGCGCACGACGGCGGAAGTGCGGCTGGCCTACTTGCAGAAGCTGCTCGAACTGAACATTGCCCAGGCGGAAATCGAGGCGTTGCTCGAACCGCAACCGATCCGCGCTCTCACCACCGAATAAAAACCTGACCATGAAAGCGCAAAGCACGTTGCAGCGCACACAGGAATCACTGAGATGCACTGCGCCCTCAGCCTCATCCGTCCCGCAAAGCGGGGCACCCTCTCCCATCGGATGGGAAAGGGACGGAGCGAGAGATCCGTGGGGTGTGTCCTCCCGACTCACCAGGATCGCACTCGCCGCGGTCGTCGCCGTGGCACTGGTTGCCGGCTGCAAGAAACAGGAACGCCAAGCGGGAGATGACGGCCATGGGCACGCCCCAGGCGGACTTGGCGGGGCCAAAGCCCACACCGAGACCAGAGATGGCGTGGTGATGTGCACCGAGCACGGTGTTCCGGAAGCGCAGTGCGCGGTATGCAAGCCCGAGATGACGGGCAAGCTCAAGCCTGGCGAGAGCCTGAAGGTGCGGCTGCCTTCGACGAACTCGACCTCCATTGTGGGGGTGGAGACAGCGACGCCGGAGACGGGAGCGATTGTCGAGGGCATTGAATGCGTGGCCGAAGTGAGCTTCGACCAGAACAAGCTGGCGCAAATCTCTGCACCCGTGAGTGGCATCATCCAATCTGTGGAGGTGGACCTGGGGAGCAAGGTTGAGGAGAAGCAGATCGTAGCCAAGATTTGGTCCGCCTCGATTGCTGAAGCAGTGGCCAAGGCGGTGCTCTCGCATCAAACACTCGACCGGGAGCGCAAGCTGCGGGCTGACCGCGTGACGTCGGAAGCCTCCCTCCAGGAAGCCGAAGCCACGCACCGGGCGGCGTGCCAGCAACTGCGGACGCTGGGCTTCACCGAAGACCAGATTGACGACATGAGCCACAAGCCGCAGGAGCAGGTGCTGATGGAAGTGCGCGCCCCATTTCTGGGTGAAATTGCCGAACGCATGGCGGTGCGGGGTGTCCTGGTGGATGCGGGCAAGCCGTTGTTTACACTCGTGGACCATTCGACGGTGTGGGCGATGCTGCAAGTGCCGGAAGGGACGCTGCATCGGGTGCAAGTGGGGCAGGCGGTGGAACTGCGGGTGGATTCGCTGCCGGGGAAGGTGTTCACCGGCAAGTTGACGTGGAGTGGCCCGGCGGTGGACGAGCGCACACGCATGACCCGCGCACGCGCGGAATTTGCCAACCCGGATCGCTTGCTCAAGGACAAGATGTTCGCCACAGCGCGGATTCTGACGCGGACGGCGGAAGGGGCGATACTGGTGCCGCCGCCGGCCATCCAGCAGGTCGAGGGCAAGCCGTTCGTGTTCGTCAAGCTGGCGGAAGACTTGTTTGACGTGCGAGCCGTGACACTGGGGGCGAAGCATGACGGGCGGCGAGAAGTGCTGGCGGGCTTGAAACCACAGGAGGAAATCGCGGTCAGTCGAACCTTTGCCTTGAAGTCGGCGATGCTGATGTCGCGTCTCGGCGCAGGCTGCGCGGATGATTGAGGAACCCCATGCTACGCTGGATCATCCATTCTTCGCTCAAGAACCGGCTGCTGGTCTGTGTGCTGGCGCTGGCGCTGGTCGTGATTGGCGGGCGGACCTTGACCCTCTTGCCGATTGACGCCTTCCCGGACACGACGCCGGTCCAGGTGCAGATCAACACCACGGCCGCGGCGCTGAATCCGCAGGAAACCGAGGCGCAAATCACGCTGCCGGTGGAACTGGCCATCAGCGGACTGCCGGGACTGCAAAACGTACGCTCGATCTCGAAGTTCGGACTGTCGCAAGTGGTGGCGACGTTCGACGACCGCATCGACATCTTCAAGGCCCGGCAGCTCGTCATGGAAAGGCTCCAGACGGTGGAGCTATCGGAGGGCCTCGAACGGCCACAGCTCGGCCCCATCGCCACGGGGTTGGGAGAAGTGTTCCATTACGTGGTGCGATCCACCGACACCCATCGCACGCCGACGGAGCTGCGCGTGTTGCAGGATTGGGTGGTGAAACCGCAGTTGCGCAAGGTGGCAGGCGTGGCCGAAGTCAACACCTGGGGTGGGTTCGAGAAGCAATACCACGTGGTGGTGGAGACCGACCGGCTCGTCAAATACCGGCTGACGTTTGAAGAGTTGATCGAGGCCTTACAGGCCAACAACCAAAACGTGGGGGGCGGGCAGATCGTGCGCAGCGGCGAATCGCTGCTGGTGCATGGCGTGGGCTTGACGACGAACGTGCAGGAAATCGCCAGCATCGTCATCACCAGCCATGACGGGACGCCCGTACGGGTGCGCGACGTGGCCACGGTGCAGGAGGATCATGAAATCCGGCGCGGCGCAGTGACGGCAGATGGCCGGGGCGAGGCGGTGCTGGGCCTGGGCTTCATGCTGATGGGCGAGAACAGCGCCGTGGTGACCCACGCGCTCAAGGCGAAGCTGGCGGAAGTGCAGCAGGACCTGCCGCCGGACATCAGGCTGGAGGTGCTCTATGACCGGACGGAACTGGTCGACAACGTGATTCGAACCGTTGAACACAACCTCCTGGCCGGCGCGCTCCTGGTCGTTGCGATTCTGTTCGCGTTCCTGGGGAATGTGCGGGCCGGCTTGATCGTAGCGGTGGCCATCCCGCTTTCGATGCTCTTTGCGGGCAACTTCATGTTGCAGGCCGGGATTGCGGCCAGCCTGTTGAGCCTGGGCGCGGTGGACTTCGGGCTGATTGTGGATGGCGCGGTGGTGATGGTGGAGAACGCCATGCGGCGGCTGGTCCTGCGCCAGCAGGAGCTGGGGCGGGTGCTGACGAAAGACGAACGCGAGGAAGTCCTGCGGAGCGCCCCGCTGGAAGTGGCGCGGCCGGTGGCGTTCGGGGTGGGCATCATCCTGATTGTGTTCCTGCCCATACTGACGCTGGAAGGGATCGAAGGGAAACTGTTCAAGCCGATGGCGTTGACCTTGATCTTCGCGTTGCTGGGGTCGCTCATCCTGGCGCTGACGGTGACGCCGGTGCTGACGACTTTGTTCCTACCCAAACACGTGAAGGAAAAGGAACCGTGGCTGGTGCGGGTGGCGCACCGCATTTATGAACCGGCGCTGCGGCTGGTGCTGCGGTTTCGGAAACTGACCTTGCTGTTGGCGGCAGCGCTGTTCCTTGGGGCGTTGCTGCTGGCTTCGCGCATGGGGGGGGAGTTTCTGCCGAGACTGGGTGAAGGAGCGATTGTGGGAACCACCGTGCGGCTGGCGGGCATCTCGGTGGACGAGTCGGTCGCGCAGAACGACATGATTGAACGACGCCTGATGGCGGAGTTCCCTGATGAGATCGAGCACATCTGGACGCGCCTGGGCACGGCGGAAGTGGCCACCGACCCGATGGGGGTTGAGTTGGCTGACTTCTTCCTCGCCCTCAGGCCGCGCGACGAGTGGAGGAAAGCGCGCACGCAACCGGAACTGACCGAGAAGATGCGCGAGCTGCTCAACCAGGTGCCCGGCCTGAAAACCGCGTTCAGCCAGCCCATCGAGATGCGGCTCAATGAACTCATCGCGGGTATCCGGGGCGACATCGGCATCAAGATCTATGGCGACGATTTGGACGAATTGCGCCGGCTGGGCGGCGAGGTGCAAGCGGTGCTGGCCGGCATTCGGGGCGCGAGCGAAGCCTCGGTCGAGCAGTTGACAGGGCAGACCTTCCTGCAAGTCCGCGTGGACCCCCAGGCCATCGCTCGTTACGGGGTGCCGACCCGCAACGTACTGAATGTGGTCGAGGCCGTGGGCTCGAGGCGGGTGGGCGACGTGCGCGAAGGACAGCGACGGTTCCCGCTGGTCGTGCGGTTGCCGGACAAGCAACGCACGGACCCGGAGGCGCTGGCAGCGACGCTGATTCCGACAGCGGCAGGGCCGGTGCTGCCCCTGAACCAGGTGGCAAAGCTGACCGAAATGGAAGGTCCCTCCACCATCAACCGGGAGTGGGGCAAGCGGCGGATCACGGTTCAATGCAATGTGCGAGGGCGGGATGTGAAGCGTTTCGTGACGGAGGCGAAGGCGAAAATCGGGGCGCAGGTGCCACTGCCCGAAGGCTACACCATCGAATGGGGCGGGCAATTCGAGAACATGGAGCGGGCGAACCGGAAGTTGATGTTCGTCGTGCCGATGGCCTTGGCGCTCATCTTTGCGCTGCTGTTCTTCAGCCTGAAATCGGTGTCGGATGTGCTGATCGTGGCCACGGGGATTCCGCTGGGGCTGGTGGGTGGCGTGCTGGCGCTCTGGCTCCGGGACATGCCCTTCACGGTCAGTTCCGCCATCGGTTTCATCGCCCTGAGCGGCGTGGCGATTCTCAATGGCTTGGTGCTGGTGACGTTCATCAGGCAGAAGCTCGACGCGGGGATGCCGGTGGAACAGGCGGTGCGCCAAGGCTGCTTGGTGCGGCTGCGCCCAGTGCTGATGACGGCGCTGGTGGCTGCGGCAGGATTCATTCCAATGGCGGTAAACGTCGGGGTAGGCGGCGAAGTCCAACGCCCGCTCGCGACGGTGGTGATCGGTGGGATCTTCACCAACACGTTGCTGACGCTGCTGGTGTTGCCGGCCCTTTACACTGTTCTGAACAAATCGAGGAATCCGAGCACGGGCTGAATGTCGTACATGGAACTATGGAACGCGACGGGATTGACGGATGTGGGTCACGCCTGGCCATCGCGGCCGACACGGGGCTCGCCTTAAGGGTCTGTGCAAAACCGGAAGTAATTTTTTCACAGACCCCAAGCCCCTGGCATGGCTATGCTGACGGCAATGCAGCGTGTGACTGATATTCACCGGATCGCTTTTGTGGGCGACTATTTGCCGCGCAAATGCGGCATCGCGACATTCACCTCAGATTTGCGCAACGCGGTCGCGGCTCTGGGCCGGCGCTTCGAGTGTCCGGTCGTCGCCGTCAACGACCGGGCGGCGGGCTACGCCTACCCGCCGGAAGTGCGGTTTGAGATCCCCGAGGCGGACCTGCCGCTCTACCAGCAGGCGGCGGATTTCTTGAATTTGACCAACGTCGATGTGGTGTGCGTGCAGCACGAGTTCGGCATTTTCGGCGGGCCGGCGGGCAGCCATCTGCTGGCCCTGTTGCGGCGATTGAGCACTCCCATCGTCACCACGCTGCACACGGTGTTGCGCGAACCGAATGCCGATCAGCGCCGCGTGATGCATGATCTCATTCGCCTCTCGACGCGGCTGGTGGTCATGGCGGCCAAGGGCGAGTCTCTTCTGCGGGAGGTTTACGGCGGGCCTCCGGGCAAGATCGATTTGATCCCCCACGGGATTCCCGACACGTCGTTTGTTGATCCGAATTACTTCAAGGATGAATTCGACGTGGCGGGCCGGCAGGTGTTGCTCACCTTCGGTCTGCTCTCGCCCAGCAAGGGCATCGAGTACGCCTTGCAGGCGTTGCCGGCCATCGTGCAGGAATTCCCCAACGTCGTCTATGTCGTGCTGGGCCAGACCCACCCCAATCTGCTGCGCGAGCAGGGCGAAACGTATCGCCTGAGCCTGGAACGGCTGGCGAAGGATTTGGGCGTGCAGAAGCACCTGGTGTTTTTCAACCGATTCGTCGAACTGGAGGAACTCAAGTCGTTCATCGGCGCGGCGGACATTTACCTCACGCCCTACCTGAACGAAGCCCAAATCACGTCCGGCACGCTGGCTTATGCCTTCGGCGCGGGCAAGGCGGTCGTGTCCACACCCTACTGGCACGCGGTCGAGTTATTAGCCGAGGACCGCGGCATTCTTGTGCCTTTCCGCGACGCGTCTGCGATTGCCGACGCGGTATTGACCTTGCTGCGCGACGAAGCCCGCCGGCACACGATGCGCAAGCACGCCTATCGCCTAAGCCGCGAGATGGTTTGGGGCAGCGTGGCGGCCCAATACATCAAGTCGTTCGAGCAGGCCCGGCTTGACCACAGTTTTCTGGGCCGCCGTTCCTCGCCCATTCGCACCCTCGATCAGCAACCCGATCTGCTTCCGGAGCTGAAGCTCGACCACCTCGTCCGGCTCACGGACTCGACCGGTCTGTTTCAACACGCGATCTTCACCGCGCCGCACTTTGGCGAGGGCTATTGCGCCGACGACAACGCCCGCGCTCTGGCGCTGTTACTGCGCTTGGGACAACTGGGTCACACGTTCCCGCCCCAGCGGGCGCTCATTTCCACCTACGCGGCCTTTCTCCATCATGCCTTTGACCCCACCCGCCGCCGCTTTCACAATTTCCTCGGCTTCGACCGCCGCTGGCGGGAGGAGATTGGATCGGAAGATTGCCACGGCCGCTGCCTTTGGGCGCTGGGCATGGGCGTCGAGCAAACCGACCTGCCCAGCATCCAGATGCTTTCCTCGCATTTGTTCGAGCAAGCGTTGCCGGCCGTCGCGTCGTTCACCTCGCCGCGCGCGTGGGCGTTGACGCTGTTGGGGCTTGACCACTACTTGCGCCGTCTGCCCGGCGACCGGCTGGTCAGTCAGACACGCGAACAACTCGTGCTCCGGATGGTGCAACGCCACCAGGACTGCGCCAAACCGGATTGGCCGTGGTTCGAGGACGTGGTTTCCTACGCCAACGCCAAACTGCCGCACGCGCTCATCGTTAGCGGCCAGGCCATGAGCCACGCCGAAGCGCTCAAACTGGGCCTCACGACCCTTCGCTGGCTGGTCACCCTTCAGACCTCCGACAAGGGTTGCTTCCGTCCCATCGGCTCGAACGGCTTTTATACGCGTGGCGGCGAGCGGGCGGCGTTCGACCAGCAACCGATTGAGGCACGTGCCATGGTTTCGGCGTGCATTGCCGCGTACCACGCCACGGGTGACGCAGCCTGGTTGCAGGATGCCCGGTGCGCCTTCGAGTGGTTTCTGGGCCGCAACGAACTCGGCCTGTCCCTCTGCGACACGGCCACCGGCGGTTGCCGCGACGGCCTTCACGTGGACCGTGTGAATCATAACCAGGGCGCGGAATCCACGCTGGCCTTTCTGCTGGCGCTCGCGGATATGCAAGCGGTGCAATTCGAACTGAGCAGTTTCAAGGCTGGCGGCGACACGGACGTTGAATCCGTTCCCGGCGCCGTCGCCGGCCTCTCGCAATCATGAACACCGTCACGGTCCAGCGCAGCGGCCCGGCGCTGCTTCCCGATCCCAACCGCGTTCTGATTCGCCCCTTCATGCCGGGTGGCGAAACGTCCGCGCGCCGCCTGGCGGCCCGGGTGCTGGCCTTGCCCGAGGAGGATGTGCAGCGCCTGCTGGCGGAGGTGCTGGGGGAATTTGGCGACCGCCACGAGCATCTGGAGGAGTTCCTCCATGAACGCTATCGCCAGATGCGCCATTTTCTCCCGGCCGACGCCAATCCGTCACCCGACCGCCAGTTGCTGTTGGCCTCCTACTTCACCCACGAGTATTCGCTCGAAGCCGCCGCGCTGTTCAACCCGTCCATTGTGCCGCACCCAAAGCAAGCTGACCTGCCGCCCGGCGCGCTGCGATTCATCCTCAGCCTGCGCGCCACTGGTGAAGGCCACATCTCGTCCATCACCTTCCGCACCGGCGTCGTCAGCGCCCAACACCGGGTCACCCTTGCGCCGCCCGCGCCCTTTGTGACCGAGCCGGAACGGGTCTGGAACGCGACCTACGAACAACCCTTGTTCCGCCGGAAACTGGCCGAAATGGGTGTGGGCTGCGACTTCTGCTGGCGTGTCTTGGATCAGTTGCCGGAACACTTCACCATGGCCGAACTGCAGCAGGTCCTCGAAACCGTCCGTGCCCAGGTTGGTCCTGCCGACCCGGCGGCCGCCCGCACCGCCCGCGGTCTCGTGCTGCTGGCCGAGTCGAACTACGAAGTCGCCTTCACCCCCAGCCCCCAGGTTTCTCAGCGCGCCATCTTCCCGCACACGCCCAGCCAGCGGAACGGGATCGAAGACGCCCGCTTCGTGCGCTTTCAGGACGACGACGGCGCGGCGGTTTACTACGCCACTTACACGGCTTACGATGGGCGCATCGTTCTGCCGCAACTGCTGAAGACGCCGGATTTCGAACACTTCACCTTCAGCACGCTCAACGGCCCGGCCGTGCGCAACAAAGGGATGGCCTTGTTCCCGCGCCGGATCAACGGCCTTTACGCCATGCTCTCGCGGCAGGACGATGAGAGTCTCTTCCTGATGTATTCCGAGCATCCGCACTTCTGGTATGAGCCCAAAGTGCTCCTCTCGCCCCGGGAGCCGTGGGAACTGGTCAAGCTGGGAAACTGCGGCTCGCCCATCGAGACCGAAGCCGGCTGGCTGGTCTTGAGCCACGGCGTCGGCCCGATGCGCAAATACTGTCTGGGCGCCTTCCTCCTGGACCTCGACGATCCCGGCCAGGTGATTGGCCGGCTGCGCACACCGTTGCTTTCGCCCAACGAACTGGAGCGCGAAGGCTACGTGCCCAACGTGGTCTATACCTGCGGCGCGCTTGTGCACCGGGGCGTTCTGATCCTGCCCTATGCCATGAGCGACTCGGCGACCAGCTTCGCCACCGTGCCCCTGGCTGATCTGCTGGCGGCGATGGAGCAAACGCCCGGTGAATGAATGAAATCCGATCGGCCCTGGCGGCGGAAGAACTGCTGATGGTGCTAACCCGCATCGCAGTCATCTTGCGAGGTCCGACCGCCCTGTGCCCGATCGGGGTGTGAAATATGCGGGTTAGGCGGTACTCGCTCGTTGGCGCGATGGAAGTGGCAAGAGCACAGGCGCGTCAGGTTGAACTCGCCAGTCAGTATGCCGCTCCCGGGGTTGCCCGCACCCAATCGTGGCGACGCTGAAAGTGGAGTTGGAGGCTGGACGGAAGTGCTGCAGCAGTTTCTTGCGCTTGGTGGGGGACAAGTCCCGGTAGGTGGCCAGGAGAACCGACATGGCGAACAGCTCGGGCGCGTCCAGCAATTCTCTGGAGGTCGTCTTTTGGTCGTTGTATTGAGTCAGAACTTCCGGGGGGATGATTTCCTGCACCAAGTTTACGTGCCGTCGCACGGCATGTTTCTCGCCGGGACTCAGTTGCTGGTTGCGATCGGCGTCTTCAGCCGCCGTTTCCATTCGGCGCAGGCTCACGAGTAAGTCCATCATTGTTCTCATAAGATTCCTTTGTCACAGGCCCATCGGTTCGCCGTCCGTGGTTCTCCTCGGGATGGCGCGGGAGGAGGCGGCGCGCTCCCTGATACGCGTCGGCGAACTGGGTATCGAACAGGTGCTTGACGGCCATGAGAGCTTGGTGGGCATCATCGCCGTGGAAGGTGAACGTGAGGCTGGAACCGTAGCCGGCGGCCAGCGAGAGGACGCTCAGAATGCTGCGCGGATTAACCGCATGACCGCTGTTTTCGACAGTGGTTGCGCACGCAAAGGGCTCAAGCGTGCGAACCAGCAATGCGCTTGGGGCGGCATGCAGGCCCCGAGTGCTTTTCAGCACAAAGGTCTGTCTCAAGAACAGCGCCGAAGTCGCATCGCGTGGCACTCTGCGGCCTGGTCGAGCAGGAAACGATCTGATCGAGGCGTGGCCAGTCATCGGCCCCATTGTAAGCAACGAGAGTGCCACGAAGCGGTGGATCACGGAGCTCGTTGCGAATCAATAGGTTGAGCAAGCATGCCCGGCCACGCCGCGGAGGCTCGGCGCTCAGGGTGCAAGGATTGCACCCAGGAGCGTCCATCGGTGCACCCTCTGTTGCCAAGGCACGGTTGCTGTCGAAAGCGCCCATACGCGATCTGTCGGCGCGCTCCCATGCCCTGGCGCCGAGGCGACCGTTATGCCGGCGATGACGCGGAATCGCTCTTGTGCGGCTTCGACAGGCCGTATTGCTTGAGCTTGTACTGCAGGGCGCGCCGGCTGATGCCCAACACGCGCGCGGCTTCCTCGCGATTGTCCGTCACGTGGGTCAGCGTTTGGCGAATGAGCATCTTCTCCGCCTCAGCCATCGGCATGCCCGCCCGCACGAGGAACGTGGTGGCATTGTCGTCGTGAGCGCGGATTTCCTCCGGAAGGTCCTCGACTTGGATGATCGCGCTCCTGCAGATGATCACCAGGCGTTCGATCAGGTTCCGCAATTGGCGCACGTTTCCAGGCCACGGCAAGCGCTGGCACAGTCGCAGCGCCTCCGCGGACATGGTCTTCCGCCGGCGTTTGTGTTTGGCGGCGAAATGTTCGAGGAAGCTCTCGACGAGCAACGGAATGTCCTCCGCCCGCTCGCGGAGGGGAGGGACAAGGATGGGGACGATTTGCAGCCGATAGAACAAGTCCTCGCGAAACTGACCGGCTTGCACCGCCGCCTGCAGATTCTGGTTCGTCGCGGCGACGACGCGCACGTTGACCTTCACCGATTCGGTGCCGCCGACCATCCGAAAACAGCCATCTTCCAACACGCGCAGCAGGTCGCCCTGGCCCTTGGGGCAAAGGTCGCTGATCTCGTCCAGGAAGAGTGTGCCGCCATTGGCCAGTTGAAAGCGGCCGGTCTTGTTGGCAATCGCCCCGGTGAAGGCCCCCTTGACGTGTCCGAACAACTCGGCCTCGACCAACTGCTCGGCCAGGGCCGCGCAGTTGACCGTGATGAATGGGCGGTCCCCGCGCGGACTGAGGTGGTGAATTGTCCGGGCGACGATTTCCTTGCCCGTCCCGCTCTCGCCTTGAATGAGCACCGTCACGTCGCTGCGCGCCACTTCATCCACCAACCGCGCCACGGCGCGCATGGACTCGCTGTTGCCCACCAGCAGGCTGGGCTCGGACCGCTTCTGGAGCCTCAACCGAAGTTCATGGTTCTCGGCCACAACCGCCTGGAATTCCAGCGTCTTGTGCACCAGCACCCGGAGCCGCTGCATATCCAGAGGCTTCGCCAAGTAGTCGTAGGCCCCCTCCTTGATGGCCTGCACGGCGGCCTGCACCGTGCCGTAGGCTGTCATGAGAATGAACATCGTGTCGGGGCTGCCAGCTTTGACGCGTTGCATCAGTTCAAGCCCGCTCATCCCCGGCATTTTGACGTCTGCGATCACCAGGTTGTAGAGGCGTTGAAGGGTCAGTTGCAGCGCGGCGCTGGCATCGTTGGCCGCATCGACCCCATAGCCCTCCCGAGCGAGCGCCTCCTGGACGCCGGCGCAAAGCCCGCGTTCGTCTTCCACCACCAGGATGCTAATCTTGGACTTTTCCATGTTCGAGGATCTGGCGATGCAAGGGGAAGCGGATCGTGAACGCCGCGCCTCCCTGCGCAACGTTGACAACCCGCATGGTGCCGCGGTGTGCCGCGACGATCTGCTGCACGATCCACAGGCCAAGCCCACTGCCTTCGGCTTTCGTCGTAAAAAACGGCTCGAAAATCGTGCCCAGGTTGGTGGCCGCGACGCCAGGACCCGTGTCGCGCACCTCCAAAACCACCCCGTCGGTGGTGCGATAGGCGCGCAACTCCACCCGTCCAGCGCCGCCAACAGCCTGCACGCCGTTGATCGCGAGATTCAGGGTGGCTTGAATCAGTTGATCCGCGTCTGCCTCAATCAATGGGAGTCCTTCTTCCACACGCGTCACGATCTCGATTTGGCGCGAGTCCGCTTCGGGTCCGAGCACATCGCGAACCCGGCTGATGACCTGTGCCAAGTCGACTTGCGCAAGATTCGGATTAGAAGGGCCCGCCAAGCGGAGGAATTGCTCGACGATCGCATCCAACCGGTGGAGTTCGCCGTGGATAACCTGGAGCCGGTCCGCCAGCTTCGCCTGTGCCGCAGGCACCATTGTGGCGAGATCCTCCTCGAGCAACTGCAGGTGGATGTCCAACGAGCTGAGCGGATTGCGGATTTCGTGGGCGACTCGGCCCAGGAGGCGGGATAGCAACAAACGTTTCTCCTCCGCCGTGGCGGGCGGGACCTCTTGACCCAACGCGGTTGCCAGTATGGTTTCCATGAGGATGCGGCCATCCGAGGCCGTCCTGAAGGTCTACCTTAGCGCGACGGTGCGTCCGCGCAAAGCCGCAATCCACCCGGCCCCGGCAAGAGGACCACCGGCTAGCCCGGATTTCTCACCATCGGGAGGATGACAACGAAATCCGGGCTGTGGCACAACCGCGCCCGGACGGGGAAAGACGAGGTTCGGAGCGTTTCTGAAACCTCGCGGGTGCGGCGACACTCTGTTGCCCGGTTCCATCCTTCCACTCGGGCGCGGTTTTGCTCTTCTAACCCGCATAGCATTCATCTTGCGAGGTCCGACCGCCCTGTGCCCTATCGGGGTGTGAAATATGCGGGTTAGGCGCCGCGGACCGGTATCCCGTTGAGGACTTCCTGCATCTGTTTGGCCCCGCCAGCATCGAGCAGCATCTTGAGGCTCTCGGGTTTCCTGATCAGGCGAGCTAGCCCCGCGGCCAGCAGCAGGTAGGCGGCCGCCTCGGTGGCAGGCACCGCACACAAAAAGACCAAACGCACCGGTTGAGGGTCCTGGAGAACCCAATGCAACGGTTGCGTGGTGCGCCCCAAAGCATAAACCAGCCGCGACACCCCGGTCACGCGCGCGTGGATAAAAACCACCCCGTGGTTCAGTTCGCTGCTCGAGAGAAACTGACGGTGGAGCGCCGCCTGATAGAACGCGAGCGGGTCGGGCAGACACGACGCGCGTTGGAGCATGGCGCATAATTCCCTCATGACAGTCGCCGCATCCAGGCCGTCCAACCGCGGTGCGATCAGATCAGCACTCGTGAAGTCCGCCAGCGACACGCAGGGCGCGGCGGCAAGAAGATCGTCAGACATGCATGAAACAAGAGCCGCTATCTCGCCAGTACCATGGTCCTCGCGTTCCGGTTCGGCGAGGCTTTGACCCCGGCAGACTCCGTTCTCTTCCGAACCGGCAAGTTCCGCAAAATGCTCCGCACGGGCAAAAGCATGCGCAAGTGGCGTGCCGAGAGGCGCGCCCAGCGAGCATCCTGATGCAAGCCGCGAACCTTCAGGCACTTCGCGGCGGATACCGCCTCAATCAAGTCGCGGATCGGGCCATCCGGTGCATTGTTTGCACAACAAACGCCCAGGGTGTGCAGCCTGTGTTTCAGTGTGGCCGGCGCAACGTGGTTTGGGCAATGACGCTCATGCCGGCAGCAAGCGCGCCAAGCACGGCTGCGCCCGGAATAAGTGTATCGAACGCCGCGCCTGCCTTCAGCAATGCGCCCAGCAGCCGCGGGCCGAGCGCCGTGGCGAAAACGCCGAACGCGGCGAATGCCCTCAATCAAGGCTCGTTGAACTGATCGCCTCGTAATCTGCTTACGACGAGCGCGAGCGTGGCGAGCGCTTTCCCGCTGACTTTTGCAGCAGGCGCCCCCCCGCGAACTGATCGCCTCGTCCCCGTGCATGTCGGGAGACTGGCTTGCGGTCGTCCGCCAATCGGAAATCCACCTGCTTCTTGAACCGGTCCACCTTGGCTACCAGCACGGTCACCTGGTCGCCCAAGCGGATACGGCGGCGCGTGCGGCGTCCCACGAGATGATTGCGGGCGGCATCGAACACAAAGAAATCGTCCTCGACCGTGGACAAGGGCACAAGTCCGCTCATCGCCAAACCCGGCACGTCCACAAAGAAACCGAAGTTGCGCACGTCCGTGACGAGCGCCGGATACTGCTCAGGGCGTTCGGATTTCAACTGCGCGCTCAGGAATGCGAACAGTTTCACATCCTTGCTGTCGCGTTCAGCGTCGGCGGAGTTGCGTTCGGTGACGGAAATGTGTTCCGCCGTCTCCTTGAGCGCGCTCGGCGCGCCGGCTTTCTGATCGAACAGCGCACGATGCACAATCAGGTCCGCATAGCGGCGGATCGGCGAGGTGAAGTGCGTGTACTTTTTCTTGGCCAGACCGTAGTGCCCCAGCGGCTCGATGGCGTAACGCGCGCGCATGAGCGACTTGAGAAAACCAATCTTCAGCGCCGGGCCGATCGGCAGTCCGTCGAGCCGAGTCAGCAGCTTTTGCACCTCCGGGCGATGTTCCAGATTGCCGCACGGCACGTCGTGGCTCAGCACCTCCTCACGGTATTCCTGCAGGCGTCGCGCGTCCGGCGCCTCGTGAACCCGGTGCACGGCGGGCCGCCGCAGGTGAATCAGCCGCTCGGCCACGGCCTCGTTGGCGAGCAGCATGAACTCCTCGATCAACTGATGCGACACGTCGTTTTCCGTCCGTTCGATGCGCAGCACGCGGCCGTGTTCATCGAGCCGGATTTTCGGCTCGGGAAAATCCAGGTCCAGCGAACCGTTGCGGAAGCGCAACCGCCGGATGCGCTGGGCCAGACCATGGGCCTGATGCAGCATCTGCTCGATGGGCTCAGAGGTCGGCTGGCGTTGCAGGATGGCGAGCGCCTCCTGGTAGGTGAAGCGGCGCTGGGAACGAATGACTGCTGAATAGAACTTCGCGCTCAGGACCCGGCCCTCGTTGGATACCAAGAGCTCGGCACACTTGGTCAGGCGGTCCACGCCGGGCCTGAGCGAACAGAGTTCGTTGCTCAACGCCTCCGGCAACATCGGGATGACGCGGTCCACCAGATAGGTGGAATTGCCGCGCTTGCGTGCCTCCGCGTCCAGCGCCGTGCCGGGCTTCACGTAATGGGACACGTCGGCGATATGCACCCACAGCCGCCAGTGGCCGTGTTCCGCACGCTCCAAACCGATGGCGTCGTCAAAATCCTTCGCGTCATCGGGGTCAATGGTGGCGACCCGGTGAGGGCGGCAATCCATCCGGCCGCGAAGGTCGCTCGGATGCAGCGTCGTGCCGAGGGCGTGCGCCTCGCGCAGAGCGGCTTTCGAAAAACCCAGCGGCAGATCGTATTGGCGCAGCACCGACAGCATGTCCACGCCCTCCGCGTCCGGCGCGCCCAGGACTTCGATGATCTCGCCCTCGGGATTGGCGTGGCGCGTTTCCCATTGCTTCAGTTCGACCACCACCTTGTCGCCGATGCGCGCGGGCCGGCCCATTCCGCCCCTCCGGGACGGCTCGGGAACATAGATGTCGTGTGGAATGCGCGGGTCGTCCGGAATCGCGTAGAGAAACCGCCGCCCGCGTTGCAGCGTGCCGACCATCCGCGTGCGCTCGCGTTTCAGGATGCGAACCACCGTGCCCGTGTCCGGGTCGGCTTGAACGTGGCGCAGCCCTTTGGGCCGGACATCGCGGCGCACCAGCACGCGGTCCTCGTGCAACGCAGTGCCTGTCGCGCTCTCCGGGATGACAATCTCTTTCAGGCCGGGATCATCCGGTTGGAGAAAGCCCTTGCCCTGGCGGTTCATCCGAATGCGGCCGGGGATCAGATCCGCCTCACCTGGTTGGATGTAGCGGTTGCCTTTGATGCGAGCCACGCGGCCCGTCTGCTCGAGTTCGCGGAGCGCGCGCTGCAATTCCTGCTGGCGGCCGGGCGGAAAGCGGAGCAGTCGGAGCAGTTCGGGCACGTTGGCCGGCACGTAGTCTTTGCGAGCCAGCAATTGGGTGATTTCGTCCTTCATAACTGGGTTTTCACGGATCTCGTCAGCCGCTCGTCTGCTCCGCGCACCTCACGCACACCACCGCGTCCGGCTGGGCTTGGAGCATGGCGAGCGCATCCACGACCCACTGGCAAACACCCGGCAACATCGCCGGCATATGGAGGCATACGTCAGCGCACCACGTCAAGCACGCCGCCCATGGCGTCTTGGAGCGCTTCCAAGCCGCCCGTGCTGAGAAGGGCCGTGGCGCTGGCAAAGGGCCGTCTGTTCACGACGCGAATTGGGTCCGCGACATCAACACAATCCGATCCGGGGTGCGGCACGGCCACAGAATGCGGCTGGGGTTCCGGGCTGTCAACAGACGCGCGGGATGCGAGCCTCGCGCAGCTTGCATGGCCCTTCCTCTTCGGTCATCACGACTTCAACCGTCAATCGCCAAATGCCTCAATGCGCGCTGAGATCAGGCGTTGACTGGGGACGGTGATCTGTCGGCTTGACAATGATTCGTTGAATGGCGAATAGTCGGTCCAATGCGGGAGTTCATGAACCTCACCAAGGCGCTGGCGGACGCCAACCGGGTCCGCATGGTGCTGGTTTTGCGGAAGGGCGAGTTGTGCGCCTGCCAGATCACGGAGCTGTTCGGGTTGGCCCCCTCGACGATGTCCAAACATCTGTCGATCCTCTACCACGCGCGGCTTGTGAACACGCGCAAGAACGGCCGCTGGGTGTACTACTCGCTGCCCGGGAAGGAGGCTCCGATGGCTGTCCGCAAAGCGCTTAAATGGGTCTGCGACTCCCTGGCCAAGAATGAGCGAATCGCGGACGACGCCAAACGGCTGAAACAGCTCTTGAAACTCGATCCCAGCGAGATCTGCCGACGCCAATGCCAAAGATGAAGGCCCTCTTCCCCGGCAAGGCCCCGATTGTTATGAGTCTGAGCAAGAGACTGAAAGATCTGCTGACCGCGAAAGAGACGCTGGTCATGCCTGATGCCTACGATGCGATGAGCGCCCGAATCATCGAGCAGGCCGGGTTCAAGGCGGTCCAGTGCTCCGGCTACA
>CAYPUR010000008.1:0-34481 GCA_964413865.1 uncultured Verrucomicrobiota bacterium
CCCCGACATGTTCGGCCAGTCAAAATCGTGGACGTGAGTGCACCGCCAGTGCGGTGGTTGCGACCTTAGCGTGTCTTGCATACTGAGTTCGTTTTTGTGGACGTGAGTGCACCGCCAGTGCGGTGGTTGCGACTCCGAAGTTAGGTGGTGGTGTTCGTCTTCATAGGGTGGACGTGAGTGCACCGCCAGTGCGGTGGTTGCGACGATATCGTCTCTTGTTTTCAATTTTCTCTTTTCCGTGGACGTGAGTGCACCGCCAGTGCGGTGGTTGCGACGGCGATGAACTGCTTGATGTCTTCACCGTTTCCTGTGGACGTGAGTGCACCGCCAGTGCGGTGGTTGCGACTCCGAGAACAAACTTGTAACATTTTTTTTCAGTGGACGTGAGTGCACCGCCAGTGCGGTGGTTGCGACCTGATTAGTTTTTTCATTACTTTCCCTTCCGTGGTGGACGTGAGTGCACCGCCAGTGCGGTGGTTGCGACAGTACGCCAGATTGCTCCCAGTCGGGCAGCTTGAGTGGACGTGAGTGCACCGCCAGTGCGGTGGTTGCGACAGTACGCCAGATTGCTCCCAGTCGGGCAGCTTGAGTGGACGTGAGTGCACCGCCAGTGCGGTGGTTGCGACAATTCGAACGTCTTCATGTTAAGGATCCTTCTCGTGGACGTGAGTGCACCGCCAGTGCGGTGGTTGCGACTCTGTATGGTTCGTCACCCAAAACGTGAATTTCAGTGGACGTGAGTGCACCGCCAGTGCGGTGGTTGCGACTTTGTTCTGACCGGGTTGAGGACGAGTCTTCCCGTGGACGTGAGTGCACCGCCAGTGCGGTGGTTGCGACTGCACTCCCACAAACCAACTGAAATAGCAATAAGGTGGACGTGAGTTCTCCGCCAGTGGGGGGGCTGCGACACCTCCACTCTTCCCCCCCGCGACGCTCTTCCGAGTGGACGTGAGTGCACCGCCAGTGCGGTGGTTGCGACAATAATGCTGTCTTCATTATTAATTAACCCGTTTTGTGGACGTGAGTGCACCGCCAGTGCGGTGGTTGCGACCTTCCAAAGTTAGGCACCGTGCAAAAACTAATTCCGATTTTCGGTTGGGAAGATGGTGTAGTTCCAGCGGGGTAGGACGGCGTGTGGATCGAGCCGGATGGTCTTGAACTGGGAGTTTGAGACCTTGCGTTGGGTTGCGTAGTGCTTGCGGATTAACTGGCTGCGCACCTGGAGCCCAGTCTGAGTGGTCGTCGAACCGATCAGGTCGACGATGATCCGGTAACTGTCCAGCGGTTGGCCAGCCCAGTGTTTGCTAATCTCGCTGAAGAGCCGGTGCTCAATCGGATTCCACTTGGATGTCCCGGTGGGGAAGTGGCTGACGGTGATGGTCAAACCAAACGGATCGGCGAGCTGTTTCTGCAGCGCCCACTTCCACATCCGGACGCGGGCTCCGTTGCTCCCGCCGCTGTCTGCCAAAATGAACAGATGGTCCGCCTCCGGATAGTAACGCTGTCCGCATTGGCGCCACCAGCGGGCGATATTGTCGGCGGCGAATTCGGGCGTGTCGTGCGACGTGCCGACAAACACCGAACCCTGATTGCGGACCGGATCGTAAACGCCGAAGGGGATGGCCATCCCTTGGCCCTCGGAACGGAAATCATGGTCATTCACCGGGGTGGCGACCTGACTCCAGACCCGCCCGGTATTCTTGAAATTGCCGACCAATTCCTTCTTCTTGGTATCGACACTGATGATCGGCAAGCCGCGCTGCAGGAACTGCTCTTTTTCCTGGGCGATGTAACAAAACTGCTCGTCCCGCTCCGGGCATCCCCGAGACAGACTCTTGGTGTTGGCGTGCAGAGCATAGCCCAACTGATCGAGCAGGCGCCGCACCGTGTTCGGGCTGACAACAATGTCCAGGCGGGCCAGTTCGGCGCAGATTTGTCGTAGTCGTTTGCCCGTCCAGCAACGCCGGCGTCCCATCGGATCGCCTGCCGTATTGTCCTGGAGCAACGCGCCCAAGCGTTTCAAGAGGTCAGGCGTTTTTTTTCGGCCCGGGGCCGTCCCCCGCCGACCCGACGGATGCGTTCCCGCTGGACTTGACCGGCCAGGAGTTCCTGACGTCCACGCGCCACCGTCTCCACATCCAAGCCCAACCACTGGGCCATCTGGCGGTCTCCGCCGTGGCCACGCTTGAAGCTCTCCAGGCCGGCGTAGAGGCGGCGTTGTTGCTCGTCCAGAAGGCTGTAGAACAACGCGATCGCCGCCCGCAGTTGTTCCTCTTGCGGATCGCGAGCTGCAACGTGAGCTTGTCGACACGCCCACTGTTCCTGACGTCGGTCCCGATCCGCCGCGGTGTACAAGTAGAGCGGCCCCAGGGGTTGACGATCCAGGCGGCCCTCCTTGACCAACTGGCGCAGGGCATCTTTGACCGACACGTGCAGCCGAGCGTCGAGCTCGTGGGCGAAGTAGCCCGCCGGTGCCTCAGAGACCAGACTCTGGGCGGTGGCCAGAAGGGTCCCCTGCCGCGAGAACCACGCGCCGCGGCAACCCCAGAGCCCGTCTTGGTCGAATCGGGCGATGGAGTCCAAGGTGTAGAAACCGCCGCGGTGCGAATAGCTGCTGCGATAGGAGAGTTGGGTCAATTTGCGAAAGACGGTCTGATCGACCTCGGTCCCCAAGGCGCTTTTCATCTCGGGCATGGTCAGGGCTTTGAGCCGCTGGAAGAGATCCCGCAGCGGTTCAAGCGCGTATCGAATCGTGTTCATAATGTCAGAATACCGCTTGATTGCCACCTTGCAAGCGTTTTTCTGACATTACAGCACAGCGGCACGTTCAGCCAGCTTCAGGGGCCACAACCCTCTGAACATTAGACTTTCCGCACACATCCACTTTGACCACTCCAGTCACACTCCCAGACAAATTGTCGCACTTACGCTTTCAAAATCCGGACTTGTTCTTGCACAGACCCTTAGGTGGTGGTTTTGGTGTTCATAGTGGACGTGAGTGCACCGCCAGTGCGGTGGTTGCGACTATTTTTGCTGACATAACTGTTGGTGTTTTTGGTGTGGACGTGAGTGCACCGCCAGTGCGGTGGTTGCGACTCTGTCTTTGTTTGCATTGCATAACCTTTCCCCGTGGACGTGAGTGCACCGCCAGTGCGGTGGTTGCGACACTAACATGTTTTTCATACTGCCTTTCAGTTGTGTGGACGTGAGTGCACCGCCAGTGCGGTGGTTGCGACTTCTTCTTTGGAACTGTCTATTCACGGCAGTTAGGTGGACGTGAGTGCACCGCCAGTGCGGTGGTTGCGACTTTGCTGCTGAGTGCGCTTCTGGCCAATCTGTTGGGTGGACGTGAGTGCACCGCCAGTGCGGTGGTTGCGACCTGAGGTCGGCTCCTCTGAGGTCGGCTTTGCAGTGGACGTAGGTGCACCGCCAGTGCGGCGGTTGCGACTGGGTATTGTTGTGTTGTTGTTCCGCGTCACGATAAATGCGGAGGAGTTTATCATGATGTTCGCGGAGGGGTTCGTTGTCGGGGAGGCTGGGGTGGGCGAGGAGGAGGAATGATGCCGCGAGGTTGGTGTTTGGCGGAAGGGCTGGGGGACGGCCGTCCCCCAGGCCCCCTGGGATTTATCGCTTTGAGGCTGCTCCAGCAGGAGGGCTAGCCGGGGCGGCCCCCTTGAGAGGGTCGCCCCGACTCCTGCTGTGTGCAGGCTCCAGTCGGCGCTCGGGTCGCTTCCCAGCGTTGCCCTATCCTCCGCTGGAGCAAAGCGGGCGTTTCCCGTTTCCGTTTCCCGCCGGTCCTATAGGCAGGGGCAACTGGGAAAGAGGGTCGATGGGCTGGCGGTTGGGAGTCTGAGGTGGCAGGGACGAGGGCAAGGGCAGGCCTGGGGAAGGCGGAGGGCCACGGTAGCCGTCGGCGGCGTGGCGGGCTTGGCTGGCGGCGACGAGCTCGTGCAAGACGTCGCAGACGGTGGCGGTGCGCAGGCCGGAGCGTTGACGGACCTCGTGCAGGGAAAGGGAGCGGTCGGCGGCGGCGAGGACGTCCAGGACGCGTTGGCGGGGTGAGCGGGGCTGGGGCGCAGGGGGGTCGGGCCGATGGGCTAAAGCCAAGGCCAGTGCGCCGCCGGCACGAGTGAGTTGGATGGGGATGGGGTCCAGTGAAGGGGCGGCGCGGTGCTCGACAGTCAAGGTGAGTTGGTCACGCTGACGGCGGAGGTAGAGGTTGGAGTCGCCCCAGCCGTGGAGTTCGCTGGAACCGCGCAAGGCCTGGCCTGGACGCAAGGCGGCGGCGTCCTTCTTGGCGTGATGGACCAGAACGACGGCGAGGTGGAACTGGCGTTGGAGTTGGCGCAGGAAGCCGAGCAGGGGTGCGATCTGGGAGGCGTCGTTTTCGTCGCGTTGGTGGAGGCGGATCAAGGGGTCCAGGACCAGCAGGACGGGTTGGAGGGCATGGACCGTGCGGGTGAGCCGCTGCTGATCGCCGGGCAGGTCCAGGCGCAAGGCGGTCGTGGTAATCACGTAGAGGGGCAGGTCGGCCAAGGCGACGTGGGCGGCGGCGGCGATGCCGTCCAGGCGCGCACGCACGATGGCCAGGGAGTCCTCGGCGGGGAACAGGAGCACGGGCCCGGCGTGGCGAACGGGGAAGCGGCGCAGGCAGGGGGTGGCGGAAGCGACGGCCAGGGCGAGGTCCAAAGCCAGGAACGATTTGCAGCACTTGGGTTCGCCGCCGAGGATGCCGACGGCTTGATCGGTCCAGAGGTCCTCGACGAGCCAGGGGGTTTGGCAGGGAGCGGCGGCCAGTTGGCCGGCGCGTTGGACCGGGAGGGCGAGTTGAGGAGGCGGGGTGGGCATGGGATCAGGCCGGTTCACGAGCGATCCAGGGCAAGGTGTCCAAGGCGGCGGTCACGTCGGCCCGGAGGACTCGAGAGCGTTGGGCGATGGCGGCCGCTTCGAGGCTGCGTTGGAGCAGGCCGTTGACGGTGCGCGGAGAGCCTTGGGCGCTCTGAAGGAGCAGGGTTTCGGCCGCCGCCTCGAAGGGACTGGCATGGATGCCGACCTCGGCCAAGCGGCCGTGGAGGTAGGCCTGGAGGGCCTCCGGTGGCCAGCGGTCCAGGTGGAGACAGAAGCCCAAGCGCGAGAGCAAGGCGCGATTGACGCCCAGGTCCAGGCGGGGCAGGAGGTCTTCGTCACCGACCAATAAGAGCGAGAATGGGCTTTGGGTATCGGCGCGGGCGGTGGTCAAGAGGCGCAGTTCTTCGAGGGCGGTCGTGTTGAGGTCCTGGGCCTCTTCGACGATGAGGATGGGCCACAGGGGGGCCCATTCCTGCCAGAGGGCGGCCAAGGCCAGGACGTTGTCGCCGCGGCGAAACTGGGGGTGCTTGCCGCCCAGTGCGACTAAGTGTCGCAGCAGATCGCTGCCCATGAGGGTGCTGTGGCTGATGCGCAGGCAGCGGTATTGTTTGGGGGAGAGTTGTTCGCGCCAGCGATGGATCAGGAAGCTCTTGCCCACGCCGTTGGGGCCCTGGAGCAGGCCGCTAGCGCGCACGGCGACCAATTGGTGGAGGCGGCGGCCGGCCTCCTGCCAGCCGGGCGGGGTGAGGGCGAGGGTGCTGTCGGCAAAGCCGGGCCAGCGGCTGGCGCCCCAGAGGGTTTTCAAGGCCAGTTCGAGGGCGGGCGGTTCAGAAGTCGAAGCGGTGGTAGTCATTGCTCGAAGGGGTTTGGGCGTTGAGGTGTTTGTTGCAGCGACGGGCGTGGGCGAGGAACTGATCGTGGAGCCAGACTTCGACGCGGGTCCAGTGGACCGGATCGAAGTGGACGCGGATGACGACGCCGCGCAGGTGGGCGGGGACTTCCCAGAGTTGGCCGCCCAGGGAGATGGTGGCGTCCTTGCGGACGCGGCGATCGACGCGCATCAAGAACAGACGTTGGAGGTCGGCGTCCGGGGCGAGGGTGCGCAAGGGGATGCCGGCTTGCGCGAAGCGCGCGGCGGGGCTCTGGTCTTGGAGGGCGGAGTGGGGGCGTTGGTGATAGTCGGTTTCGACCCAGCGCCAGAACTGACGGTTGAGATCGTCGAGGGAGGTAACGGGTTGGAAGTGCAACTGGGCTTGGAACTGGGTTTGGACGGTGAGGAAGAAGCGCTCGATTTTGCCGCGGCTCCAACTGTGATAGGGGCGGGCGTGGACCAGCTTGATGCCGAGGTTGGCGCAGACGATCTGGAGGTGTTGACTGCGGAAGGCGGCGCCGTTGTCGGTGTAGAGCTTGTCGGGCAAACCACGGGCGGCGACGGCTTGGCGGAGGGTGTCCAGGAAGCATTCGAGGCGCTCGGCGGCATAGAACTGGCCGTGGACGCAGAGGCGGGAGTGATCGTCGAGGATCGCGAAGAGGAACGTGCGCTGGGCGGTGCCCTCGGGCAGTTTGAGGGTGGGGCCGTACATGGCGTCGGCCATCCACAACAGATTGGGCAAGGGCAACTCGAATGCTTTGGTGGGGCCGCCGATGAGGGCCGCGCCGGCGCGCAGGCTGCGGCGGTCCAGGCCGGCGGCCGCCAGGCGACGTTGCAGGGTGCTATAGCTGAAGGCGCCGTGCTGAAGCACGCCTTGACGCAAGAGTTCCTGGACCAGGGCCGGGAGGGTGAGTTGGGGATGGAGGCGGCGGAGGTTCAACAGGGCCTGGGTTGCGGCGGGGTCCAAGGCGCGCGTTTGACCCCGGTCGCGACGGGGTTGGTCGTGGAGGGCGGCGAACTGGCCGTGGTCGAAGCGATACACCCAGGCTTCGATCGTCTCGGGGGAATAGAAGCGTCCGTCCCAGGGTTGTTGGGCCGCCTCCTGGAGGGCCCGGGCCAAAGCGAGTCCGCGCTGGCGGGCTTGGCGGACCAGTTGGACGGCGGCGAAGCGAGCCAGGGCACGGCGTTGGCGCGGGTCGTCGTCGTCGGGAGCGGTGTTTTTGTTCATCGGCTCCCAGTCTGGCGGCGATCGGGGCGGCGTGAACAAAAACGTTGTGTGGGACCGCCGACGCGGAGCAGGCTGGGGAGCGGCTCACCGACCCCAATGTGGTCCGTTCAAGGGCCCGCGGGTTGGTGGCAGTGGTAACGCTTGAAGAGGCCAATCTTGAAGTCGGTTACCAGCTGGCGGGTGAGGGGGCGTAAACCTTCACCCGCCTTTTTGAGCCAGGGCCACAGGCCCTGGGATGAACGTGGAGGAGACACTCCCAAGCCGGCGCCGACGGTGCGGACGAGTTCCGCGCCGAAGCCTTCCAAACGCCGCTGATAGCCGCCCAACAAGTCCCAGAACGTGCGCACATCCGGGCGCGTGGTTTCACCTTCGAGGAACGCCGCGAATGTGTCCGGTTGCAGCACACGATAGGTGAAGGCGAAATCGGGCAGGTAGCTCACCGTGCGCCGACATCGCGGACAGAGGAAGCGGGCGATCCAGATCGCGATCAGTTGCCCCAGCAAGGTGACGATCCATCGCCAATAGCGGCCGTGGCGATGAAGGTCAACGGGCTGGTGACAGTTCGGACAGACCGATTCGGGAACGATCTGGCGATGAACTTCGGAGGCGACGTACTCCTCCGGGGTCCACGGGGACACATAGAGTCGTTGCATACCCGACTATGCATCCCACACGCCAGCAATGGGAGTCTCCAGTCGCGTTGATCCCACCCGCGGCTTGTCACGCTTGGCTCGGAGGCCTGGGTATCGCCTCCGTTCCCAATGTGATGAAACTCGACTCCGTCTTCAGTGATTAGCACGGTCGCCTACAGTGTTGTCATAGTCTTTTTCGGGGTGGACGTAGGTGCACCGCCAGTGCGGTGGTTGCCATTCGGATGCACAGCCGCGCGCGACCAGGTCTCGAGTGGACGTAGGTGCACCGCCAGTGCGGTGGTTGCCATGCCGGGGGAGTGATGGTTGGTTGGATGATCCAAGGGTGGGAAGCCTCGGCCCGATTGCATGGATGCTGGGGCATCGAAGAATGTGTGAGGCTAATCGGAATACTCCAGGCACGCCGGCTTTGATGGGTATGAACCGCAAAGCACATGAAGGATTCCCAAAAGATCGATGCCAAGACGGTGCTGGTCCTGGAGCCCGGCACCTTCATCCGCCGTGACCACCGTCACTTTGTCATTCAAAGAAAGGACGCCACGCCGTTCACGGTCCCGTTGCTGCGGATCAAGCAGCTCATTCTGGGCCGGGGAGTTGGGATCACTGTCAACGCGCTCAGTTCCACCTTTCGCGCGAACATTCCGGTGACGTTTGAGGATTACGATGGCTCGGTGCTCGGTATGACGGTCGGCCCGTGTCATCCGGATGCAAGGACGCGCCTTGCCCAGTACGGAGCGTATCGGGAGCCCGGAGTTCGGCTCATGCTGGCCAGGCGGCTTCTCCAGGCGAAGCTGACCAATGCAGCCCGTGTGCTCTGGCAGTTTCGGAAGAACCATCCTTCTTTCGAGTGCCTTGAAGCGATTCGCGGCATCCGTGGGATGACTGCCCGTCTCGAAAGCTGCTCGGATCTGGGGAGCGTCCGGGGCTGTGAAGGCATGGGCAGCCGGTGCTACTTCGAGGTGTTTGGTGGGATGCTCCTCAAGCATTTCGGCTTTTCAGGCCGCACCAAGCAACCGCCGCGCGATCCGGTGAACGCGCTTTTGTCTTATGGCTACACAATCCTCGCCCGCCGCATGGCCGCCATGCTCGAATGGTCCGGTCTTGACCCGTATTTCGGCTTTCTGCATGAACTCGCACCCGGCCGCCCTTCGCTGGCCCTCGACCTGATCGAACCGCTGCGCCCGCTTTTCATTGACCGCCTGGTTTTGAGTGTCGTGAACCGCGAACAGATCGTTCCATCGGATTTCGAGGCTCCCAAACCCAATGAAGCCGTCTGGTTGACGCCGCATGGCCGCAAGAAGTTCTTGGCCGCCTTGGAGACTTTCTTTGAAGGGGGACTCGAGCGGCGCCTGGACGGCGAGGTCAGTCTCTTTAAACACGCTCTGGTGACCGGCGCCCTGGGCGCTTGGCGGCCGAACGTGATGCCTGAGATTGATGAGATGGGCGTCGACCGGCTGAATCCGGTGAACGGTTGGGGCCACTCTCCAGGCAATGGCGGTTTCTCGGAGTAATGCCCGCCCCAGCAAAGACGCTCTACCTGGTCGCCTATGACATCCCCAGTCAAAGGAGACGGACGCGCCTGGCCAACCAGCTCGAAGATTTCGGTGTCCGTGTGCAGCGTTCCGTGTTCGAGTGCGAACTCACCCTCGATTTGTTGCGCGAATTGCGCCGCTGCATCAGCCGTTTGATTGATGGCGCCGAAGACAACGTGCGCATTTACTCGCTGTGCGCCGACTGTGCAGGCCACGTCGCTTCATTGGGTGCGCGCCATCCTGTTGAAGAGGATCCCAATTTGTTGGCGGTCCAATGAACTGAGGAGGATGCGTTCACCACCGTTGCGGCCTTGGCTGTCTCGGTCGGGCAGCGGATTCCGTGCGTCAGCGCCGTTGGCGCCGCCGTTTCCAACAAGTGAACAGCGGAGACTGCCAAGGAACCAGTGCGGCGGTAGAGGCTACGGGAGTGAGTGTGCCGAGCGCGCATGACGGCGGGTCGCGGCTTCATGCAGGCCTGCCAGATACATGAGTCCGAGGGCACGGTCGTAAAGGCCATAACCGGGGCGTCCCTGTTCGCCCCAGATCATGCGCCCGTGGTCGGCGCGGACAGGACCTGCGAAGCCGGTTTCAACCAGGGCCCGCACGCATTCGCCCAAGTCAATGACGCCGTTCGGGTGGGCGCACTCGGAGAAGGACTTGGGACCGCGGATGAGGACGTTCCGCAGGTGGACGTAGTGGATGCGGCCGGGTGTAGGACGAAAGAGTAACCGAATTTGAGAAAGCCTGTCTCTGCAGTGTTTTTTTGATTGCCATATTGTATCTGTATAGATACATTATTGGCATGGACGCAAACCTGACCCGCCCACTGGAACTTCGGCGTGATCAAATCCTGGAAGAAATGCGCACCTTGGACCACATGCGCCGCGGTTCCCTGAGCCGTCAGTTCTTCCGCTCCCGCCAGCCCCACCGAGCCGTGGGGCCCGGACCCTACTTCGTGCTCCAAGGCTATCTCCAAGGCCAGAAGTTCTCCCACCGCGTCCCCGCCGGCCAAGTGGACACGGTCCAAAGCCACGTGGCCAACTATCAACGGTTTCAGGCGTTGGCCGAAGAATTCGTGACGGTGACCGAACAACTCACCCTGGCCGAGGAGCCGACGGTAAAAAAAAAGAAGAACTCCGGGAGGAGATCCGCCAGGAGCGGTTCCGGGAAACCACGGCGTTCCTCCGCTTAGTCCAGGCGCAATGGGCGCAGCATGGGGTGCAGAATCTGGAGGCGGTGGAACTGGGATTGCGCGCCGCGATGAACCGGGATTTGTGTGGCGTGCTGGAGCAGTTGCTCAACGACCCGGGCTTAGTGGTCCCGGAGGATCAGAACCGTGGGGGGGAGAAATGCCACCGGGGACGCGGCAAGGACATGGTGACCATTTTTGGTTCCGTGCCCCTTTGGCGCAACTACTACTATGATGCAGCGACCCAAGGCGGTCGCGTGCCCCTGGACCAGGCTTTGGGGCTACTCCACAGCTATTCGCCTGGGTTGGTGCGGATGATGTGCCGGATGGGCGCCCGTCAGTCCTTCGAAGCGGGAGCCCAGGACTTGAAGGCGCTGGCGGGAATCGAGGTGGAAGGCCGCCAAATCCAGCGGATCGTCAATTTGGTGGGACCCGAGGTGAAGGAGACCTTGCAGCCCAAGGCGTTAGCCGAGCACTTGAAAGAGCGGATCCCGGTCTTCTATGTGAGCATGGATGGGACGGGAGTCCCGATGGTGCCGGCGGAGCTGGAGGGGCGAGTGGGCAAGCAGGAGGATGGCACGGCTAAGACGTGCGAGATCAAAGTCGGCTGTACCTTTACCCAAACCGAGACCGACGAAGAGGGCCTGCCGGTGCGCGATTACGCCTCGACCAGTTACCTGGTCAGTTTCCTGGAGGCATCGGAGTTTGGGTCCCTGCTGCGCCAGGAGGCCCTGCGCCGCGGCATGGGTCGAGCGGACCGGGTGGTGGTGATCTCGGACGGGGCGGCGGGCTTGCGCAATATCGCCCGGGACAAGTTCCCCTTCGCCACTCATATTCTGGACATGTTCCACGCACTGGAACATTTGTCGGACCTGGCGGTCGCCTTGTATGGCAAGGACACGACGGAGGCGGATGCCGCCGAGGTCCGCTGGAAGGACTGGTTGGAGGAGGACAAGGTTCAGGTGGTCCTGGACGAGGCCAACCAAGCGGTCAAAAGCCTGCGCGGTCCCCGACGCGAAGTCGCCCTCGAAAACATCGGCTACGTCGACAACAACAAGGATCGGATGCTCTATGGCACCTATCGAAAACTGGGGCTCTTCTATGGCTCGGGCGTCGTGGAAGCAGGTTGCCGCACCGTCATCGGGCAGCGGCTCAAGAACTCCGGCATGTTCTGGACCAAGCCGGGGGCGCTCAACGTGGCGATCCTGCGCTGCGCACTGCTCGACGATCGCTTCGACCAGTATTGGGACCGGCGCAACCAAACCGATCAGTTGCGTATCCGGCTCGTCGCCTAATGGTGACTATCTTGTCCGGCACCCGATGCGGCCTTGTCCGCCAAACTGGCGAATCATGCCGGGCAGGTCGTTGTCGGGGTTGGCGCCCAGTGAGCCAGTGCAAAAGGTCAGGCCGTTCGCTGGCGATGGCACTAGGTCCAGCACCCGCTGGAGCGCGGCGGCATTGGTCACGATGCGAGGCAGGCCCAAGACGGACCAGGGCGGGTCGTCCGGGTGCAATGCCATGCTCACGCCGTTGGCCTCCGCCACCGGGATGATGCGCTTCAGGAAGCACTCCAGGTTTTCCCACAAGCGCTTCTCATCGACGTGGCGGTAGGCCGCCAGCCAACGCTGGAGTTCCGCCGGCGTGTGCTGCGCAGCCCAGCCTGGCAGGACCCCGCCGCCGTGCCCCAACTTGAGGTGTTCCAGAGCGGCCTGGTCGTAGCTCAGTGCGATGGAACCATCCGGGAGCGGCTCGGCCAGGGTAGTTCGCGTCCAGTCGAAGACCGGCATGAAGTTGTAGCAGACCACCTTGACACCGACGCGCGCCACCGCCTCGAGCGAGGCGCAATAGCTGTCCATGTGCCGCTCCCGCTCCGGCAGCCCCAGCTTGACCGGCTCGGAAACGGGAATGCTCTCGACGGCGCAGAACCGGAGGTGGCGGGCTTCGATCTGCTCCCGAAGCCTGGACAACCGATCCTCAGGCCACGATTCCCCCGCTCGCACGTCATGCAGCGCTGTGACAATGCCCTGAAGCACAGGCACTTGTGCCAGGAACTCCAGGCGGACCGGGTCGTCGGGTCCGAACCAACGTTCTGCAAACAGCATATTAACCTCCGTTATGCGGGCAGTGAATGGTACCCGCCTTGCTCGCCAGCACAGTCGCAATCCTTCGCCCGGGGCGTCGCATCGACTGCGCGCTCTCCGCCGCCCGGGGCAGGCGAGGCCGAACCCGAGCAAGGCTCCAGGGCTCTGGTGTCGACCGGACTGGTAGCGGAGCGCTCCGCAGCGAGTTCACGGACGACCAGAACTTTGATGATCATCTCCATCCGAAGGTCATGGGATCGCATATTCATAATGTTTCCGACAATTCGAATCCGGTGGGCAGGGAAGCTTCCGGCGGGTACGCAATTATCAGCGCTCGAAATGGCGTGCAGAACAACCAAACCCGCATTTCAGTTGAAATGTGAAGGTGCCCGGTCAGATCACATCAACAGTTGGTGAAAAATGCGGGCAAAGGCGAGCCGGCGCCTCAGGAACGGCACGCGCCGAGGCGCGCTCCGCGGGGTCCTGACACATCCCCGTTTGCTTTCGCCGTAAAGCGCGGAAGAACGATCGGCTTCGACACTTACAAGACAGGGCGATTGGAGCGCTGAAGCGCAGAGGGCCACGCAAAACGGATTGACAACCGGCGCGTTCAGCAGGTATTGCGTTTGCAAGCGCCTTGAAACCGTCGTTTGACAGTTGCTGTTTGAGGCCTGTACGTTCTTCGAGGACCACCCCGAGGAGTGCTGTGGGGGCGGACTGCAAATCAACTTCAGCGCAGACTTGGCGGGGCTGAACCGCAGGAAGTGCATGTCCCGCTTTTTGCCAACTCGTGTAGCTGAGCGGTTGCGGCGCTTGCGCGAACGTTTCGGCGAAGGGGTGCGCGAACGGGAGGTGGACCACGACTACGACCATCTCACCAGCACGCGGCGGAGGCATGCTGCCGTACGCACGTCTTTCCTGGGCGAAATCTGGTGGGCGCGGCGAGAAGCCCTGAACGACTGGCGTCCGAGCCGTGAACGCAGTTCGCACTTGCCAGCGCTCGTCACCTTGCGGGCCGAGGATCCCCGACAACCGGTGGAAATGGCTCCGGGCAAATCGAGCGTCCCCCAAGAGATCGACGAACTCTGTTTTCGCCCCGCCGAGCCGCCTGAAGGACTGTGGGAGGGGACAGTCTTTCTCCTACCCTACCGCCGCCCCGTGTTCCGGCAATCGATCACTGGACCGTTGGGCGCCTTGGGCGGCACGAATATGGAGGAACTGGCAAAGCTACTTAGTATGCTCTGGAGGCCAGAAGAGGAGGGATTGTGACCGAAGATCTGAGGAAGGCGGTGGCTGAGATAGTCGCCCGCAGCCCCGACGAGGTTCAGGGAAATGGGCTCTACGCGCTCCTGGTGAGAATGGGAGCGCGGCATCTTCGCGGGGAAACGCCCTTCTGCCAGGACGACGAGTATGCCAAGCTAATTTCCCCAGAAGTCTTGAAACCGATCGTGTGCAGGCTGAGCGATGAGCTTCAGGCTTGGCTGGGCAAGGGAGGCAATCGCGAGCCTCACGACATCCGGAAATCGACGGCCGAGGATTCGAATCTGAGTGATTCGGATAGATTCTTGATCGGCCAGACGCAACAACCGGCAGCGTTGCAGGACGGGTTGAGTATGCTCAACGGCTGGTTCTTCGAGAGCGGAACAACTGGGCCAATCTGGGCTAAGGCTCTGCGGTGCGTTCAACGAGAACCAAGAGAAACACGCGACAAGAAAGCAGCCGGATTCCTGATCACTGCGGGCATACGCTGGCTCAAGGGGGAAATTCATCAAGAGAACGCTGAAGCATTCTTGGACGAATCGGTGCGCGACGCTCTGTCGCGTGCCAAGGACATCTTCGAACCTCTCGACGAAGAGGCAACAGCCTACGGATTACGCGGGCGTGGCCATTCGACTAAGCCGGAATTGGATGTCCGTGCTTTTGCTCGCAAGCTCGGCAGGCGAGAATTCAGACTTCGCGATGAAGTAAACGGCTCGACAGCGGCGCTTCCTGATGCGGCGCATCGATTACCATCACTGGAGAAAGCGAAGATTCCGCGGCGGGATCGCATAGCTCTTCGGATTCCCTACCCGAGCGATATTCGCGACTTATTGAAAGATGCCATGGAGAAGGCCGGTTTCGGCTTTACGATCGGCCAGGCGAAAATCATTGTCCGTGCTGTGTTCAGTATCCCCGTGAGCGGGCCGCCATTGTCGCTTCAGAAGAACCGGGAGGTTAAGGGTGGTCCAGAAACCACTGCGCAATCGAAGGAAGAGGAAGGAAACGACCAAACCGGGAACGAAGAGAGCAACCAGAGCTTCCTGGAAGAGCCGACGGAGGCTGCGCCTGACATAACTGACGCTGTGGAGGCGGTTTTGAAGGAACTGCAAGCGCGCGATGGCATCTCCCCGAATGAGCGGCCGAGCGACTCCGCGAAGGGGCGAGAGGCGCGTTACTTGTTGGATTTTGAAATCTGGCGCGGCTGGCCCCTCTTGCCGGGACCACTCACGGAGAAACTTCGAGACGACATTCGGCGCCGTGCTAAGAAGGAGCTGCTGGATCACTACACGCAAGCTTGCTTTGAGGTTTGGAGCGGCATTCCAGATTCCAGTGTCTCGACATGGCGCGGGCCGCGGCGGACGAAACTTCTGGCCAAGGGAGCGGTCGAGTTCTACCCCGGCTGGACAGAAGATCATGCGCAGGTAGAGATCGCGATAAAGAGTCGCCGTGCCGAGCATTTCATCGAAAGACTCTTTTGGGAGTTGCGCAAGCGCTTTCTGCACCGGAAGCCGGAATTTGTTGATGCAGCGCCTTTAGAACACTTGTGAGAAAGATCATGTTGTCACATGAATGCGGTTGACTTTCAAGACCCAGTTGCGGTGGACGCCGCGTTGCGGCGATCGCAGCGGCTGTGGCCAGACCCGTTCGACGCGCCGGACGTGCCGCCGCGCGACATGCTGGCCGACTACATGCGCGGAGGCGTAGCACGGCTGCCCCATGTGCACGGCTACCGTTACTATCTTCCGAAGCAAATTACCGAGAGCATCAACTGCCAACGTGCGCTCGAAGCGTTGCGCGCGGAACAAGACCCGGATCACATTCTCCATCCCGCGATCTCGGCCGAATTGGAAGAACACCTGGCGCGGCAGGCTTGGGAAGTTTTCAAGGCACAGCTTTCCAAGAGTCCGCGTCCACCAATCCGGAGTACAGTGCATGGAACCCTGCCAGCGCCCGTCCTTCCGCCACAGCCTCCCGCCACTCCCACAGCAGATCAAATCTGGACCACGAGCCATGAAGTCAAGCGATTCGATGGCTTTCGAAGGCAGAGCCGCTACACATGGCACCCGGTCAATGTCCTGCTCGCAGAAGGCCCGAGACCCTCTGGCGATGACCTTGTGTGGCGGGCGATGCCCTGCTCACCACTGGATTTTTGGGGTGTTGAGAACGTGGGCGATGCGGAGGCGGTTGTCGAAGTCTCTGGAGCCGGCACCTATGTGGTTCACTTCCAGCTCGAGTATCCCGTGAGCAAGTCGCAACTCCATGCCTTTGTGGGCGTGGTGGCGGATCGCACCGTCGAGCCGGGCAAGGCAGCGGCAACCAGCGAACTTCGCCTGGAACGCTTGCGCCTGTTCGAGCGGGCAAAGTGGCTCAGTGCCACTGCCGACGCGTTCCTAGCAGAATGGGAGCACAAGAGCGAGGTGAAGAACTCCGTAGGACAACTCCCCACCAACATACGGCGAGTGGAATTCTCGGATGCCCGAGCGGGTGTTCCGGCAATGGCCGCTAGCGGTGGAGGCGCACCGTTGATGCCCGCTTTCTTGTGGCACGGTTCGCTTCCGGATTACCTCAATCGCCTCCAAAAAGGTGAACAACCTGCAGGGCTGGAAGGCTTTCGGGTCAAATTGATCCCCCCAGGCCCGCAACAGATCAGCGGACAGGTCTGTGCGCAGTGGTCAGTGGAAGGAGACGTGCCCCCGTCCGTTGCTGCTTTGCTGCAGCCTGGACTGATATTCTTCTTGCTCGATCGGATGCAAGGGCGCGTTTTGGGGGACGGAAACTGTCGCGAAGGCGGAGTCTTCGAGTTAACGAATGGAGACTGGCCGGAGGTGCGGGATTCTGACCGGAACGACTGGGCTTTGCTCTTGGCGTCTGGAGAAAGGGCCGCCGGGAGAGAAGCATCGTGAACATGCCTTCGTTGCTAGACCTCAACAACCTACCACTCGATGCCGAGCAGCTTCGGGCAACAGCACTGTGGCTGCTGGGCGACGCGGTGGAGACGCTCTTGGCGCTGCCGCCCGGCGGCCTCTCGAATTTGCGTGACCAGGCTCAAGAAGGAATCCCCGCCGGCCTCGACGAATGGCGAGCGGCCATAGCCCGCGAAGTCTTGCTTGTTGCGGCCACAGATCCTCGGCGCGCAAGGGCGCTTGTACAGCAACTGGGGAACGACGTGCAGCCGTTCGGTGACGGATTGACGCTGGAAGCATTGCTGGAGGACGGCGTGGAAACCGCCGGCGCTGTCTTTCCCCTTTGGGATAGGGCAAGCGATGACGGCAAAGCGGCACAGCTTTGGGTGTTGAAAGGCGTTGATACTGGCGGGCCAGCGCCGCAAATCCTCATAGATGGAGACGCAACGGGCTGGATGCAGCGAAATCAAGCACGGTTGGGTGTCCTGCTTCCGCGCGCGGAACGTCAGGCTACCGGTGAATCATGGCAACTGGCGGCCGAAATGGCGTGTGCCGCACTCGACCAGCCGGGACAGCGTGTCCGTTTGGCTCGCAAGTGGGTACTTACCGGACGCGTGCTGCGCGATGACCCTCGCCGACCGATCCGCTATGTAGAGTTGGGCAACAAAACGAGCTTGGCGGAGCTCTTTCCACCTCGCGACTGGTTGTTTCCCGCAGCCGTGCAAGCGGATTTGAGCCAGGATTCGTTGGTTGATTTCCGACACCTTCCTACGGACCGACGCTGTTTTGCTCTGGATGCAGCCTCTGCCTGGGAGATGGTCACCGGCCAGGGCCTGCTGGCCGGTGAAACCGTGACATGGGAAGAACTTCGGAAACGCGGATTTGCGACCATACACGCCTTCGTCAGCCATGCACTTGCTCCTTTGCTGTTCTCTTTTCTCCATCTCCAACCGCGACGGATCGTTCTCTGGGCTTCACCGGATATGGAGACGCGAGGCGCCAAACTCAAGGATGCATGCCACGAGTTAAGGGAACGGGGCCTCCTACTGTGTGACAATCACAGCCCCGAGCTACTTGACTGCCCTTATTTTCCCGTGGACGTGGAGCGGACACTTCGAAGTCACCCGACGCTTCGACCGGGCAGCCAGGAGCCCGTTGTCTTTAACTCGACAACCGGCACCTATGCGATGCGCGTTGCTCCGCGCGAATTGGCCCGGCTTCAGGGGAATATGGTCGTTGTTTACCGACCAGAGAAGGAGACGATGCCCACTGACATGGACCCACGCCAAGTGTTGGGGTTTATGGCCCTGAGCTATCCGGGGCTCCAGTTGACCCAAGCATGGCTGCATTTGTCCAACCAAGTGCCCGAGGGAGGAATCAGCGCTTGGGACAGATTGCTCAACGACCGGCTCGAACGCAATCCGTCAGAATGCAGGAGCGGACAGCCAGAGCCGCTCCCCGATAACCTGCTGGTCAGAAGGTTATTAGCATTAGCGGAAGCCGCTCTGAGGCCAGACGAGGCCAGGGCCTGGGCAGACAGCCGGAGACCGGCCAACGCGCCGTCTCTGACCGGACTGGCAACTGACGAACATGCCGCGACCGAATGACAGCCTGTTAACCTGTGGGCGCTCCTCTCCTCCTGAGGCGACCCTCCGTTCTGATATGACTCCTTCGTCCGACACTTTTTTGCACGGAGACGGCGAGCCGGCCCTTTTCGTTTTCCAGACCAAAGGCATCCAGCATTTCCTCCTCGGCAGTGACCGGCTGCGCGACATGGTCGGCGCTACCGAGATTGTGGACCAACTACCCACGAAGACGTTGGGCGCGGTCTTGTCCGAGCTTGCGCTGCGTGAACCTGAGCACTACCAGCGCATTAGTCAAGCGGCCGGCAGCGCCCGGTTGTTGTTCAAACGGGTATCAGACGCCCGTCGGCTGGCGCGCGTCTGGCCGATGGTCTGTGCTTACGCCGCTCCTGACTTGGAGATGGTGCAAACGGTGCAGACGATTACCAATGCAGACTTCTTTGCCGCGGCGAACGAGGCGGAGCGGCAACTGGCCTCGAAACGAAATGCCCCTGTGGCGCCGTTGCCGGAAGTCATGCCGCCCGTCTTGCGCACGAGGCGCACCGGTCTGGCCGCCGTAGAGCGCGACCAGGATGATGAGAACCAGGAGATTGACAGAGCGATGCAGGCCAAACGCAAGGCACGGAGGGGGCGCAACGAGAAAAAGGCGGTGCCCGCCATTTACACGCGCTTTGGACTTGGCCGCGATGGGGCAGAGGCCGACGTGGATCTGGTGCCCCGGGAAATGGCTGACATCGCAGGCAGGAACAATGCCTGGCTGGCCCTGGTCCATGTGGACGGCAACGGTTTGGGCCAGATGTTTCTCAGGCTTCAGCGAAATCTAGGCAGTATTTCCGGCCCGCTCGACGCGCCCGAGTTTTATCGGCAGCTTTCAGATGGGCTCATCGAGGCGGGCGACAAAGCCGCCAGAAAAGCTGTCAGCGGCATTCGTGATCCTCTGGATGCAATCGTGAAAGAGGGCGGCCATTGGCCGCTGCTGCCGGTTGTGCTGGCCGGAGACGATTTGGCGCTGATTCTGCGTGCGGAACTGGCAGTGCCGTTCACGAAGATGTTCCTTCAGGAGTTCGAGACACAAACCCAAGAGCTATTCGAGACCTTGTGCAACAAGCAGGGAGATCCCGAGTGCAAGAAACAGCTCGAACACGCACTGGGGAAATGTCTGACTGCCGGTGCTGGCATCGCGTTCATCAAACCACGCTACTCCTACAACGCCGCCTACCACCTTTGCGAATCGCTTGCCGGCTTCGCCAAGCGCATCGCGAGGAAGGACACACATCTGCGCGCTGATAAGGTGCCGCCTTCCACGCTGACGTTCCATATCGCCTCAGGGGCGTCTGTCCGCGAGAGATTTGACGACCTTCTGCAATCGGAATTACGGAGTCAGACCACCAATGTGCAGTTCTCCTTTGCACCCTATGTTGTCGGGCAAAATGCCGCAGCCAGGGACGGGAGGTTGCCCACACTAGACGAGCTTGAGAATCTTGCCCGAAGTCTGGGCCGCCTTCCGCGAGGTCAGGTGCGCCATCTGCTGCACCTCTTGCGCGAGGCTGTTCTCGAGGTGTCGAAGCACCTGGACCGGCTTCTTAGCAGCGGCGCCGACGAAAACGCGCGGGAAGCCCGAGAACAGTTTAAGGCAGCACTTCAGACCCTTACTGGCGGTGACCTGTTGGATCATTCGGATCCAAGACGCACGCCGCTGCTCGATGCGATGACCCTTGCCGGCTTTATGGCCGGTTTTCCCTCAGCCAAACCAGGCTCCGAAGAAGATCCGCCGGTTGTGCCCTCTGCTTCCGCATGAAAGCCAAGCTGACCATACATTTCGATTCCCTCTGGCACGCAGGTTCTGGACAGGCTGCAGGGCGGGATGTGGACGCGTTGTTCGAGCGCGATACGGACGGTTTGCCCTGTCTCGGCGGGCGCCGCCTGCGGGGCTTGATCAAGCACGCAGCGAGATTGCACGGAAGTCATGGGCTGGTGACGCCGCAAGAGGCGTTTGGCGAGGACGAGGGGGACGGTAGGAGTAAGAGCACAACGGGACTGGACGTTTCTGTCGAAGCTTCGTCCAGCGGGATCATACGCGTGGGCAGTGCCGTCATTCCCAGCGCCACGCGACTGGAATTGCTGAACCGACGCTTTGAGCTGGGCGGACTTGCCAAGGACATCGCGTCCACAGCGATGGAAAACGGAAGAGCAAAAGAGCACTCTCTTCGCCGCATCGAGTTTGCCATCCCAATGGACCTTGAAGCGGAACTCTCCTGGAATGCCCCGGAGGACAAGGAGCAGCAGGTATTTGTCTGGCTCAAATCTGTGCTACGCCTGGTGCGCCGCGCCGGCCTCGGCCGCCACGACGGCTTTGGCCGCTGCCGCGTCGAGATCAGCAAACGTGAGGAAACTGCCCCGCCAACAGCACGCACCGAGAACCGCACGTCAGCGACGTCTCGCACACTCGTCTTCGGCCTGACGTTGAAGGACGGCGTGGTTGTCACTGCGCGGGGAGGCAGTGCCGGGTTGCATGAGTGCCTTGATTACATCCCGGGCTCCGCGCTGTGGGGTGTGGCGGCGGCGAGACTCTATGGGAAATGGGCCGCCGACAGTGACAGTGAGGCGGGATGGAAGAAGATCCTGAGTGCATTCCACAGCGGGAAGGTGCGCTTTCATTGCGCCCGCCCAGCCTCACCCATAAGCGGCAGTGCGTTGTTGCCTGTTCCGCTGGCTTGGCATTTCCTGAAAGGCGAGTCATTCGCTGATCACGATGAGCTGATCCCTGACCAACTGACGAGCTGCGCTGTGAAGCCGTGGAAGTTCGACCACGGGCAGCCGGAGCAGGTGCGCAGGGGCTGGTTTTCGGATACCGGGGAGTTTCGGCAACTTGAGCACCGGCACCACCCCAAGACCGCGATGGACAGGGACAACTTCGATCGCGCGGAGGACAAGAAGTATTTCGGCTACATGGCACTCCAGCCCGGTGAACGTTTCATCGCGTGCATCGAAGCCGATGATGACGCGGAAGGCTGGGATGAACTCCGAGAGCTCTTCGAGGATGGTGGCGAGATCGAGCTTGGACGTTCCAAGGCGGCGGAATTCGGCCGCGCGGTAGTGAGCAATGCGGATCAAAACGCTTGGCGATTTCCTGCCCCAACGGTTTCGCCGTCGTTAGGACAGGTGGTCTTTCACGCCCTTTCCGATCTCGCATTGGCGGATAAGTATGGGCAGCCGACCCTCACGCCCTCGCCTCAGACCTTCGGCTTAGCGCCCGGGGATTACTCGCCGGACCCGGAGCATACGTTTCTCCAAGTTCGCCGCTACTCCCCTTGGAATGCCTTCCGCAAGGCCCACGATGCCGAGCGCCTCGTGATTCGTGCAGGCAGCGTGATTGCCTTCAAACTGGAGCCCGCGCGGAAGCCCGCGGACCTCTCCAGCCTGGCACGGCGCGTGGGCTATTGTCAGGAGCAGGGGCTCGGGCTGGTGGCAGTCAATCCGGCGTATCTCTTTGAAATGCCCATGCCTAACCCTCCGTTAGGAACAGATCCAACTCCTGACCAGCCGTCCAGCGACGTCCCGCCCTTGCCTGCTGGTGCGTCCCTACTGGCCAAGACGGTCCACCAGCGTTATTGCCGGACAATGCTCCAAGTTCTTGCTATCGCCTTGGGCCGGGATTGGGCGGCCGAATGGGCCGGAAAGGCCCAGAACCTGAGCAAGAGCCAATGGGCGCGTTTGCGTGAAGAGGCAGTGCGCGCGACAACGCGTGATGAACTCTTAAGATCGCTCGACGATCTGAAACGTGGTCTGTTCAAACACGGTTTGTCTGCGCTCAAATGGGAACCGCCGGGTGAAAAGGAGAGTGTCGCGAGCGAGATCCGCATGAAGCTAAAGGATGACGACAGCCTCAGCAAAGAGCTGGGCAGCGTCAGAATGCCTGCGACAGGCCCCGATGGTGAAGACCTCGTTTCCCGGCTTGCCCTTGATGCCTGCCGGGAAGCCGCCATCGCGTGCGCACGAGCCAAACGGAAGGACTGAGGTTATGAGGACTCACACTGCCACGGATCCGGCCAAGCTGCTGTCGAGCGACTGTCCGTTGCGTTTTCTGGCGCGCATCACTCTCGAGCTCGAGACCCCTCTGCACATTGGCACCGGCCAGGAATGGGACGAGAGCGACGCAGGGGTCGTGCTTGATCCGAACGGTTTGCCTACGATTCCGCTGACCAGTCTGATAGGTGTGTTGCGAGAGGCGTTTGCACAGCATACAAACGACGATAACACGACGAAAGAGCTTTTCGGCTGGCAAGGAAGCAACAACAAAGGAGAGGGCATCGGCCAAGGCTCTCGCCTGAGTGGCTCTTTCGGGTGCATCCATGATGCAGCAAACAAACCCGTTTACGGCCTCGTTCCGCCAAAGAGATTCAAGCTCAGTCGGGAACTAGCCGCCACACTACCCAAACGGCGCATGAACGGTGAGGAAATCCCATGGCAAGCGGACGATCCCGACCCGGTGTTGGCTGCTGCCCTCCGTCCCACTTTGCGAGACCACGCTCGGCACAACGAGTGTGGTGTCGCCGACAGGGGCGAGAAGAGTGGAGGCAAGTTCGATGAACTGGTCGTTTGCACGGGCCATCGTTTCACCTTCGAATTGGAGTTGATTGGCCGGCGCGGGACAGACGAGGCTCATTGGGACGATTTGTTCTCGTTGCTGGCCAATCCTCTCACGCGCGTCGGGGGCAAGAGCCGGCGAGGTTTGGGCCGATTCAGGATTCTGCGCGTCCTGCGCCGCACCTTCGATTTGGCGAGCGGCGACTTCGAGGACTACGCTGACTACGACGCTCGACTCGACGTGCCGATCCCCGCGTCAGAAATCGAACCTCGCAAGTGGGAGGAGCATTCGCCCAAAGTCACCGCGCCGCCCTGCATCACGATCACTCTCATGCCCCGCTTCTTCTGGATCTTCGGCGCCGGGGAGGACATCGAGGGCGACAGCGACCGCGCCCCGGTTCGCGACCAGCGCATTGTCTGGACGAATGACGTGCCCGATCTGCGCAGCAACGTGCTCTATTTGCCCGGCAGCGGCATGAAGGGTGCGCTGCGGCACCGCGCGTGGTTTCACGCGCAGGCGAAGTTCGGCCATTTCGCGGATGCCCCCAACGAAGATGGGCTCAGGAACGCGCTGACACTCATCACCGGCCTGTTCGGCAACGAATCGGACGCCAAGCGTGCGCAACTGCAGCCTGGCATCCTGTATCCCGACGACCAGTTCGAGTTGGTCGACGCCCCGGTCGCAGACCTTCAATACCACAACTCGATTGACCGCTTCACCGCAGGCGCTCGCGACCACCTGCTCTTCGACGAGAAACCGCTCTGGCGCAGCGGCAAGGAAAAGGTTGTTACCGCCGCGGCCCAGCCTGGCCTGCAATTCACGCTTCAGCTCCGGCGCACGCTCGAACCCAGCGAAGCCGAAGTCCTGACCAAATGCCTGGACGACCTCATCCACTCCCGCCTCGCCATCGGCGGCGGTTCGGGTCGCGGCAACGGCTTCTGCGATGGCCGCTATGAGAGCCGCGACGATGGCGTCACAACAGAGAACAGCCTTGGCGCGGTGACGAGAACTCCAACCCCTGCTGGTGCCCCATGACTCTCCCCGACATCTCTCACTTGTTCGACACACTGGAACTCCCGCAGCCCTTCCAGAGCGGCCGGACGCCTGCCAGGGTCAAGACCGGCTGGATCCAGGCAAAGCCACGCGACAATGCCAGCCATAACGATGTGCTGGCCGAGATCGAGAAGTTCGCTCAAGGAAAGGCTGAAGGCTGGACCTGTTTCGCCCAAGAACTGCACGTTGGCATTAGCAATACCCGGCTACCTCGCGACAAGGGCCTCCTGCTCAACGCCGAATTCGTGCAGCGCACCGCCGATGGCACCGATCCCGTAAGTCTCCATGTGCGGCATCTCGGCAGCCACTGGCGGCTCACCGTGCTAACCAGCGGGACCGAACCCCAGAGGGGATTTCTCGTCCCCCATCGCTTCCTCAGCAGCCGCCAACCGGCAAATCGCCCGGCTGGCCCGTGGTCTCTCGACTACGAGGTCCTCTGGGAAAGCCCCGACGATTCCCAGCCCTTCCGCGCCATCCTCAGCCGTTTCACCGGCTTTTCCACCGAAAACAAACAGCCGCGCCATGCCTGACCTAACGTCCGCCTACAATTTTGTCCCCCTCAATGAACGGGTCTTCTTTCCGAATCCGGAGGGCGCGCCCGCGCCATCGCAGGACATTCCGTATTCCGACGGCCTGTGCGGAACCATCGGACTCGAGATCAGGGCCACCACGCCGCTTTACATCCGGGCTGCCGGTAGTTTTGATAAAGAAGCTCGCAAAAAAGCGGGTGAGGCGCTGGGACAGAAATACGATGAGCTGCGCAACAACGACAATTCTAACGCGACGTGGCAGCATGCGCTGGACGCCATGACGGGCACGCACGCAAATCTCCTGTGTGCCTATACCGATTTCTACCACCTGCCCGGTCACATCTACGCCTTGCCGTGGAGCGAAATCAAAGGCATGCTTCGCACCGTCGTCGAGATCGCGAGCTGGGGTAAGCTCCAGGGCGTGCCGGATGAGAGAATGAGTTTCCGGGATTTGCGAAACCCCAGTCTCTATGGCGAACGCTTTGTGTGCGGAGATCCCCACATCGGCATAGGCTCGACTACCAAGGCGGGATGGATAGAAATCAATGGCGACAAGTGGGTTCTAACTCCGTGCGAGTATGCTAGGATTGACATCACAACCTTAGCCAGCTACGCGAACCGAGCGGTGGATTTCACTCAGGAGCAAAGTGCCTGTTCCAAATACAAAGCATGGCAGAGCTGCAGACTCAGTCTGCAAGTGGATTTCCAACCTGACGCCAACACTGGACCTCACAGGCATGATCGTCAGATCAGGAAAGCAGGCCAACTTGTCATCGACCCGGTCACAAAGAAGCCTAAGGTGCGAAAGCTGCGGCTTTATTACCGCAAGGCACTTTCACTTGGCGCTGGCGTGCCCGGAACGCTGGTCTTCACGGGCCAGCCCTCAAAATGGTCTCCAGGAAAGCGCGGCAACAAACACATGGATTTCATTTTCTATCAGGAGAAGCCAGATCAGAAGAAGACGCTTAGCGCGGAACTGCGGAAAGACTTTGAATCAGCCCACCAGTTGGCCCCTGGAGAAGAGCAGAAGGACTGGGCTTGGGGCTTTTGGCGGCAGAAGCTCAACGATGGTGAGCGGATGCCTGTGTTTTATCTTGAGTCGGGTGGTCAAATCAAAGCCTTCGGCTTGGCCCAACTCTTTCGCATCAACTACGGCCACACGCTTGCCGGAAGGCTGCCCTTGGATCACAAGTCACCCCGCCCCGATCTGGCGGAGTTGATCTTCGGACCGTTCACTGGCGGCGAAAAGGCCTGGCGAGGACGAGTCTGGGGCCAACCGTTCGTCGCCAAGGAGAATCCCCAGCGTGACCTGCTGTGCGTCAGCGTCCTGGGAACGCCTCGTGCCAGTTTCTACCCGAACTATCTCGAACAACCCAATCAAGGCAACCCGTACAAGACACTCGATGATTCCAACTCTGAGCTCCGTGGGTGGAAACGTTATCCGGTCCCGAAGGATGGCACGGAATTGGTGCGGAACCCTCCAATGAGGGACGACCAGGGCCGGCACAAGATGGCCGCTGCAACTTACTTCCGGCCACTTCACTTTGGGACGAGGTTCACCGGCGAAATCTCCTTCCATAACCTTCGCCCGTGGGAACTCGGCGCCCTTTTGTGGGCAATTGGGTTCGGTGTGAACAGTGCCGCTCAACCAAGTTCGAAGTTCCGCCATTCACTCGGCATGGCGAAACCGCTCGGCTGTGGCGCGGTGCATCTGACCGTGACAGGCCTCGAGGCGAGAAACACAAAGGGCATAAGCCAGCAAGAAGTGGAGAACACGGCATTGACTGCGTTCCGCAACCTTCTGGCTGCGTCTTGTGCTGGCGGGAATTGGGAAACGTCCGACCGCATCAAAGAACTCCTCCTGATGGCTGATGAATCCAAACAACCTAGAGACTCCCGTCTGCTCCGCCATCCGTGCGAGGTGAAGTATTTTGCTGAGTTTAAGAAGCAGAGACACTTTCTCCGCCCATTCAGCAAGCTGCCCGGAGTCCAGCCCTGAATCCATGCCCCGCACCCTCATCCACCTTGTCAGCGACCAGACGCTGCAGAACATTTTGCCGATCCTTGCGCTCGAGCCCGACCGCGTGCTGCAGGTGATGAGCAAGGATACCGAGCGCTTTCGCAAGCCCGCGCTCAACACACGTCGCGCGGTCGAAGTCGCGGCCCGGCGCGGTTTTCGAATGCCGGCTGAATGGCCGGACCCGGTGGCCGTTGGGGTGGATTCGCCATCCATCGAGCAGACCCGGAAGGTTGTGGCGGGCCTGCTGCAAGAGGGTCCAAAGGCAACGGTGAACTACACCGGCGGCACCAAGAACATGTCCATCGGTGCGTGGCTGGCGGCGCGGGACGCCAGCGCGCCGACTCTGTATTGCGACACGCCGCGCGAGTTCGTCTCCGGCGGCACGGCTGATCTGCAGTTGCCGGTGGCGCTTCAAGCCGTGGCAAAGAAGCTGAACGTTGAAGTGATTCTCGCCTCCCAAGGGTTAATGAGGGGTGAGCAGTGGCGGCGCGAGGGCTTCTCGAGCGCCGAACTGGTCTTCGGCGATCTTTGCCTTCAGATGACGCAGACGCATGGCAACCAATTCCGCCAATACCGGCACACGCTGTTCAGCCACGCCAGTTCGAGAGGCGGCAAGGTCAACGCCGCCGATGTGCGACGTGCCAGCACGACGCCCGTGCCTGCGCCAGCCAACAAGGACTTTGTTCCTTTCCTCGATCAGGCGGTGCAAATGAGGTTTCTGCGCAAGAACGGCAACGAATGGTTCTACAACCTGAGACCGCAGCTTCCCTCGAAGACAAAGATCAAGGAGCTGAGCCGACTCGCGATGGGAATCTCCGGGCGCGCCTTCGAAGCCTACGTAGCCTCGAAGCTCGAGCGGAGCCCCATCTTCACCGACCATATGGCCAACATCAAACCGGCAGGCTCCCACCCCGAGGAACACGGTTTCGGAGAATCCGATTTCCTCGCCTACGCACCCGGATCCCTTGCGCTCACCCTCATCTCGTGCAAGTGCAGCCCTCCGGGCCTCGAACACCTGGAGGCTTTGCTCTCCCGGAAGGCGAAGTTCGGCGGTCTCTTTGCCCGCACGCTGCTATGTGTCGAGTTTGGGGTAGACGATAACCGCCAGCGGGTGCTGCGCAAACGATGCGAGTCGCTCGGCATCGCGTGCGCCATCGGCGAGGAGATCCCCAGAACGTTAGGCGCCTGAACTCGTATTCGCCGCCTGACAGGGGGGGGCCGCCTTCTGACGAAGGGAACCAATGATGGCCGCGGATGACAGGCCGCCTTCCGGCAGCCGCGCGATCCGGCAGTATCGGTCGGAAATCGCCGAGTCCGCCGGCTCCATGCAGGTTATGAACACAACAAGCATGTTCGAATCTATCGTCACTCACGCCGGTCGCGCTCATCGAGACGAGCTTTATGCGTGCGCCTTGTTGCTTGCGGTTCAGCCGAAGGCTGCGCTGGCCAGACGCAACCCCACCGCAGCGGAGCTCGATGACGCTCGAGTGGTTGTGGTGGACGTAGGCGGACATTACGAGCCGGAGCGGCTGAACTTCGACCATCACCAGTTCGCGAGAGATGCCGAACCCACCTGCGCCCTGACACTGGTGCTGCGCTGGATGGGGCTTGAGGACGTGGCCCGCGCGTTCTGGCCGTGGCTGGAAGGATTGGAATGGTTGGACAGTCGAGGGCCAACCGCAACGGCACAGCGGTTCACTCCTGGCACGGCGGGGCGAGACGGTTTGTTGCGAATGGCGGCCCCCGCCGAGGACTGGATGCTGCGGCAGTTTGAAGCTGGCGACTTGCTGTCGGTTCGCGGCGTGGGGGAGATGCTCTTGAATGACCTGCGCGCCGTTGAAGACCGGTTTCGGGTTCTCAATGAGCGCGCCGTGTGGATGGACGTGGAGGGCCTGCCCGTACTCGACACGCGCGATGCCATTCCAGCGGATCAGCGTCCGGAATTCGGTGTGGAGGCTTGGTATCATCTTCGGGGCCGGACTCCGGCCATCATCGTGGCCCATTCACCGCGGGATGCCGGAGCAACGAATCTGGTGCGCGTGAATGACCACCCACGCGTCGATTTTCGCCGGTTGGCCGGGTATCCCGGAGTCTCCTGGATTCATGCCAACGGCTTTCTCGCCAGCGCACAACCGGCAAACCGTGACGCATTAGTGGCGATGGTGCGTCTGGCAGTCCTCCCAGTGTAAACGCGATTATCAACCTCCCCCCATCCCGACAATCAAAACTCCAGGCTTGCGCGACAAGCCGTCCATTATCGCCGTGCCACCCACGCAACCGAGGTGGCGTAGAAGCTGGGTCAGGTGGTGCTCGAAGGGATCCTATGGGGTTCTCGAACAGCCCCGATGCAAAGGGTCTGAGGCCCGGCAGCGCCAATTCATGAATACGGAAAGGCCGGAGGGGGGACGTCTCGTCACCCCGCCATCGCGAGTGAAGACGGTGTTTCTCGGCGACGGGCCCTGCCTGCCGGCAGGCAGGCGTCGCCGCTCCACTTCATGAATTGGCCCTGGCGGCTTTGGCTGGCTAAAGGTCCGTGAGCAACAGGTCTTCGATCCGCTCGTAGTTTTTGGCGCCGATCAGGTTCTCGTTGAACGGCGCCGCGCCGCCCGCGGTATCGCGGATATCGCGGTCGAGGTAGTACTCGTTGTGCGGCTTGAAACCGGGGATGGTCACCACGTTGACAAACACGTCGAGGCCGCGGTGGCCAGTGCCCGGCGGGATATAGATGAAGAGGCCCGGCTCCAGGGGATGCTGTTCGTAACGGCGGAGGTCCCGCAGGTCGGGAAAGACGAGCAACGAAGGCGAACGGCCCCAGGTGTTCAGGCGGTAGGCGACCGGATCCAACACCAGATACATCTCGCGTTGCGGGATGCCGCCGGCGCCGCCGATAGCCTTGGGCGGATGAAAATGCGCCGGCGAGGTCTCCTTGGGTATGTTCACCACGTGGCTGTTGACCCAGTTCAGCCCGTCGCCCGTCTCGCCCGGATAGTTGAAGTACCAAGTCAGCGGCAGGCGACGGAAGGGATCGAAGTCCGGGTTGCAGCCGCCCGCCGTGTCGGCCAGAAACCGCGGACGGCGGACGGTCGATATGTGGCTGGCCGTTCGCCTGACGTTCTCCATCGCCAGGCATTGGAAGCAGCCGCGCACCGGGATCGCCTCCTGGGCGCACGCGACGATCTGGTCGCCCTCCATCAGCGGCTCGTAGGAATCGATTTGTTTCGTCGAGAAGCCGTGCTGGCGATAGACCTGAAAGAGCGAACGCAGCGCCGTCACAACCCGTTCGTCCGCGGACCACGGCTCCGGCACGTGATCGAGTTTCCAGAGTTCGCCCAGGCAGTCGCCAACGAACGAGCCTTCTCCGCGGCGGCCGAGGATGGCGGCGACGGGCACGCGGGCGGCCGGGGACAGCGATGAAAGACCGCTTTCGAGCAACTGGAGCGTCTCGGCCAACGCCGGGGCGAGTGCGTCGGCCCGGTATTGGTCCGGCAGCGGCGCCCCGTCGCCTTCCTGCGTGCGATACCCGCGGGGCAGAAACCCCTCGCCTCGTCCCCGGTAGATCCAGAACACGCGCATGCCGCCGCGCTCGGACCGCAGGTCGCCGGTCCCGTCGACGGACACCCGCGTGAGCCGCAGGCCGGGGTTGTCGTGCTCGAAGAACTCGCGGAGGGCGGCGAAGGACGCCTCGTCATCCAAGCGGCAGAGGCGGATTTCCGACATCAGGCCGCGACCTCCGGCACTTCAAACGGCTTGCGGTAGAAGCCTCTGACAAGCTCGTTGGCCCGCGGGTTGTCCTTGACGCATTCGCGGGCCGGATCACACTCGAGCCACGGGCCGAGGATCGACTCGCCCGGAGCGATTGCGTGCGCCTCGAGGTGCTCGAGGTAGCGGTCGAACATCTCCGCGAACGGGGGCAGGTCCCCGATCTGCGCACGAACCTCGGCGGCGGAGGCACGCCGCCCCAGGCGGTACGAGATATTGCCCGCGTGGCAGATGTTGGTGGACAAATGGCCCTCGAGAATCTCGGCGTTGAGGTCCTCGCGTTTCCCGCTCCGCAACGCCCGGATGAAATTGCCGAAATGATCCTCCCCGCCGCTGAACTTCCCGATCTCCTTGCCCTGGTTGTCGCGCACGACGCCTGCGTGCATCATCGCGTACCCTCCCTCACACTGCACACACGTGTCGACGCCAGAGCCGCGGAATGACGGCACCGTCTGGGTGTTCCGGCCGGCCCGCAGGTTGTGCACCTCGTAGAGGATCGGGGCCGACGGGTAATCGTAGCACATGATCTGCGTGTTCGGCACGTCGCCCGCGTCGTCGAAGACGAAGCGGCCGCCGACGCTCATGACGCGCCGCGGCAAGTTTGTTTCCCCCAGCACCCAGCGGGCAACATCGATCTCATGGACCCCCTGGTTGCACGATTCGCCGTCGCCCATGTTCCAGGTGAAACTGCAGTCGTATTGAATCCGGTCGCGGTAGATCGGCTCCTTGCGGGCCGGGCCGCACCACAGGTCGTAGTCGAGCGTCTCGGGAATCGGCAGCGGCTCGCTGCGTCTGCCGATCGCGGTCCGCGCCTTGTTGGCGAAACAGACGATGTATTGGATTTTACCCAACTGGCCTGATTTGAGGTACTGCACCAATTGCTGGTCCGTGCCCCGCGAGCGGCCTTGCGTGCCGACCTGGACCAGCCGGTTGTGCCTGCGGGCCGCGTTGACCATCTGCCGGCCCTCCCAGATGAAATGGGCCAGCGGCTTTTCGACGTATACGTGCCGGCCCGTTTCGCAGGCCCAGATCGTTGGCAGCGCGTGCCAGTACTGCATCGTGGCCACGGCCACCACATCGAAATCCTTCCGCTCCATCAACCGGCGCACGTCGTCGACCTCGACCGGACGATTGCCGTGACTCGATTCGACCCGTTTGGCGAAGGACGCCACGCGTTCGCGGTCCGGGTCACAGACTGCGACGATGCGCACGCCCGGCTGCCTGCCAAACTCCGCGACGTGGGTCCCGCCGCGAATGCCGCAGCCAACCAGGGCGATGCGGATTTCCTCGTTGGCTCCCAGGACGCGCGAGCCGGCGGCCATCGGCAAGGCCAGCGTTGCGGCTGCGGCAGACGAACGACAAAGGAACTGACGGCGTGTCAGGGACATGGATGATGGGAGTTGGCGTTTTCGGTGTGGCCCGAGTCTGCCCGGTCCGGAGAGGCCAGGCAAGGTGAAACGGGCTTTTTGAAACGTGTCGCTCTGCAATCAGGCCGCTGTGGAGGGGGGAGGGGCTTTAGCCGCAAAGAACGCAAAGAACCCAAAGACCAGAGGATGTGAAAGATAAAAAGACCTTGTGCGGTCAGGCGTGCCTGAGGGTCTGCGCATGCGTTTGTGGCTGTCCGACCAGGATTCGAACCTGGACTAAAGGCTCCAAAGACCTCTGTGCTACCTTTACACCATCGGACAAACCGCAGTAAAGCTACCGGCGATCTGACGAGTGCGCAAAGCCAAAAGTGGGGGCCAAGAGTGGGCGGGTGCGCGGGGCGCGGGAGATCGCTCTGGAACTCCGGGACAACAGGATCTGAGCCCTCACAAGCACGAAGGCCCAACAGGCAACACCTCAGTCCACGGGCTTGTCCCGAAGCGTCCGAGAAAGCGATCGCGCAAGGCCCTCGCCGCATCCTGGTTCGTGGCCAGAGCGAACACGGCGGAACCGCTGCCCGACATCAGGACAGCGTTCGCCCCGACCGCACGAAGGAACTCCTTGTACAAGGCCAGGATCGGGTGCTTTTCGAATGCCGGCCCCTCGAAGCTGTTGGAGAAGTCGGCGGACGCCTCGTCGAGGCTTCTCGACTGCAGGCTCTCAACGAGCCGTTGGGCGTGTCCGGGCTGGCCGTGAAGGGCCTCGGGGAATCGTTTGAGGCTCTGGTAGGCCCAAGCGGTCGAGATGCCGAAGCCCGGATGGACCAGCAGGATCCACGCGCCATGCAGGGCCGGGAACCAATCGAGCGGTTGAATGATCTCGCCACGGCCAGTGGCGAGGGCTGGTTTGGACTGGAGGAAGAAGGGGACGTCGGAGCCCAGTTGCGCAGCCAGGCGCGCCAACTGTTGTGCGTCCAGCGGGAAATCGAACAACTCGTTGAGCGCCAGCAAAGCGGCGGCGGCGTTGCCGCTTCCACCTCCCAGGCCGGCCGCCATGGGGACCTGTTTATCGAGATGCATGCGAATGCCATCCGTCAGGCCGGCCTCGGCACGAAACGCGTTCGCCGCTCGGACGACGAGGTTCGAGCTGTCGACCGGCAAGTCGGGGCGGGTGCAGGCGAGCACGACGCCCGTGCCGGTCCGCTCGCACTCGATCCGATCGGAGAGTGCGAGCGGGTGCATGACGGTCTCGAGGTTGTGGTAACCGTCGGGACGCGGCCCCAGAACGTTGAGGAGGAGGTTAACCTTGCAGGGCGAGAGGCGCTCGACGGGCATAACAAAAAGGGCGCCAACAGGTGCGTTGGCGCCCCGGGGGAAAGCTGGAACTAATAGTCGAAAATGCGGAACCGGCTGCCCGGGACAAAGGGCGCGATATCGCCGCCGCTGAAGCCCAGGGCGGAATCGGGCTCGAACGTCGTCGAGGAGATCATGTGTGGCGTGTAGCTTGCGGCGTGCGGCGGGTCGACCGACGCGTCGTGCAGGATCGGACCGCCCGGGCGGAGGACGGCGTCGTAGCTGGGGATGGGGAACGTCACCACCTCGTACAGGCCGACTCCGGTTCGGACGAGGCTCCGATTGATACCTCGAATGACACCGGTCGTGTAGGCGCTTTGGGGGCCATCCCAAAGGAAGGTCTGCTCAACCGAACGGCTGATTTCACCCAGGCGGGCGAATTCCGTGATGTTGTTGATGCCGCGCCCGAGCTTCTTTTCCGGTCCGGCGCAGCCCGCCGCAAAGAGCACCGTGAGCGCCGCAACCATGGGGAAAATCTTGTTACGCATAAAGATCGTTTGTTGGGCGTCAGGTTATCCGTCAGCCGGGCTTTGTAAAGCGCTTTTCAGGCTTCCAAAACGGGGGGAAACCGGTATGCTTCGTGCCCGTGGACCACCCTATCGTTTCGGCGCACGACCGCAAAGGGCTTCAGATGGCCATGACCCTGTCGCTCGTGGTCGGGGTGTTGATGTTTGTCATCAAGGTCAGCGCCTATCTTCTGACCGGTTCGGCGGGGATTCTGAGCGACGCGGCGGAGTCGGTGGTGCATGTGGCGGCGGTGGCATTCGCTTTTGTGAGCCTGCGGCTGTCGTTCAAACCGGCTGACGATTCGCACCTCTACGGCCATTCCAAGATCTCCTTTTTTTCCGCCGGCTTCGAGGGGGGAATGATCGCGCTGGCCGCGATCTACATCCTCTACGAATCCATCCACAAATGGATTCTCGGACAGCCGCTCGAGCGGCTGGGCCTGGGGACGCTCCTGACCGCGGCGGCGGCCGTGATCAACGGTCTGCTCGGAGCCTATCTGGTTTGGATCGGGCGCCGGAAGAACTCGTTGATACTCGAAGCCAACGGCAAGCATGTGCTGACCGACTGCTGGACCAGCGCCGCGGTGCTGGTGGGATTGACGTTGACCATGCTCACCGGCTGGCAGCCGTGGGATCCGATCTGTGGCATCCTCATGGCGATCAACATTCTCAGGGCTGGCGGCGGCCTCATCGGCTCCGCGTTCGGGGGGTTGATGGATCAGGCCGATCCCGCGGTGCAGAAGCAGCTCGAAGCCATTCTCGATCGCGAGACGGCCCAGCGCGGTCTGATCTATCACCAACTCCGCCATCGGAACATCGGGAACGCGCATTCGGTCGAAGTGCACCTGATTTTCCCGGCGGAGACTTCGCTTGTCGAGGCGCACCGGCAGGCGACAGCCATTGAGCGGGTCATCGAACAGACGATCGAACCCCGCGCCCACGTGACGACGCATCTCGAGTCCATCATTGATCACGACGACCTGCATCAGCACAGCATCGAGGATCCTCCACCGCAAAGGGACTGCCGGATCGAGCCGGCGGACACGACGGGCGAGTCGACTCGCGCTAACCCGCATGCTTCACCCCCCGTCGGCGCACATGGTGGTCGCGACCTCGCGTGATGTGTACAAGGGACAGACACGGACGGTGGAGGCCGCGTGCCC
>CAYPUR010000008.1:34491-41775 GCA_964413865.1 uncultured Verrucomicrobiota bacterium
GGCGCGCGTCATGACATCCGGGCCAGCACAGACGCCGGGGCAGGGGACCCGGCCAACGATGCGGATTAGATCTTCTTCCCGTTCACCATGAGGGTGAGGCCGGCGAGAGTTTCGTTGGTCTCGAACTCGACGGCAACGCCGGTCGGCGCGGAGTAGTTGAGATCGAGGGTGTCGCCTGTTCGTTTCCACGATACCGTGACCAGGCCCTGCTGGGTGACGACGCTTCCCTTGGCCCATGTCAGCCCGTTCAAGCGCGGGCTGACCCGGAGGCTGCGTCCACCGGCGGATGTTTCCCTGACTCCGAGAAGGATGCGGTTGAGGAACCGGGTCGGGGCTGAGGACCACGCATGGCAGTGACTTCGCGTGGGCCAGTCGCGTCCGCCGGTTGTGCCGCTCGGGAAGCTCTCCCAGACCGTCGTGGCGCCCGCCTCGATCATGGGCAGGTAGTTCTTGTAGATGTCTTTGATGATCTCGTCATTGAGGCCGAGCTTCTCGAAGGCTTCGTACAGGTACAGGACGGCGAAGGGCGACCCGGGCCGCACCATCGTCTCCGGCGGCGCGGTGAGATTGCGCAGGGCGGCGGGGGCGTTGGAGGGGTCGATGATGTCGTAGAGGAGCGATAGGAAACTCGTGTGCTGGCAGGTGCTTGGACTGATCGACCCGTCGTCGCGGATGCTGTCGGGGTATGCGTTCCGGGCGGGATCCCAGAGCGCGTTGATGCCCTGGACGAGCCGGGCGCGGAACGCCTTGAGCCACGGGACGTGCGAACTGTCCTCGAGGATCTCGGCTTCCTTGAGCGCGGCATCGATGGCGCCGACGAGGAACATGCTGTTGTGGAGGACGGTCTTTGGGCTTTGATCGATGTTGACCCAGTCGAAGAAGTTCCAAAAGGGCGCGCTGAACAGGTTGCGATCGTTCAGGAAAGTCTCCGCCCCTTTGAGGTTGCGGATCACAGCCGGGTAGATGCCGCGCAGGAAGTCGAGGTCGCCCGTGTGCCAATAATAGTCCCAGGTTGACAGGCCCCAGAGGAAGCTCCATGCGGGGAGCAGCACATCCCAGCCCGAGGGGGTCTGGCAGCCGGCGATCGGGTAACGATCGAGAGATTGGGCCGTGATGTGGATGCAGCGGCGCGCGAGGTCGGTTGCGCCGAAGACACCGTAAGCGAACAGGGACTCGTTGCGGGCGTCGCCGACCCAATGGGTCTGTTCGTAGAGCGGGCAGTCGGTGAAGGTGTCTTCCATGCACAGCTTCAGGGTGCGGGTCGAGATGGTCCAGATCTCGTTCAGGCGCGAGTCGCTGCACGCGAACGTGCCGCCATAATGGACCGGATAGGTGGATTCGATGAGCGAGAGGTTCCGGAATGTCACCGGGGCCTTCTGGTTGCGCAGGGTGACGAAGAGGTAACGGCCCGAGCGCCGCTTCACTGAGGTGAAGCGGTTGACGCCGGTCTTGGTGATGTAGCGCAAGCCGTTGCGGTTGCCCCAGGAGTGCTGAATGCGTCCGTCGGGCGCAATGTACTCGACCCCGAAGATATCCACCACGACGCCGGCCTCGGCCCACAGGTCGAAGCAGTAGTAGCCGCAACTCTGCTCACCCAGGTCGTAGAGCAACTCGACGTCACCGTCCGCGCTGGGCTGCACGACCGTGACTTCAGCCTGGTCGTACATGAGCCCGGCAGGTTCGGCGACCAGGGGGCGCGCATCCCCCACGACCTGGCGCCGCTGGAACTGCCAGGTCGGATCCTGGACAAACATGGCGTCTGGTTGCATCGACTCCGCGCGGCGGCCAAGCCGGTTGCGAAAGGACTCCGGATCCCGGACTTCGCCAAGCAGTTGCTCCGTTTCTTTCCGGTAGCGATCGATGATTCCCGAGACCCGGGCGTCCTCGTGTCGGAACCCGATCCAGTTCAGGTCGTTGGTGGCGAAGGCAAACTCGGGAAACCGCAGAAAGACCCACGGATTCGAAGACCCGGACTGGATGGGGCTCTCGAGGCTGAAACCGCCGGGATTCATGAAGCGCAGGCCTTTGTGTTTTTCGTGGTCGCAGACCTCGCGCACAAAGGCCAGGACCAGGTGGCGTCCGGGCGCAAGCGAGAATCCATTCGTGTCGTTGCGCCGTCCATCCACGGCGACGGCCATGCCTTCGCTCTCGATCTGGAGGGTCACGCTCTCCTGGGCCTCGATGAGAGTGGCCATGCCGCAGGCCTGGCTGACGGTGTGGTTGGCCTCGATGACGCCGGGGTTCACGAGGCGCGCGGCGGGCATGAGGTAGTTCCAGCCATCCGCCTTGACGATTCTGGCGTCGAGGAACGCCTTCAACGCAAAGGGCTGTTTCGTCAACAACCTGGTTTCGCGCGGCGCAAGGTTCTCCCACGGCCCCCGGTCGGCGTCGAACAACACCGCGGCCTTGGCGAACTCGAGGTCGTCTTCCAGCCGCGCATCGTAGATTTCCATCGGGGCCATCTGGATGCTCACCTTGGGTGTCGACGAAATCCACGCTGACGCCGGGGCGATTTCCCACGATCCATCCGTGATGACGGTCGATTCGGCGCCGTCGCGGTCGACCATGTCGAGTTGAGCCAGAAGGCCGGCCTGCTGGGGGATGCGGTGAAAGTCGCCGACTCCGTAGTGTCTGGCGATGACGCGGATTTCGTTCGACCCCTCAGTCAGGAACGGCGTCGCGTCCAGAACGTCGTACTGGTAGTGTTCAGGCCAGGCTCGCGCGGGGCCGTCGTTCACCCAGACGCCGTTGATCGACACCCGGTAATAACTGTCGGCTGTGATGCGCAGGGTGGCCTGGCGCAACGGGGGCAGGTCGACCAGTTTGCGCGCGACAACGGTCTGGTTATAGGCGTGGACGTCCCCGCCCTGCGACCAAATCCATTTGGCTCCGATGGGGGGGTGTGTTTCCGGAAAAGCGGTGACCGCGGCGAAGGCTGCGACCAGGACGGGGAGGAGGAGAGATCTTCGAGGGCCAATGCGACACAGAGGCCCCCAAGCCGGGCATATCCAGAGATTCATACGCCCCGACAGAATGGCCATCAAAGACGAGCGGTCGAGCCCAAAGATGGGTTGGCGGGTGATGGGGGTGCGGCGGCGTGGGCGGCGGCGGATTTGGGTGCGGGAATTGACTTGGCTCAAGCGCTGGGCGGAGAAGCCTCTTGCAACCAAGTCTCAATTCCGCTACGGTGCCGCGCGTGAGCACAAATGCCGCAGCCGTCCCTCCCTGCCCGAGCCGGATCACGTGTCCGCTCAGCAAGGTGCGGGCGGGAACATGCGTCCGCATCAAGCGATTGCTTGGTGAGCCGGCGCAGTGTCAGCGGCTGCGGGAGATGGGCTTCTGCGAGGAACAGCAGATCCGCCTTCTCTTGCGAAATCGCAGCGTGGTGTGTCAGGTCTGCAACGTCCGCTTCGGGCTCAGCGCCGGGCTGGCCGACAGCATCTGGGTCGAACCGCTTCCACCGGAGCGGAGAGCGGCCTGAAGCGCCGGGCGAGGATCCTCCTGCCCACAACCGGCCTGCCGGCGGGGCAGCATGCATCTGTGCCCGAAGTCCGGGTGAGGCCGCCTCGCCCCCCATGTTCGCCTCCGAAGTCGTGCGCCGCATCATACGTCATTTGAGATCAGCCCCCACCGGGGCTTCGGCCAAACGCGGCGCCCCGTTCCTGGTGGTTCTTACGGGCAATCCGAACTGCGGAAAGACGACGCTGTTCAATGCCCTGACGGGATTGCGGGCGAAGGTGGGCAACTACGCCGGGGTCACTGTGGAGCGGAAGGAGGGGCGCATGGAGGGCACCGACGCCGCGGCGCCGATCAATATTCTCGATCTGCCGGGGGCCTACAGCCTCTGTCCACAATCGCTGGACGAGCAGATTGCGGGGGACGTTCTGTTTCACCGGGTGCAGGACGTGCCGCCGCCGGACCTGATTGTGGTTGCGCTGGACGCTTCGAACCTCGAGCGGAATCTCTACTATGCGACCCAGGTCATCGAGTTGGGCTATCCGACGCTGGTGGCGTTGAACATGATGGATGTGGCCCGGGACAACGGGCATTGGGTCGACGCGGCGGAGCTCCAGAAGCAGCTTGGTGTGCCGGTCTTTCCAACGGTCGCCAGCGCGCGAAAGGGGGTGGCCGCCCTGCGATCACGGATTCTCTCCTTGCAACGAGGCGAGGTCGCTGCGGGACCAGTCCCCCTTTTCGCGAACCTGCCGGGTCCTTTCGAGCAAGAGGCGGCGGCCCTGGCTCGACTCCTGTCCGAGAAGGCCTTCGCCAACCGCCCCCAATCCGCGCTCCCGGCCGCGCGTCTGATTCTCTCGGACGAAAAGAGCCTGGTGTCCGTCCCCGCCCTTTACGGGCCCGCTGTGCGTGATCTCGTGATTGCGGCGCGGGGGCGAATTCAGGCGGCGGGACTCGATTGGCGCACGCTGCCGATCGAATCGCGGTTCGCCCGTGTGTCTGCGATTTACGATGCCGCGGTCACCGAATCCGTTGTGGCGCAGGAGACGCCGAGCGATCGTCTGGACCGGGTGCTGACGCACAGGGTTTGGGGCCTTCTTGTTTTCGTGGTGTTGATGGGCCTGATGTTCCAGAGCATTTTTGCGTTCGCGAAGCTGCCCATGGACGCGATCGAGGCCGGAGTAAGCTGGCTGGGCGGCGGGGTGGTCCGTATCCTTCCCCCCGGCGACTTCCGCAGCCTTGTGGTGGACGGGGTGATCGCCGGGGTGGGAGCGGTGGTGGTCTTTCTGCCACAGATTTGCCTGTTGTTCCTGTTTATCGGCCTGTTCGAGGACACGGGCTACATGGCCCGGGCGGCCTTCATCATGGACAGGCTCATGAACAAGGTGGGCCTGCATGGCAAGAGCTTCATCCCGCTTCTGAGTTCCTTCGCCTGTGCCATCCCGGGCATCATGGCCACGCGGACGATCGAGAATGCGCGGGACCGGCTGGTGACGATCCTGATCGCCCCGCTGATGAGTTGCTCGGCGCGGTTGCCGGTCTACACGGTGCTGATTGCCGCCTGCATTCCCGACACGCGGGTGCTGGGCTTCATCAAGTTGCCGGGGCTGACCCTCCTGAGCTTGTATGCGCTCGGGACCGTGGCAGCGCTGGGCGCGGCCTGGGTGTTCAAGCGAACTCTGCTGAAGGGCCGCACGCCGATGCTCGTCATGGAGCTGCCTCCCTACAGGCGTCCCATGCTGAGGGCAGTCCTGCGCCACATGTGGGACCGCGCCGCACTGTTTCTGCGACAGGCGGGAACGGTCATTTTGGGAATCAACATTCTGCTCTGGTTCCTTGCCAGTTACCCGCGCAGCGCCCACGTCGAAAGGCCATACGAGGAGGCGCGCCGCGCACTCGAAGCCCGTCTGGCCGAGAGCGGTTCGGAAACGCAGCACAGCGCTCTTCGCGAACAGATCGGGCGGCTGGGCGAGGAGCAAGCCGGCGCGCGGCTGCGCCACAGTTTTGCCGGACACATGGGCCGATGGAGCGAACCGATCAGTCGCACGCTGAGCTACGATTGGAAGATCGGCGTTGGGATCATCACCTCGTTTGCGGCGCGCGAGGTCTTCGTGAGCACCATGTCGGTTGTGTACAACGTGGGCCGCGCCGAGGATGCCAAGGGCGAAAGCCTGGCCGTGACACTGCGCCGCCAGGTTCGCCCTGACGGTCGGCCCCAGTACACGCTGCTGATGGGGATCTCGCTGATGGTTTTCTATGTCTTTGCACTGCAGTGCGCCAGCACCGTCGTGATCGTTCGGCGCGAGACCAACGGCTGGAAGTGGCCCTTGTTCCAGTGGGCCTATCTGGGGGCGTTGGCGTGGATTGCGGCCTTCCTCACCTGCCAGGGCGGACGTTTGCTCGGCTTTCAGTAGGCGAACGCGCGTCGATCGCCTCATTGCGCCCCCGCGGGACGCGATCCAAATGGTAAACAAGGAATCGCTCCAGGAACGTCCGCAGTTCAGCCAGCGCTGTCGACGGCGGGTCGAGCTGCGAGGCCTCGCGCAGGTCGATCGCCACAAGCTGCCGAGCCAGATCGCGGGCGGCGGAGGCAAGTCGGGCGGCGTCCCAGTCGGGGGCCTGTCCGCCCTCGGCGAGGAGCTTGAGTTCGAAGGCCAGCACGCACTGGGGCCGGGCGCCGTGCGAGTCGAGGCAGTCCACCAGCCGGATCAGCAGATCGTAAATGGCCGGCAAGGGCGTTTCAGCCTCGGTCATCTGCTCGACGAGCAGGGCGCCGTAAGCCGCTTGCCGGAGCCGGGCGTAGTCTTCGCGGAGATGGGGATGAGTTTGGCGCAGGCCCACCTCGCGAAGCGTATGCAGATCGGAGCGGCGGCTGCGCTGAAACGAGAACTCAGCGATATAAAAGATGTCCAATTTGCCGCGGAACGGCGATTTGGGTCTGCGTGCGCCCTTGGCGACCGTGGCCAGGCGCCCGCAATCCGGGGTGATCCAGTGCACGATCAGGCTTGTCTCGGTCAGGAGCCGGGTGCGAAGGACGAGGCCCGTGGCGCGCTCGATGGTCATTCTGCGATCTGGCGGCTCTCCACAACCGGCGGCGCTCGCAATTCCGGCGCGACGGATCCGAGGCTGAAGACGTACTTGAACGCGTCGGCCACGGTCATATCCAGCCGGGTGATCTGGTCGTGAGGCACTACCACGAGGAATCCGCTTGTGGGATTGGGCGTCGTGGGAACAAACACGCCCACCATGCTCCGGCCCAGCCGGGCGGAGGCTTCGGGAATGTCGTCGTTGGTAAGAAAGCCGATCGAATGGATGCCCTTGCGCGGGTACTCGATGAGCACGACCTGCTTGAACGAGGATTTCTGGGTCGAGGTGAAGGCCTCGTTGACCTGTTTGAGCGTGCCATAGATCTTGTTGAGCAGCGGGACGCTCGACATCAGACGGTCGACACCTCGAATGAGTTGCCGTCCGACGTAATTCCGGGTGGCCCGGCCCACAAACGCCACCAAAAGGACCCCCATGAGGAGGGCGAGGACACTCCAGTACCAGTTCATCTGTCCCTGTCCCTCCCCCCCGTGCGTCAGTGTCTTGGGCAAAAAGAAGAGCAACGAGTTTGTCACCCCGGACACAGTGCTGAACAGCCAGAGGACAATGGCCAGTGACACCACAACGGGCATCACCACCAGCAGACCGGTGAAGAAATTAGCCCGCCAACGCAGGATTGTCTTGCCCATGGCGTGAATCTAGCCGGAAGGCCGGTTCGTCGAAACTACGAAATGCCAGCGGTTCTCGTTTTGAGAGCGCTCAGGGCGCCGGGTCGGGGGACCCGGC
>CAYPUR010000009.1:0-28566 GCA_964413865.1 uncultured Verrucomicrobiota bacterium
TCGGGACGCATCAGCACTTTACAGCCGATGAGTTGCTTGTTTGGGCGCAAGCGTTGGATCGGTCGGTGTCCCGGGCCACGGTGTATCGGATGCTGCCCTTGTTGACCGAAAGCGGGCTGGTGCGGGCGTTGGATTTCGGGAAGAATTGCACGGTGTTCGATCCCAACTACGCGGATCATCCGAACCACAACCATCTCATCTGCGAGAACTGCGATCGGATCATCGAGTTCGAGAGCGAGGAAATCGCCCGGCTGGCCGAGGACATCGGCCGGAAACTTGGGTTTGTGGTCACTGGTCAGAAGCTTCACCTGACCGGGGCGTGTGTCGAGTTCGAGGCTCGGGGCAGATGCGCGCACAAGGGGCGGCGGCGTGGCCGCTCGGCTTGAGAGGTCCATGACTGGTCTGATCTCGCCGCAGTTGATCGAGCAGATTCGCGCCGCCAGCGACATCGTCGATGTGATCGGCGGGTATCTGCCGTTGAAGCGGGCGGGGGCGAATTTCGTGGCGCTGTGTCCGTTTCACCGGGAGAAGACGCCGAGTTTTCACGTCAACCCGCAGCGGCAGATCTTCCATTGTTTCGGCTGCCAGAAGGGGGGGGACGTGTTCGCGTTTGTGCGCGAATACGAGAGTTTGAGCTTTGTCGAGGCTGTTCGCCGGCTGGCGGAGCGGGCGCGGATACCGATCGAGTTCGAGCAGGAGCCCGGCGAGCGCCAGAGGCGCTTTCGCAAGGACACCCTGCTGGAGATGCACGAGCAGATCACCCAGCGGTGGCAGGCCGTTCTGAACAACGACGCCGCCGGCCAGGTCGCGCGGGATTACCTGATTGGACGTGGTGTAACGGCCGAGGCTGTCCGCCTCTTCCGGCTCGGGTACGCTCCGGACGCTTGGGATGACACCGTCAACTGGGCGAAGAGCAAGGGTTACGATCCGGCGATCGTCGAGGAGGCGGGCCTGATCACCCGCAAACCGGGCGAAGGAGGGACGTTCGGACGGCATTACGACCGGTTCCGCGGGCGGTTGATGTTCCCGATTTGCGACGAGCAGGGGCGGGTGATTGCGTTTAGCGGACGCATCTTGAGCGGGGATGAGAAGACGGCGAAGTACGTCAACTCCCCCGAGACGCCGATCTTCACCAAGGGACGGGTGCTCTTTGGGCTCGACAAATCAAAGCGGGCGATTCTGGACGCCGGGCGGGTCATCGTCTGCGAGGGGCAGTTGGATCTGATGGCTTGCTATATGGCCGGGGTGCAGAACGTCGTGGCGCCTCAGGGGACGGCCTTGACCGGCGACCACTGCCACGTTCTGAAGCGGTACGTCGACGAAGCCGTGCTGTGCTTTGATTCGGACGTTGCTGGGCAGAAGGCGGCGCTGCGGGCTTTGGACGATTTGCTTCAGTCAGGCCTGGCCATCCGTGTCGCCACCATCCCCGCCCCTCACGATCCGGACAGCTTCATCAGAGACCGGGGGGCCGAGGCATTCCGGAACCTGATCGAGAGCGCCCAGGGTTTTTTCGATTACCTGCTCGATCGTCTGGTGGCAGCCAATGATGCGGCCACGGACCGCGGCCGCATGGCGATCGTGCGCGGCATGGCTGAGAACCTCCACAAGACCGGCAACGCGGTGCTCGTCGACACCTATGCCCAAAAGACGGCGCAGCGCCTTGGCGTCAGCATCGAGGCGGTCCGGGCCGAATTCCGAAAGGGCCCCAGACCTTTGCCCGCGCGACGGGAGACAACCGACGCATCGGCATCGTCCGGGCCGGCGGCGGCTCGTCCGGCCCCCCAAGAATCGTGGCTGCTCCGGCTGCTTATGGGCAACGACGCGTTGGTCCCGCTGGTGGCCGATCGCCTGGACTTGAATTGGTTGCAGCATCCCGCGGTGCGCGGCCTGATCCAGCGCCGGCTCGAGGCGGAAGCGGGTGGGACGTGGCGCGGAGTTGCTGTCTTCCTGGGGCAATTCGAGGATGCGCGGAGTCGGCAGCTCATCACCGAGGCGGTGTCCGAAAACCTTGGAATGGCGGATCCCGAGAGGCTTTTGCACGACGTGTTGAGGCGGTTGCGGGACACGGCCCTGGACCGGGAGATCGTGCAGGTGAACCGGCAGATCGCGGACAGCGCGCTCAGCGATGCGCAGCGGTTCGAGTTGCTGCGCCGCAAGCAGGGGTTGGTGGTCGCAAAACAGGCGCCGCTCCGGCCCGCATGATCCTCGTCTCGGTTCAGCGCGCGATGCGGCGGCGGAAGAAGAGGGTCAGGCCTCCCAGGAGCACGAGGGCGAAGGTGCTCGGTTCGGGGATCGCGAACAGGAACTGGTCAGGGGTCAACGCGCCGGTCGAGAGGCGCACTTCGTCGATATACCCGTAAGCGCGGTCGCCGTGGCCGCCGTTGTACATGCCACGTCCCACCGTGAAATCGCCCGCGGTCCAGTCGCTGCCGCTGCCCAGACCCGCCGTCAGGGCCGTATTTGCGCTGCCCTGGGCGGTCAAATCGGTCTGAGCGACCAGGTGATAGCCCGTGCCGGTCGCGATATCATTGAGGTAGAGAGAGAGAGTTTCGCCGTCGCTGACGCCCGCCAGGCTGTACCATTTGCCCGTCAAGCCATCCGGATCCGTGGGCCAATCGAATCCCTGCACCGCATTCGGGGCGGACACGGCGGTATACTGAAAGCCCATCACGTCCTGGAAGGTGATGGCGACGTTGTTGTCGGGTTGAGCCTGGAAGTAAAGGGCGGATGCGAGCGCATCGGCACCCGGCTGTGTGCCGGCCCCGAGGCTGTCGCGGCCGACGATTGTCCGCCAACCACCGGCTTCAGGCTTGAACGTCGCCTCGATTGTGAATGCCGAGGGGGTCCAGCCCTGGAGGGTGTTGTTCCACATCCCCGGGGAGCCGCCGGTATTCTTGACACTGAAATTGTTCTCGAGGCCTGCAGGCGGGACGATGGGGGCGGCGACGTCGGCCTTGTAGGCGTAACCCGCCCAAGCCTCCCCGGTCCAGACCGACAAAGCATTCCCGTTGCCGGAGGAATCGGCGACATCGGAGGACCAAACCCCGTTGGCGCCGGAGACATGGGTCATTTGCGCGTCGGCCGGGCCTTCCTCGAATCGCCAGTGGGCGACGGTGGCCGCCTGGGCCAGCGGGGTGCAAACCATCAGCGCTGCGGTTGCTGTGAGAGTCGAAGTCACAGCGAGAATTCTTTGGTGGAGAGTCATGGCGTTCATGGTTCGAGTCAGTCGGTGCCCCAGTGGCACAAGTGCAATGTGCGTGCAGGCGGGCCGGGCCGTCAACTCAAAACGCCAGGAGTTTTCCGCGGCGGTCAGCGTATCTGGATGCTGTCGGTGGAAATCGGGTCTGCGCCGCGTGGGGGCCTGCCTGCCGCGCCGCTGCGCTTTGCGGCCCAGGCAGGCCACGCGGCCTGCAGAATGGGCATCCTCAGCTTGGCCGGGTCCCCTGACCCGGCGCCTGCACCGATGTCTATCCTTGCGCCGCGTGGGGGCACGCGGCCTACAGCGGGAGTCTCCATCCGGTGCAGGCCCGGTGCCCTCACCGGGCGACAGATCCCCCACAACAACCAGACGCACCGTTCCGCGGTTTGCGGGGTGGGGAGCGGGCTCTTCTCGAGTGGTTGGCGGCCGGGCAAACCAAAAAAAGATGCTTTTTAAACAAATCCCGGTTAGCACCCGGACTGTGGGGGGGCTAGAGGAATGGATGCATCTTATCAAGATGGCGGCGATGCAGGCGTCGAGGGCGAACAGAGGCGTCCTGGCGGCTCGGGGAAGACGGGTCAGATTGGCTGATGGGAAGGCGGGTTTTTTATGGAGATGACGCGCACAATCAAGTACGAGGCGGACCGGGTGAAGGGCTTCGGCGAGGAAGTCATGAGCGTGCCTGGGTGCGAGGAGTTGAAGGACTGCATCCAGTGCGGCACCTGTTCGGGGGTTTGCCCTCTGAGCATATACATGGATTTCACGCCGCGGCAGGTGATGGAGATGACGCGGTTCGACTTCAAGAACGAGGTTCTCGGGAGCAAGACCATCTGGCTGTGCGCCTCGTGTTACGCCTGCACCGTCGAGTGTCCGCGGCAGATTAAGATCACGGACATCATGTACGAGCTCAAACAGCGGGCTATCAAGGAGAAGGTCTATCCGCGCGGCTTGCCGACTCCAGTGTTGGCGCAGGAGTTTACGAAGATGGTGCACGACTACGGGCGGGTAAACGAGATCCTGCTGGCCACCAAGATGTACATGAAGACCAACCCCTTCGCCGCCTTGGGGATGGCTCCCCTGGGCCTGGGCATGATCAAGACAGGGCGGTTCTCGATGATCCAGGAGAAGATCCGGGGCCGGGCTGACCTGGCGCGGATGCTCGAGACGGTGGACGAAGGAAAGTGAAAGGCCGACGCATGAAGTACTCGTATTATCCTGGCTGCTCGCTCAAGGGACAAGGACGGGCCTACGAGGAGTCGCTCCTGCCCGTGATGCGGCACCTCGGCATCGAACTCGAAGAGTTGCCGGATTGGAACTGCTGCGGGGCGACGGCCTACATGGCGGTCGACGAAGGCAAGGCGTGCGTGGCGGCTTCCCGGAATCTGGCGATTGCGGAAAAGGCCGGCCTGCAGCAGGTGATGGCGCCGTGCAGCGCGTGTTACCTGGTGCTCAACAAGACCCAGCACCTCATCCACGACTACCCGCACATCAAGTCCACGGTCGATCGCGCGATGGCGTCCGTGAATCTCAAGTACTCGACCGACATCCCGGTGCGGCATCCGCTGGACGTGCTGATCAGCGACGTGGGGATGGATGCGATCAAGCAGAAGGTGACGCACCCGCTCAAGGGCCTGAAAGTGGCGCCTTATTATGGGTGCCAGATCGTTCGTCCGTATGCGACGTTCGACGACCAGTTCAATCCGACCTCGATGGACCGCATTCTCGAAGCGCTGGGCGCGACGGTGGTCCAGTTCCCGCTCAAGACCAAGTGCTGCGGCGGGAGCCTGACCGGCACCCTGCCCGAGGCGGGGCTGCGGCTCTCCTACATCATTTTGAAGGAAGCCATCAAGCGCGGCGCGAATGTGATCGCCACGGTGTGTCCCCTTTGCCTGTTCAATCTGGACTCGTTCCACGGCAAGATCGCCGCGAAATGGGAATCCGCCCGGATTCCCACCGTGTACTTCAGCCAGCTCATGGGTTTGGCCTTTGGCATGACGGCCAAGCAGATGGGGCTCCAACGCGGTTTAGTGCCGATGAAACCGCTGGCGTCGGCGCCGGCCTGTTGTGCCGCGCGGACCGCGGCGGCGGCGACCTGAGCCGCCCGAAACGATTTCTCGAACCGAAAGAAGACCGACATGCAAAGCACGAAGGAAAACACCAGGATCGGTTTCTACGTTTGCCATTGCGGGCACAACATTGCCGCGATGGTGGATTGCGCCGATGTCGCCAAGTACGTCAAGGGTCTGCCCAACGTGGTGCTTTCGCGCGACTACAAGTACATGTGCTCCGATCCGGGCCAGGAACTGATCCAGAAGGACATCCGGGAGTACAAACTGAACCGCGTGGTGGTGGCTTCCTGCTCGCCCCTGCTTCACGAGCACACCTTCCGGAGCGCGACGGCGGCCGGCGGCCTGAACCCGTACTATTTTCACATGGTGAACATCCGGGAACACGATTCCTGGGTGCACACCGATCGTGGGGAAGCGACGGCGAAGGCCAAGGCCCTGGCCCATGCGGCGATCGACCGGGTGGCATTCCACAAGGCGCTCGAGCCCAAGACGGTCAAGATCAACCCCGATGCCTTGGTGGTCGGCGGCGGGATCGCGGGCATCCAGGCGGCGATGACGCTGGCCAATGCGGGCAAGAAGGTCTACCTGGTGGAACGGGAGCCGTCGATCGGCGGGCACATGGCCCAGTTCGACAAGACGTTCCCGACGCTCGATTGCGCCGCGTGCATTCTGACGCCGAAGATGTCCGAGGTGGGGGCGCATCCGAACATCACCCTGTGGAGCTACTCGGAGGTGGCGCAGGTGGACGGCTACGTGGGCAACTACAAGGTGCGAGTGAGGCGCAAGCCCCGTTACATCAGCGAGGAGCGGTGCATCGGGTGCATGGATTGCATCGCGCAGTGCGTTTTCAAGGAGCCGAAGTTCGAGGACGAGTTCAACGAGGGCCTGGGCAAGCGCAAGCCGGTCTACATTCCTTTCCCGCAGGCGACGCCCCAGATCGTCGTGATCGATCCCAACGTCTGCCTGAACTTCAAGCGGACCAAGGGTCCGGACGGCACGCCGATCGTCTCGGACAAGTGCAAAAAGACGTGCGTCGAGGCGTGCGGCGACAAGAATGCGATCGATTTCACGCAGAAAGAGGAGATCAAGGAAATCGAGGTCGGCACGATCCTCGTGACCACGGGCTTCAAGACCTTCGATTCCAAGCGCATTCCGGCCTACGGATACGGCATCTACAAGAACGTGTACACGGCGCTCGAGATCGAGCGGCTGGTCAACGCGTCCGGGCCGACCGGCGGTGAGGTGATCCTGCGGGAGGGCAAGAATCCCGATGGCTCCCCCAAGCATCCGAAGAGCGTCGGCATCATCCATTGCGTCGGCTCGCGCGACAAGAAGACCAACGTCTGGTGCTCGCGGGTGTGCTGCATGTACTCGATGAAGCTGGCGCATTTGCTCAAGGAGCACACGGACGCCGAGGTCTACAACTTCTACATTGACATCCGGGCGCCGGGCAAAGGCTACGAGGAGTTCTACAACAAGCTGCTGGACGAGGGCGTGCATTTCATCCGGGGACGCGTGGGCGAGGTGACCGACTGGGCCATGACGCCCGAGGAGGAGGGCAAGCTTGTAATCCGCGTCGAGGACACGCTGGCCGGCTACGTGCGGCGCATCCCGGTCGACATGGTGGTGTTGGCCAGCGGTCTCGAGCCGCAGGCCGACGCCCAGGATGTGAGGCGCCTGTTCAACATGAGCTGCGGCACCGAGGGGTTCTTCCTCGAACGACACCCGAAGCTCGCGCCGGTCAACACGTTCACCGACGGCATCTTCATCGCCGGGGCCTGTCAGGGGCCGCGGGACATTCCGGACACCGTGGCGCAGGCGGGCGCGGCGGCGGCGGAGGCGCTTGTGTTGATCGACAAGGGCTTTGTCGAGCAGGAACCGAACACGGCGTTCATTCTTGACGAGGAGTGCTCGGGCTGCAAATCGTGCATCCCACTCTGTCCGTACTCGGCGATCCTGTACGACGAAACGCGGAAGAAAGCCCACATCAACGAGGCGTTGTGCAATGGCTGCGGCACGTGTGTCGGGGCGTGCCCGTCCGGTTCGATTGTGCAGAACCTGTTCGAGGACGAGCAAGTTTTCAGCGAGATTCAAGGAGTACTGGCTTATGACTAAGGAATGGCGACCGCGCATTGTGGCGTTTTTCTGCAATTGGTGCACCTACACGGCGGCCGACCTGGCCGGGGTGTCGCGCATGAAGTACGCTTCGAACGTCCGCGTGATCCGGCTGATGTGTTCGGGGCGGGTCGACCCGCAGTTTGTTGTGGACGCGCTGACGCGCGGGGCGGACGGCGTGTTGATCGGCGGGTGCCACCCGGGCGACTGCCACTACGTCGAGGGGAACTACAAGATGCTGCGTCGGTTCCAATTGCTCAAGCGCCTGCTCCAGGACATGGGGATCGAGGAGGACCGGGTGCGCCTGGAGTGGATTTCGGCCGCCGAAGGGGACAAGGTCAAGGCGGTCATCAACGCAATGACCGAGCAACTGCTGAAGCTCGGCCCGCTCGGCTTGCCGCAGCGATTTGAAGAATGGGACAAGGAGATCACCCGCCTGGAGGAGGAGATCCGCGGGGACGCAACCGGGGCGGGATGCGCCTGCGCTGCGAAGCTTCAGAAGCCCGTTGCAGCCTCGAAATCGGAGGTGGCTCATGTCTAAACCCAAAGTCGCGTTTTACTGGTGCGCCTCGTGCGGAGGCTGCGAAGAGACCGTGGTCGACCTGGCCGAGGATATCCTGGGCCTTGTCGAGAAGGTGGACATCGTCCTTTGGCCCGTGGCGATGGATTTCAAGTACAAGGACATCGAGGCCAGGCCCGACAAGTCGATCCTCGCCACCCTGCTCAATGGGGCCATTCGCACCACCGAGCAGGAGGAGATGGCGCACATGCTGCGCCGAAAGAGCCAGTACCTGATTGCGTACGGGGCCTGCGCCCATATGGGCGGCATCCCCGCTCTGGGCAATCAGTTCTCGCGCGAGCACATGCTCAAGTTCAATTACGAGGATGCGCCGAGCATGGCGAATCCGAAGAAGACGCGCCCGCAATTGAAGTTTGCGGACGGCGGTCGCGAGCCGACCCTGCCGGAACTGCACAATGTGGTCCGGGCACTGGACCAGGTGGTCGAAGTCGATTACTACGTGCCGGGGTGTCCGCCCACGCCCAAGCTGACGAAGGCGGCGGTGACGGCCCTGCTCGAGAACCGGCTGCCGCCCAAGGGCTCGGTGATCGCGCCGGACATCGCGCTGTGCGACGAGTGCCCGCGGAAGGCCTCGAAGCCGGCTGACACGAGCTTCACGGAGTTCAAGAGGCCCCATCAGAAACTGATGGATCCCAACCTGTGTCTGCTGGCTCAGGGCATCGTTTGCATGGGGCCGAGCACGCGCAGCGGATGCGAGGCCGCCTGCGTTCGGGGAGGGATGCCCTGCACCGGGTGTTTTGGCCCGACCTCGCGCGTGCGCGACCAGGGTCTGAAGATCCTCTCGTCGCTTTGCTCGAACGTTGTGCCGAAGGAAAAGGGCGAGATCAACAAGGTGCTCGAGGGGATTCCCGATCCGGTGGGCACGTTCTACCGCTACGGCCTTGCGAAGAGCCTGATGCGCCGTAAAGTCAATTTGCCGGTCAAATAAGGTCACCCGCTATGGAACAAGCTGTCAAAGACGCATTCAACCAGGGGGCGGCGCGCGCCAACGCGGCCTATGAGATGGGGCGGCGGCGGTTCACCGTCAATCCGATTACCCGCCTCGAAGGGCACGCGAAGATCGACATTTTTCTCGACGGCGGCGGAGATGTCGAGCGCGCCTACATGCAGGTGCCTGAGCTGCGCGGTTTCGAGGTGTTCAGCATCGGCAGGCCGGCCGAGGACATGCCGCAGATCACCAGCCGCATTTGCGGCGTCTGTCCCACGGCCCACCACATGGCCGCGACGAAGTGCCTGGACGATTTGTACAAAGTGGAGCCCACGTCGCCCGGACGGAAGATCCGCGAGTTGGTCTACAACGCGTTCATGCTCGAAGACCACGCCCTGCACGTCTTCGTTCTGGGCGGTCCGGATTTCATCGTCGGCCCGGAAGCGCCTCCCGCCGAGCGCAACATCGTCGGCGTGATTGGCAAGGTTGGCCTCGAGGCCGGGAAGAGGGTTCTCAGCACGCGGCGCCGTGTGCGGGAGTTGATCGCCTATTTTGGCGGGAAGGTGGTGCATCCGGTGTTGGGGTTGCCCGGCGGCGTTAGCAAGGCGCTCGATCCGGCGGATTTGCCGAAGTTCAAGCAGTTGGCCAAGGACGCCGTCGAGTTCGCGGAGTGGACGGTGGATGTGCTTAAGAAGATCGTGCTCGGGAATCCCGAGTACGTGAAGATGATCACATCCGACGCGTACACGCACAAGACCTGCTACATGGGGATGGTGGACGAGCAGAACCGGGTCAATTTCTACGACGGCAAGCTGCGGGTTGTGGACTGCAACGGGAAGGAGATCTGCAAGTTCGCCCCGCACCAGTATCGCGACTATGTGGCGGAACACGTCGAGCCGTGGAGCTACATGAAGTTCACCTTCCTCAAACCGCGCGGCTGGATGGATTTTGTTGAGGGGCCCGAAACGAGCATCTATTCCGTGGCGCCGCTGGCGCGGCTCAACGCCGCCGACGGGCTGGCTACGCCCAAAGCGCAGGCCGCTTACGAGGAGTTTTTCAAGACCCTCGGCGGCAAGCCGGTCCATCACACCCTCGCCAACCACCTCGCGCGCGCCATCGAGATGATCTACGCCGCCGAGCGGATGGAACAACTCGTGAACGATCCGGAAATCACCAGCCCGGATATCCGGCGTGTCCCGACCAGCGTGCCCAAGGAAGGCATCAGCGTGGTCGAAGCCCCGCGCGGCACGCTGTTCCATCACTACCAGACCGACGAACGCGGTTTGATCACGATGGCGAACATGATTGTCGCCACGCAGAACAACGCCGCGCGAATCGCGATGAGCGTCGAGCGCGCCGCCAAGGGCCTCATCAAGGGAGGCAAAGTCACCGAAGGCCTCCTGAACAAGATCGAGATGGCGTTTCGCGCCTACGATCCGTGCATCGGCTGCGCCACCCATTCGCTCCCGGGGCATCTGCCCCTGTCGGTCAACATCTACGACCGCGATCGAACGCTGGTGCGCCGGCTCGAACAAGCCTGAGGAGTCTGCCGATGGCGCGGCCTGTCAGCGCGCCCCGATCAATCGTTGGTTCCGAGTTCGATCTCGCTGGGAGATCGAGGCGGGGGGGCCGCGCGCCGAGCTGCTGGAAGGCACATAGCCCGGCCTGTCTCGGCGCCATGTCGATCTGACCGTTGTATGTCAATCCCTTACATGATGGACAACCCCGCATCATCCGCGGCGCCGCGAACCGAGCAGGTTGGACAGCGCATTTTGGTTCTTGGTCTGGGGAATGACATACTCTGCGACGATGCGATCGGGCTGCGGGTGACGCGCGAGGTCCGGCGCCAACTCCGCCCCGATGAGGAGATTGACGTCGAGGAGACCGAGGAGATGGGATTGTGCCTGCTGGATTACATCAGCGGCTATCGCGGACTGGTCCTGGTCGACTCGATCCAGCGCGGAACCCTTCCCGCGGGCGAGGTCCACGAGATCCGGGCTGACGACCTCCGAACGCTTTCCTACTCCGCGCCGCACTTTTTGGGGATAGGCGAGACGCTGGCCTTGGGGCGTGAGCTGGGACTGGCGATGCCCGGCTCGATCCGCATCCTCGCGATCGAGGTCGAGGAACCGCATCTCTTGAGCACCGACATGACGCCGCCTCTCCAGCGGGCATTGCCCGGCCTGGTCCGACGCGTTCTCACAACCGCGCGCGGGCTGGCAGAGCAGCGCTGATTACTCCTTCGGCGAACCCGGCCGCGTTTGTTTTGGCTCGGGCCTGTCTGGTGCTGTTCCCAGGGCGATGACCGGATTGGCATTGGCGTCGAGCCAGCGAAGCAGGTCTGTCAAGCGGGCGTGATCGAGCGCCACGCAACCGGCAGTGGCTTTCTGGCCGTCGCTGTCCCAGACGTGGACGAAGATCGCGCTGCCGCGGCCCGGCACAATCGGCGCGGTGTTGTATTCGATGACGATGCCTGCGTCGTAGAGCCCGCTGCTCAGGAGCATCTTTTCGCACGACACGCCTGCTGGCCTGCCCTGGACCCAGCGGTTGTACAGTGGCGACACGGGGTCGTCGACCCAGTAGTCGTTGTCGGTCGCCTGACGGTACTCGAGGCCTGTCCGCAGCGCAGGTGGCCGCCCAAAGGCCAGGCCGAGCCGAAACACGCCCGACGGAGTGCGGCCATCGCCCTCGCGTTTCTCGCCAAACGGGGCGAAGCCGCTCCGCCCGATCACCGCGGGCCAAGGCCCGGCGGCCCGATGCCAGCCATTGGCCGACCGCTCCCAGGCGGTGAGGCTGGCGTGGAATCCACTTGTCGGGCGAACCACAATCGCCTGTCGCGCCCGGGCGGGAAGGCCATCGGGCGGCGGCTCAGCGGCGTGGCCGGGTGTGGCGCACGCGGAGAGCAGGAGGAAAAAGCAGGCCCCCGCCGCTTGACGCAGCCGCGACGCGAATGAGTCCTTCATGCGTTGACCGGGGGAGCGGCCGGTGGGTGAGGCCGGGGCGTTGTCTCTCCCAACTGGCGTGCCACCATCATGGCGGTCACGTTGTCGCCGACGGCGTTGACCATGGTCGCCGCCGGGTCGACGACAGTTCCGATCATCATGATGAGGGGCAAGGCCTCGGGCGGGAAACCGTAGAGAGTCACGATCAGGAGTTCGCCCAGCATGCCGCCGGAGGGGATGCCGCTCATGACGGTGCCGCAGAGCACGGCGACGACGGCGGCGGTTGCCCACACATCGAGGCCATGGAACGGCATCCGGTAGACGCCGAACAGAAAGGCGATTTTCACGATGGCGGACAGGCATGAGCCTTCCATGTGGAGAGTTGCGCCCAACGGGATGACCATCTCGCGGATGTCCTCGGGCGTGCCGATCCGTTTGGCCGCGGCGAGGTTGACCGGGATTGTGGCCACGCTGCTGCTGGTGAGGAAGGCGGTGATGGCCGTCGAGGGAATGGCGTGCCAGAACGCCCGCAGGCCGGTCCGACCGCCGGCCCAGAGGACATAGGCGGAAAACGCCAGGGCGAAGTAGAGCAGGACGCTCGGGTAGTAGATCTGCACCACACGGAGGCAGGAGCCGATCAACTGGGGGCCCGACACGCCGATCAGGTAAGCGAAATAAGCGCCCAAGCCAATCGGCGCATAGAGCATTACCAGGCCAATGACGCGTCCCATCACCGCGTTGCCCGATTCCAGAAAGCGCACGAAGGGGGCACCCTTCTCTCCGGAGCGGGAGGCGGCGACGCCAACCAGCGCGGCGAACACCATCAACGCCAGCATGTTCTTCTTCGAGAGGAGGCCGGTAAAGTCGTCGACCGTGAACGCGCGCGCGATGGCGTCGCCAGCCGTCATCGATTCCGCGGCGGCGGTCCCGGGGAGCGCCGGCGGTTCGCCAGCCAACGGCGGGAAGACCTGCACGACGGCGATCATCGAGGTCGAGGCGATCAGGCCGGTGAGCACGAAGAAGAATATGGTCCAACCGAGGATGCGGACGAGGCGCCGGGCGTCGCGCATGGCGGCGATGTTCGAGGCGATCGAGAAGAAGACCAGGGGCACGACGGCGGTGAAGAGCAGGTTGAGGAAGACATCCCCGAGCGGCTTGAGGATCGCAGCCCGCTGGCGCAGGAGCGCTCCGGCGGCTGCGCCGATGAGAATGCCGCACAGCAGGAGGCCCAGCGAGGCGTAGTTGCGGAGCGCTTGGGATCGGACCGTTGCCTTCGGGGTCGAAACGCTCATGCGGGGGACCATTCAGACAGCGATGGGAGCCTTGATGGGGGGGTGGGGGGTGTAACCAGCCAGCTCGAAGTCCTCGTACCGGAAGCTGTGGATGTCTTTGACGGCGGGGTTAAGCCTCATGGTGGGGAGGGGGCGCGGCTGGCGGGTGAGCTGAAGTCGGGCCTGGTCGAGGTGGTTGCTGTAGAGATGGAGGTCGCCGAAGGTGTGGATGAATGTGCCGGGTTTGAGGCCGCAGACCTGGGCGATCATGAGGGTCAGGAGCGAATAGGAGGCGATGTTGAACGGGACGCCGAGGAAGAGGTCGGCGCTTCGCTGGTAGAGCTGGCAGCTCAGAGTGCCATCCTGGACAAAGAACTGGAAGAGCGCGTGGCATGGGGGGAGTGTCATGCGGTCGAGTTCGCCAGGATTCCACGCGCTGACGACCAGGCGCCGGCTCTCAGGGTTTTGGCGGAGCTGGGCGATGACCTGGTTGATCTGGTGAATGGAACGTCCGTCGGGGGTGCGCCAATCGCACCACTGGGCGCCGTAGATGCGTCCGAGGCTTCCGTGCGGATCGGCCCACTCGTCCCAGATGGTCACGCCGCGTTCCTTGAGCCAGCGGACATTAGTGTCGCCGCGCAGAAACCAGAGCAGTTCGTAGATGATGGACTTGAGATGGACCTTCTTGGTGGTGACCAGCGGAAAGCCCGCGGTGAGGTCGTAGCGGGATTGGGCGCCGAAGAGGGCGAGGGTGCCGGTACCGGTGCGGTCGGGTTTGGGCTTGCCGGTGTCCAGGACGAGCCGGAGCAAGTCGAGATAGGGCTGCATGCGGGGGCGGGTGTGTGGGCGCGGCGGACGGTCGGGCACGGGCCGTCCGCCGGGCGGTGGATCGGGCGTTGGGCTAACCGCCGACGCAGACCAATTCCTCGTTGTTGGCGACGTTTACGATCTTGAACTGTTCGGCGTGGAAGGTCGGGTCGGGCCGGAAGGAGAGTTTGCCGAAGTATCGTTTTTCCATCTCGATCAGGAGTTTTTCATCCTCGGTGCGGAGGCGTTCGAGGACGGTGGGATGGACCATGATGCGAAGCTGGAAGTCCGACTCGTCGCGCTGTCGCTTCTTGAGGATTTCCGAGAGTTTGCGCTGGATTTCAACGCTCATGGTCAGGACGCTCTTGACCTTGCCGCGTCCCTTGCAGTACGGGCAGTCGTCGTAGACCGATTCGCGCACGCTCTCGGTGTGGCGCTGGCGGGTCATTTCCATGAGGCCGAGCTGGGAGATGGGCAGAACATGGGCCTTGGCCCGATCGCGTTTCAGGCCTTCGCGCATGCGCTGGTAGACCTGCTGCCGGTCCTTGTGGGATTTCATGTCGATGAAATCGAGGACGATGAGCCCGCCGATGTTGCGGAGGCGGAGCTGGCGGCAGATCTCCTCGGCCGCTTCGAGATTCACCTTGAGGATGGTGGAATCGGCGTCCTTGCTGTTCTTGTGGCGCCCGGTGTTGACATCGATGGCAACCAGCGCCTCGGTCTCGTCGAGAACAATGTAGCCGCCGCTCTTGAGGTGGACCTGGCGGGAGAACGCGGTCTCGAGCTGGCGCGTGATGGCGAACCGATCGAACACCGGCTGGGAATCGGTGTAGAGCCGGACCTTGGATGCGGACCGGCGGGAGACGCGTCCGATCATCTCGCGAATCCGCTGATACTGGGTGTGATCGTCGACAATGATGCGATCGACTTCTTCCGTGAGGAAATCCCGGACCGTCCGCTCGATGAGGTCGGGTTCGCGCAAGACACAGGCGGGCGCGGGCATGGTGGCGATTCGATCCTGCACGGCCCGCCACTCGGCGAGAAGAAAGGCGAGGTCGCGGACGAAGAACCGGGCTTTCTGGCCCTCGCCGGCGGTGCGGATGATGACGCCCATGCCATCGGGGATGGTGAGACTGCGGACGATGCGTTTGAGCCGCTGGCGCTCTTCGTGGTTCTCGATCTTGCGCGAGACGCCGCACTGGTCGGAGTTGGGGAGAAGGACCAGGAAGCGCCCGGGCAGGGCCAGGTTGGTCGTCACGCGCGGGCCTTTGTTGCCGATGGGGCCCTTGGTCACCTGCACGACGATGTCGGTGGAGGGGGGGTAGAGGCGCGGGATATCCTTCTGGGTGATGCGCGGTTTTTCGCGGGAGCGGCGGTTGTCGCGTTCGACCAACTCGACGCCGCTGTCGAAGCCGGCGGGGACGATGTCCCAGTAATGGAGGAAGGCATTCTTCTCGAATCCGATGTCGACGAAGGCGGCTTTCAGGCCGTCTTCGAGGTTGCGGACCTTGCCCTTGAACACGCTGCCCACAAGCCGTTCGTCCTCGGTCCGTTCGATCGTGAACTCCTCGAGGCGGCCCTGCTCGAGCACGCCGACCCGGATTTCGAGCGATTCGGCGTTGATGATGACTTCCTTGTGCGAGCGGACGCGGGGCCGCATCAACCGCTGCACCCGGCGGATCACGCGGTCGGTGACGGCGCGGAGTGTGCCCATGAGGCCCGGGGCGGATCCGGAGACCGGCACGGGTTTGTAGGCGGGTTCGGTTTCCTCCTCGACCTTCTCCGGCGTATCGAAATGCGGCTCCCGATAATCGCGTTTGCGGATGCCTTCGGCGGCCACCACTGCGGCGGGCGCGCCAGCGTCCTCGGCCAGTCCGGCGGCGCGGTTCTCGGCGCGCTCGATCTCCCGCTCGTGGCGTTTGAGGTCGAAGACGCCCTCGGAGGCTGGCTTGTCGCCCAGCACCTCGGCGCGCGCCTCGATGGCGGCGCGTTCGGGTTTGAAGGACTGCGTGCGGTTGGGCCGGAACTTCTGTCCGGTGCGGCGGTGGCGTGAGAAATTGCGGTCACTCATAGCAGATCACAGGTTGCGTGAGGAACGGTACACACTTTGGAAAAGGCCAACGGCGATCAGCGAGCAGAGCACTGAGGTTCCGCCGTAGCTCAGCAGCGGCAGTGGGATGCCCGTGACGGGCGTGAGCCGGATGTTCATTCCGATATTGATAAAGACGTGGCAGAAGAAGAGCGTGGTGATGCCTACGGCCAGCAGGGCGCCAAAGCGATCCCGGGCCTGGCCTGCGATGCGGAGTCCGCGGAGGAGCACCACCGCATACAGACCCAGAACCGCGGCGCCACCCACAAACCCGCCCTCTTCCGCGACGATCGAGAAGATGAAGTCGTTGTGCGCCACGGCGCGGGGGAGGTACCCGAGGGTGTTTTGGGTGCCCCGGCGCCAGCCTTTACCGACGAGCCCGCCGGAGCCGACCGAGATGAGCGCCTGTTGAACGTTGTGGGAGGCGTCCCGGTATTCCTTGAGGGCGCGTTGGCGTTCCGCATCCGAAGCCTGGGGCGGGACGAAGTTGACTCCGAAATAGACCATGAGGCGGCGGCGCTGGTACGGCTCGAGCTTGAGCTGCCACTCGGAGGGCGCGAAAAGAATGTCGACGAGCAGGAGGACAATGATCAGGCCCGCGCCTCCGATGAGGCGCCACAGGAAACGGCTCGGGACGCCTGCGACGAACATCATCGCCAATCCCATCGGGACAAACACCAGCGCGGAGCCGAGATCAGGCTCCTTGAGGATAAGCGCGCAGGGCAGGAGGCTCATCCCCAGGGCCTTGACGAAGGTCATGGGCTGCCTCAGTTCCGCGGCGGGTCGGCTCAAGTAATGCGCCATCATGAGAAGAAAAGTCAGCTTGGCGATCTCGGACGGCTGGAACTGGAAAGGCCCCAGATCGATCCATCGTCGGGCGCCCCATCCGTGTTTGGTTCCGATCCCGGGGATGAGGACCGCGACCAGGAGGAGGATGGAGACCCAGTAACAGACCAGCGACCATCGCGCGATCGGGCCGTGCCCCAGACAGCACACGGCGACGCCCAACCCCGCGCCCGCGGCGTACCAGATCAACTGTTTGAAATGCTCCTGTTTGTGCCAGGGCAGAGTGTCGACCCCTTCCCGCGCCAGTGTGGTGCTCGCGATGAAGAGCGCCCCGATCGTCATCAGGCCCAGCACGGCCAGAATCATCGGCCAATCGACCTCGGCTGTCTGCGGCTTGAGGGCGAGCGTGCGCATCTTACTCGCGCGAGACCAGCCGCGGCGCGGTGGCCGAAGCGGATTCGAACCGTTGCTTGAGGGTTTGAAAGACCTGGCAGGCGACTGGCGCGCACGTGCGGCCGCCTGAATCGCCGCTTTCGACCATGACGACCACGGCGTAGCGGGCGTTGTCATAGGGACCGAACGCGACGAACCATGTGATATGATCGATCACGGTGGCCCCCTTTTTGACCTGGGCCGTGCCCGTCTTGCCGGCGACGCGGAAGCCGGGGATCCTCGGGGTGATTTGGCCTGTCACCGAGTTCCTCTGCTGGAAAGCGGTGAAGCCTGTGCCGCCCGGCTCTTCGGTATCGGCCAGCATCGCCTCCCGCACGATCGCCAGTGAGTGTGCGTTGACCTTGAGTTCGCCGAGCAGGCGGGCAGGGAAAGCCTTGGCGACGACACCGTCGGGTCCGGGCTCGGCCCGTTCGAGGCGGTGAACCAGCCGGGGGCGGAGCAGCTTGCCGCCGTTGGCGATGGCCGCGGTCATGACCGCCATCTGGAGCGGGGTGACGGTGATTTCCTGACCGATGCACACATTGGCCACATTGCCTTCAGTCCAAAGCCCAACGACATCCTGCGGAGAGGGGAAGTAGCCGCTGACTTCCTGGCGCGTGCCCAGCCCGAAGTGTCTGCCGAGCAGGAATTGCTGGCCCATGGCCAGCAGCCGGTCGCGTCCAGCCTGCAAACCGACCTGGACGAAGTAAGAGTTGCTTGAACGCATGAATGCCCGCTTGAAGTCGTAGTCTCCCGGAGGGGCCGTGTCATCGATCTTGCGGCGTCCGAGGAAGATCGCTCCCCGTCCGGGACGCCGGGGATCGGGTTGGACCTGGATTTGGGCATGGGGATCGAGGCCGTGTTCCAGTGCCGCGAGTGCGGTGATGATTTTGAAGATTGAGCCGGGGTTGTAAGCGCCCTGCGTGGCCCGGTTGAACATGGGGCGCAGACGCGGATCGTTGAGGACGGCCCAGCGGTCGTGCGAGAGGGGGCTGACGAACTCGTTGGGGTCGTAGGCCGGGCTCGAGACCATGGCCAACACATCGCCGTTCGTGGTGTCCATGACAACGAGAGCGCCGCGGGTGCCGGGGCCCAGGGAGCCGAGCGCCTCGAACGCCGCCTGCTGCAAGGGGAGGTCGAGCGCGAGCACGGCATTGTGCCCCGGCGAGGCCGTGAGCCAGATCATCTCGCCCTCGCGGTAACAAAGACTGTTGACCACGACCGATTTGGTCCCGGGCTTTCCCCGCAGTTCATCGTCGAAGAGGTGCTCCAGTCCCACGGCCCCCTCGTAGCTGGGAAGGCTGTAACTGAACCCCCCCTCGTCGTCGTCGCGCGCCATGTCATCCCGGGTCAGGTATCCAAGGAGGTGCCCCACCATCGAGCCGCGGGGATAGTGGCGCAGCGGCTGCACTTCGATGTCGAGCCCCGCGAGGTTCGGCGCGTTCTCCATGAACCGGGCAATTTGGGCGGGACTGAGGTTTTCCCGAACGGCCAAGGGGCGATAGGGCCACTGGTGGTGATGGAGGCGGAAGCCGCGGTCGGTGATCGTGCTTGTTTCGCCGAGGAAGCGCGAGATGCGGTCGATGGTGTTGCTGGCGACGAGCCAGCGGACGGCCACGGCGAGCTGCGCGCGCTCGGCCCGCGTCAGTTTGCGCCCGGCGCGCGCCTTGGTGAACGACTCCTCGAACTGAGGACGGAGTTCTTCGAGGTAGAGGTTGAGATTGTAGCTCGGCCGGTTCTCGGCAAGCACCCGCCCGTCCCGGTCGAGCAGTTTGCCTCGGGTGGCCGGGATGCGGACGGTTCGGTAAGTTTGAGTTTCGAGACTGGCGCGATAGCGCTTGGCCGAGACGATCTGGATGTGCCACAAACCGGCCAGGAGCAGGAGCAAACCGAGCGTGATGCCGATCGCCAGCGTCTGGAGACGGTGGCCGCCCTTGCGAAATTGGTCGAAAAACAACACGGCTAGTAACGTCCGCGCTTGATCTCGCGGTTGGCAGGAAAGGGGGTTGTCGTCGACGGTTGGTAGGCGAACGCGCGCTTCAACGTCTCCATGACGCTGAAGCAGGGCGGCGTCAGGGCGGCTCCTCCGATTGTGACGACCAGGATTTGCCAGAGCGTTCCCCACCCGAGCAGCGGGTTTTCTCCCAAGGTCAGGAGCACCGCCAGCGTGAGGACCGGAACGGACGCCGCGGTCATCCCGCCCAGGACAAATTGTGCGTAAGGCAGGTCCCGCAGAATCAGCTCGCGGCGCCAATGGAGCGCCAGCCCGACCCAGAACAGGGGCAGGACGCTGACGCCCATCGGATTGCCTGAGAGCGCGTCGGCGCAGAGGCCGCCCACGGTGGCGAGCAGAACGAGGGTGCCGACGCCGCCGGTGAGGGAGGCGTAAACCACCAGTGGAGGCAGAACATCAAATTGGGCGCCCAGCCAGATCCGGGGAAAATCAACCACGGCCTCGGCGAACACGCCGAGCAGGGCGAGCACGAGGAGGATGAGTGTCTGGGGGCCGTTCATGGGAACAAAACCAAGACCTCGTTGAGCCGGCTCGTATCGGTCGACAGTTTGACCCGCGCTTCGGTGTAAAGGCCGTATCCGACGCTGCGGTGATCAACGATTGTCCCCACGGGCAAACCGGCTGGAAAGACGCCGCCGAGCCCGCTGGTGAAGACGCGCTGGCCCGGCTTGAGCGCGGTGTGGCGCGGCAGGTGGGTGAGATCCACCAGGCGATGGTCGAGAACACCCACCGAGGAACTCGAGAGCACGCCGTGCTCAGACGTCTCACGCACCACCACCGCCACCCGGCATTTCGGGTCGCCGACAAACACGACCTCGGCGGTGGTGAGTCCGACCTCGGCGATCTTGCCCACCAGGCCGTCGGCGCTCACCACCGGAAGATCCGGCCTGAGGTTGTCGCGCGTGCCCCGGTCGATCCGGGCGGTGCGCCACCAGTTTGCGGTGTCCCGTGCGATGATGCGGGCGGGCTTGGTGGTCCAGGGAAGCTGCGGCTGCCAGCCAAGCAGTTGTCGCAGCCGATCGTTTTCGCGCAGGGCCTCGTCGCCCTGTGCCACAAGCACCCGCAGCTCGCGATTCTCGCGACGGGTCTGATCGAGCTCGGCGATGAGCGCGCTGGGGGGGGGGAGGTGCTTGCCGGCCTGCTGCCCGAGGTCCCGCGTCAAGGTGGCGAGACCGAACAGAGGCAGAAAGAGGCTACCTACTGCAAGTTTCGCCTTTGTGGCGACGGCCTGTGGCAGGTTCAGGATCACCAGCACCAGCGCCAAGACCACCACAAAGGCCAAAGGATACGGCCTTCTGAACATTCGTTACCCCGTAACTGCTGTGCGGGGCGAACGCGCGGTCCTCCTGCGGACCGCCTTAGGTGGAGGAAGAAGCAACGCGCTTCAGGAATTGGAGCTCTTGCAGGACCCGTCCGGTCCCCTCGGCAACTGCCGTGAGCGGATCGTCGGCAATGTGGACCGGAAGATATGTCTCCTCGGCCACCAAACGATCCACTCCTCGCAGGAGCGCCCCGCCGCCTGCCATGACGACGCCTCGATCGACAAGGTCCGCCGCCAACTCGGGCGGGCACCGTTCCAAGGTGATGCGAATGGCCTCCAAAATGCTGGAAAGAGGTTCCTTCAGGGCTTCCCGTATTTCCTCGGAGCGCACCGTGATTGTCTTGGGCAGACCCGTGCTCAGGTCACGTCCCTTCACGTCCATGGTCAATTCCTGCTCCAGAGGATAAGCCGATCCGACTCGAATCTTGATTTCCTCCGCCGTACGTTCGCCAATCATTAAGTTGTGGGCACGCTTCATGTGCGCGACGATCGTCTCGTCAAACTCGTCGCCCCCCACGCGCAGGCTGCGGCTGAATACGATGCCAGCCAGGGAGATGATGGCCATTTCGCATGTGCCGCCGCCGATGTCGACAATCATATTGCCGGCGGGTTCATGCACGGGCAAGCCGACTCCGATCGCCGAGGCCATCGGTTGCTCAATCAAGTAGACCTCCCGCGCCCCGGCGTGGGTCACCGAGTCCTTGACCGCCCGTTTCTCGACCTCCGTGATGCCCGATGGAACGGCCACCACAACACGCGGCGCGATCAGTTTCCGATGGTGCACCCGCTGAATGAAGTGCCGGAGCATTGCCCCGGTGACATCGAAATCCGCAATCACTCCATCCTTCATCGGCCGAATGGCGATGATGTTGCCCGGGGTCCTGCCGAGCATGCGCTTGGCCTCCTCGCCTACAGCCAGCACGTTGTTCGTGCCAGCCTGGATCGCCACAACCGACGGCTCGCGAAGCACAATGCCCCGATCCCGGACGTAGACGAGCGAATTCGCCGTCCCGAGATCGATGCCAATATCGTTGGAGAACAGGCCTTTAAGTTGCGCGAACATGAAAGCTGCCTAACACGCCGCAGACATTAGTGGCCACATGCCTCGCCGGTCAAGATTATTAACCTTCGCCCGCGCGCTGCGGTGCATCGGGTCGCTTGGCCCGTTCCAAGGCGGATGCCAGACCTTCGATCGTGTGCGTCTTGGCCTCGATGCTGGGATGCAGCGACAGCGCTTCGAGTGCTTTGCTGGTCTCCGGACCAATCGTCGCCAGGCGCAGCTTCGGAAACCGGCGCATCAGCGCCCGGAGATCGAAACGGGCGTTGAAGCTCTCGACTGTCGAGCCGCTGGTGAACGTGATCCAATCCGCCCCGGTCTCGGCCAGGAGCGCCCCATGCCCCGCCGCATCCTCGGTCTCCCACGCCGTGCCGTAGCAGGCCACGTCATCCACGATCGCTCCCATGTCTTCGAGCAGCCGGGGCAGATCGGCGCCGGCGGCCTCGGCGCGCAGCAGGAGCATGCGGATGTTCTCCAGACTCTGCTCCTTGGACAGTGCCCTGGCGATCTTCGACGCGATGTACTCCTTGGGCATCAGATCGACCTTGAGGTGCAGTTCTTTCAGCCTGTCAGCCGTGGCGGGGCCGACCGCCGCCAAACGCACCGCCCCGAGATCGCGCAGATCGTCAAACGCCATGAAGAAGTGATCGAAAAAAGCCGCAACTCCGTTGGCGCTGGTGAAAACCAGCCAATCATAGCAGCCCAGCCCGGCGATCGCCTCGATCAACGGCTCCCGTTCCGTTGGCGGCACGATCCGGATGCACGGCACTTCGAGCACGTGCGCGCCCCGTTCCTGAAGGAGTTGCACCAGTTCAAACGCCTGCTTGCGCGCGCGTGTCACCACCACACGCTGGCCGAGAAGCGGCATGTGTTCCCACCTGTCTCGCATCTTTGGCATCGGTTCCTCGGACACCGGCGCCCCCGATCGGTCGAGCGCCGATGCGCTCAAAGCAACCCCCGGCACTACCTGGTATAAAACCCCCGCGCCCGCCAGCCCCTGTGCTTCCGCGCCCCCCTGGCCCGAAACGCGCGGATCGCCTCCCTGAAGCCGGACCACGCACTGGCCTGCGCTGGCCCGTGCCACCAGCAGGCCGTCCAGCGTGGCCTGGTCCGGGAATCGCTCCTCCGTGCGCTCGATGCGCTCGGCAGCCGGCGGCGCCAGCCTGAGCAGATCGGGGCTCACCAGCCCGTCATAGACCACAACATCCGCGCGACGCAGCAACGCTGCGCCCCGCAGGGTCAGCAGTTGCGGATCGCCGGGGCCCGCCCCCACAAAATACACCATGCCCTTTGCCTTCATCGGCGGCGACCATATACCCCGTTGCCCGCAATATCCAGACCTCGCCGCCTGCCCTGCCTGCGGTTTCCTCATTGCCTGCCCGCCCGGGCCTGACTAGTGTCCGCCGTTGTGGAAGTGCAACCAAACACCGACAATCCCGCCCCCCGCGGCCCAGCGGAAATTCAACCGCCGCGGAGCGACGGACGCCGCGACGGCGAGCTGCGTCCGATCAGTTTCCAAAACGGCATCGCGCCCTACGCCACGGGATCGACTCTGGTTTCCTGGGGCAACACGCGGGTCATCTGCGGCGTCACGATCGATGAGACGATCCCGCGCTGGATGAAGGAGCAGGGCGTGCCCGGCGGCTGGATCACCGCCGAGTACTCGATGCTGCCCTACTCGACGCTCGACCGCAAACCGCGTGACATCAGCAAGGGCCGGCTCGACGGACGCTCGCAGGAGATTCAGAGACTGATCGGGCGCGCCATGCGGGCGGCGGTCGAACTGGGCCGGCTGGGGCCGCGAACCGTCTGGATCGACTGTGACGTGTTGCAGGCCGACGGCGGCACGCGCACGGCTGCCATCACGGGCAGTTACGTGGCCCTGCACCTGGCCATTCAGAAACTCCTGGCCGATGGCAAGCTGACCACCAACCCATTGGCCGATTCGGTCGCCGCCGTCAGCCTGGGCATCGTCGGCCAACGCGTCCTGCTCGATCTAAACTACCAGGAAGACTCGAAGGCGGATGTGGACATGAACCTGGTCATGACCGGGCGGGGCGAGTTCATCGAAGTCCAGGGGACCGGCGAGCGCAATACCTTTACCCAGACTCAGCTCGAGGCTTTGTTGGTTCTCGGCCGCGCGGGAACCAACCGCATCATCGCCGCTCAGAACGCCGCCCTCGGGATCGGGCCTGCAAGCCTGTAGGCCGCGCGCCGTCGCGCGGCGGGACTTCTGGCCTTGTGCATACAGACAGCTACACCGCGCCCCAGCCGAGAGATCGGGAAACGCAACACAGCGATCCCATGCCAGCCGATCTAATCGAGATTTCCTTTGTCACCTCCGTCGAGGCCGAGGAAGCCGTGGCGGCGCTCCTCGAGCGCGTGTCCGGCCTGACGCCCGTCCTCTACACTGCCGAGGGGAGGCCGGCCACACAGGTCACCGTGTACCTCGATCGGAGACGCCGGTGGACCGATGCCAGGAAGAAAGCCGTGCTGCGCGGCCTGGCGCTTCTGCGCGCCGAGGGCCTCGACGTCGGCCCCGGTCCGCTTCGGCTGCGCCGGCTTCGCGCCGCGAGTTGGGTGAACTCGTGGAAGCGCCATTTTCGTCCGATCGAGATCGGCGAGGCGCTTCTGCTTAAGCCGTCCTGGAGCCGGCGGAGCCCCAAAGCCGCCCAGGCCGTCGTCACCCTCGATCCCGGACTGAGCTTCGGAACAGGCCAGCACCCCACAACCCGGTTCTGTCTGGAACAGATAGTGGCCTGCCGTAACCTGGCGCCTCCGCCATCGCTCCTGGACGCCGGGACAGGGTCCGGCATCCTGGCCATTGCCGCCGCCAAGCTCGGCTACAAACCGATCCTGGCCTTCGACGTCGATCCGGCCTCGATCAAGGCTGCCCGGGCCAATGCCCGCTCCAACGGTGTGGCCGGACGGGCGCGGTTTCTGCGGGGTGACCTCCGGCGCCTCGAGCCGGGCGCCCGGTTTGATGTCGTTTGCGCGAATCTGACGACTGACCTCTTGCTGGCTGAAGCCAAGCGGATTGCGCGGTGGATGCGTCCCGGAGGCCGGCTGGTCTTGGCGGGCATTCTGGCCGTCGAGTTTCGCGATGTTTTCAAGGCGTATGAGCGCCTGGGACTGAAGTTGGTAACGACACGGGTGGAACGCGAATGGCAGTGCGGCGCGTTCGCCCGAACCCGGCAAAGGAAGCCTCTGTAAAGCCGCTTGAACGAAATCGGCGGACGCGTGTCGATACCACTGTGCACGTGGAGCCTGAGTGGCCATGCAGCCGGCAAAACAAGGCGAAACCACAGGATGGTGGGAACGCCGGGGGAACTCCTCCCCTCCCTCAGGTTCAATCCAGTCCAGCACTATGCCAAAGTCAAACGACATCATCGCCAATGCGGTCAGCAACCCCAAACATCCCTTCCCTCACGTCGATGACCGCCCGGGCAAACAGAAAAAACACCGGTACGAACGACGTAAGGTCAAGGAGTACATAAAACTCGGCGATTGGTCTGAACAAACAGCCTAACTGACTTCATTCATCCAATAGCTGGTTCCGATTTAAAAGGGCCACGCCTGGCAGGCGTGGCCTTCTTCTTTGCCCCGGATTGATGACTGCCCCATGACCAGACAGGGGCTAGCCTACGTTTCTCACCACTCTTTGCCACCGCGAAACCGGGGTTCTCAAGAGAAGTCAGCATGCAGGCCAGGAAAGCAAAACCGCGCCCGAGGGCAGGGCGGGAACTGGACAACAGAGTGTCGCCGCACCGCCGAGGTTTCGGAAACGCTCCAAACCTCGTTTTTCCCTGTGCGGGCGCGGTTTTGCCACAGCCCGGATTTCGTTGTCATCCTCCCGGTGGTGAGAAATCAGGGCTAGCGTGAACTCGGCCCTCCGAAAGCCGTCGTGAAGTTCCCGCTCGTGCCCACATCGAGGCATGCTATTCTGCGCCCCAATGAACGGCTCTGCCGAACACCATACCCGGTCTCGCCGGGGTCGCGGGGCGGACCCGCGCCCCGCGCGGCGCCGACGGGCGTTGTGACCCCGTTGATTCCTCCGCCCCGTGATGCCACGTCCGCCCATGCTCGACGATACGATCGCCGCCATCTCGACGCCGCTCGGGGAGGGTGGCCTTGCCGTCGTGAGGATCTCGGGCCCGGCGGCCCTCGAAGTGGCAGACCGCTGCTTTGTCCCCGCAGGCCCTGCCTCGCCCAAACCGAGCGACGCCCCAAGCCACAGCGTCCACTTCGGTCGGATCCTCGACCAGGGACGGCTGGCCGACGAAGTCCTTCTCACAGTGCTGCGGGCGCCGCGGACCTACACGCGCGAGGAGACTGTTGAAATCTCGTGTCATGGCGGGGCACTGCCGGCGCGGCTGGTTTTGGCGGCGGTTCTGTCGGGTGGCGCGCGTCTGGCGGAACCGGGCGAGTTCACCAAGCGCGCCTTCCTCAATGGCCGCATCGACCTCGCCCAGGCCGAGGCGGTCGCCGATCTCATCCATGCGCGGACCGAACTGGCTCTGAGCGCCGCCCAGGAACAGCTCGCCGGAAAGCTCTCCCAGCGCATCCGCCGCCTCCGCGACGATCTGCTCGGCATCCTGGCGCATGTCGAGGCCCAACTCGATTTCGCGGACGAAGACATCGCCCCGGATCGGCGCGATCAATTGCTCGTGCGGCTCGACGAGGGCGTCGCTTCCATGGATGCCCTGCTGCGGACGGCTGACGAGGGCAGGATCCTGCGGCGCGGCGTGCGCGCCGGAATCGTCGGCCGCCCGAATGTCGGCAAGTCCAGCCTCCTCAATCAGCTCCTTGGTCACGATCGCGCCATCGTCTCGCCCATCCCCGGAACCACCCGCGACACCATCGAAGAAACCGCCAACATCCGCGGGTTGCCGGTGGTTTTCACCGACACGGCGGGGCTGCGCCACGCGAAGGATGCCATCGAGCAGGAAGGCATTCGCCGCAGCCGCGAAACCGCGGCCCGCGCCGAGGTGTTGCTGCACGTCCTGGACTGGTCCGAGCCGCTTGGGGCCGAGGACATCCGGTTCCTGGAGGATTACGAAACGCGCAAACGCATTCTGGTTCTTAACAAGTCGGATCTGCCGCGGCGCCTGGACCTGCCGTCGGCCGTGGCGTCCTCGACTCCGGCTGTCGCCGTGTCGTGCCTGACGGGCGCGGGGATCGAGAACCTCAAAGATGCGCTGAAGGAACTGATCTGGACAGGCGATGTTCGGCCCGAAGGGCTCGATGTGATCATCAATGCCCGGCACCAGGATGCGTTGCGGCGCGCGCGCGAGGGCGCCGTGCAATCGAGGGACGCGCTGTGCCGGGATCTGCCCCTCGATGTCGTGGCCCTGGACATGCGGATTGCAGTCAATGCCGTCGGCGAGATCGTCGGCGCCACGGCCACCGACGATCTCCTCGATGTCGTCTTCAGCCAGTTCTGCATCGGCAAGTAGAAGGGGGATGGCGCGGACTCACGTCCGCGGCTACGATTAGAACAGGTTGACTGGGATCCGTTCTCCAGTGGGCTGGGAGAGAGTAACACTGTGTGTGTAACCGGGACGCACGCGACGGCGTTATCCTAGTGTGAATGGCAACGCATGACCGACGACGTACGGACAGCGGAAGACTCTCTCCGCCGGCTCCGGGCGGGGGACCCGGACGCAGCCCAAAGGCTGGTCGAGCAGCTCTATCCGCTGGTCATCCGGATTGTGCGGGGTCATTTGCCGGTGCGCCTGAGCGAGGAGGATGTGGCCCAGGAGGTGTTCCTCAAGCTGTTCGCCCGGCTGGACCATTACCAGGTGCGGTGCGGCGTGCCGTTCGAGCACTGGGTGGCCCGCCTGAGCCTCCGCACCTGTCAGGACCTCCTGCGGGCCGAGCGCCGTCGACCCGAACTGCGCTGGAGCGATTTGAGCGAAGACCAGCGGGGCTGGGTGGAGTTCCTTCTCTCGGAGTCGGCGCAGGCGCCCGAGGCCCCAGACCCCGCCGCTGCCGAGGTCGTCGAGCGGCTGCTCGGGCAGTTGACGCCAGCCGATCGGTCTGTGATCCGGCTCCTGGATCTGGAACAGAAGAGCGTGCTCGAGGTGAGCCGGCTCACCGGATGGAGCCGGACCGGGGTGAAAGTGCGGGCATTTCGGGCCCGCCGCCGCCTCCGCAAGCTGGCGGGGGCTCTGGTGAAACCATGAATCCATGAAGACCTTCGAATCTCGTTGGCGAGAACTCACCCGGCATGCGCGGGCCGGCCGGATCGACCGGTCCGACGCCGCCCCCTTCGGTTTTGCGCGTCGCGTCACCGCCCGCGCGGCGGCCGCGAACGCCACGGCCGAGGATCTCTGGATGCGATTTTGCATCCGGTCACTGATTGGCGTGACCAGCGTCTTGGTGGTGCTTGGGGCGATGGAATACAGCAGCGCGCCCCCCGCCTCTCTCATGAATTCGGGCGTGGAAAACACCGTGGCACAACTTTTGGGGGTCTTATGAGCGATCGGCGGCAACAGTGGAAGATTGCCCTCAGCCTGGCGGCCCTCGTGGCGGTCAGCGCCGGCACCGGGGCCGTGCTCGGTCATCGCATCGCCCGACAGCAAATCGATGCCCGGAACGACCCGGAGAACTGGAACGACTATGTCAGCCGCGAATTCGAGCGCCTGATTCAGCCCAGCCCGGAACAGCGCCCGAAGGTTAAGAGCCACCTGGACAACGCGGTTCGCCAGCTCCAGGCGATCCGGCTCGAGACCATTCAACGGAGCACCAACGTGATCTGGCGCCTCGTGGCCGATGTCGAGCGCGAATTAACCCCGGAACAACGCAAGGCATTCGAGGCCCTCAAACCGCAGCCGTCCGACTTGAACCTGGACGTCCTCAACGTGACTCCCGCGGACGCCCCTCAACCATAGCCCGGATTTCTCACCACCAGGACGATGACAACGAAATCCGGGCTCTGGCAAAACCGCGCCCGC
>CAYPUR010000009.1:28576-41339 GCA_964413865.1 uncultured Verrucomicrobiota bacterium
GGGCGCGGTTTTGCTTTTCTAGCGCGCATGGATGCTCCTCCGGATGACATCTGCTTCGCGTTGGACATAACCTGATAAGAAATGCGCGCTAAACCCATCATGCAGACACCGATCCAACAAAACCGCCCTGGGCATTGCAGCATGTCCCGACCCAGCCGAAGCGTGCGCCTGGATCCGGCCGCACACCGGCCGGCGGCATTCACCCTGATCGAGCTTCTGGTGGTGATTGCCATCATTGCGATCCTCGCCGGCATGCTCTTGCCCGCTTTGGGCCGGGCGAAATCGAGAGCGCTTGCGACCGCCTGCCTGGGCAACCTCAAGCAGCTCCAACTCTGCTGGCAGTTGTACGTGGATGACAACGCCGACCGGCTGCCGGGCAATGTGGCGCTCAACCCGGGCGATATCGGCAGCCGCGAGGGCTGGACGGCCGATCCGACGTCCTGGCTCCAGGGCAACGCCTGGACCGACGCCACCCCCATCAACCTCCAGCGCGGGGTCTTGTACCCCTACAACAACTCCCTCGGCATCTACCGGTGCCCGGGTGACAAGTCCACCGTGCGCGACCAGGGCAGGCAGCCGCGCACACGCAGCTATTCGATGAGCATGTACATGAACTTCCGCCCCGACCCCGAGAGTCCGGAGTATTCGCTGTGCTGGCACACCCTGGGACAGATCCAGAGGCCCGGCCCAGCCCGCGCCGCGGTGTTCATCGACGAAAACGAGAAGAGCATTCAGCAGAGCGCTTTTGGCATCAACGCCCGCGATTACCTCACGCTCTTCGATTCCGCGCTCTGGACCTGGATCAGTTTTCCCGCCACCCGGCATCACAACGCCGGCGCATTGAGCTTCGCCGACGGCCACGTCGAACTCTGGCGTTGGTTCGAGCCCAACACCGCCCACATCGCCCGGCTCGACGACTGGACCGTGCTCAAGGAGGCCGTCCCGAACGCCGACCGGGACCTCGGCCGGTTCTTCGGTGTTGTCCCCGAACAAGTCCCGGTTCTTTGACTTCACGATCGGGTTTTTGCCCCAGCGATTCTACTTGTGACCGTGTTGAGAGCGCCGGATCAGGCCTGCCTGTCAGCAGGCAGGAGATCCGGCTGGAGTTTGGCCATTCATTGGATTGCACTTCATCGCACACTTCATCGCGCTGTGGCGGGCAGCACGAAGAAGCAAGGATGTTCTCCCTGTTCCTCCTTCCCCACACCGTCACTTGCGCGCAACGCAGATTCCTTGTCGCGATCGCGACACGATTCAGGTGCATTTTTATGGAATCCGTTGCAATTCAATCGGCTGTGGCGTGTCGAATGAGGGGTAGATTTCTGCCCCCTGTGCTTGCGCAGGAGTCATTGGCCGACCCACTGGTGTTCGTGCGGTTGCAGGGCTCGGACCCTCAGGCCCTTGAGACTGACATCTGCGGCTACGGGAGTCTCCATCCGTTGTAGGCTCCGTGCCCTCACCGGGCGACAGAACACCGACAACGGCCAAATGCACTGGAACTGGCGGTGCAGCTCGGTTGCGCACGGTTGCTCCTTGAAGTCCGGGAGCGCGTTGGGCACGCTCCTGCCGCGTGGGAAGCGTTGACATTCAACGGTTGAATGCGCATGGGGACCATGAACCAAACCTCGACTGTCTCTCTGGTGTTGGCTGCCGCACTGGCGGTTCTGTGCGCGGGCTGCAACGGCCTGTCCCCGGCTCGCGAGCAGCCCGCGGCGCCCTCCGCCGCCCTCGAACGCGCGCTCGAATCGGTCCGCGCAAAACACGCCCCCGACCCCCACCTCGATCTCTTTCGTGTCACTGCCGCACGGGAGGACAACAGACTGGTGTTGACCGGCGAGGTCGCCAGCGCTTCCGCCAGAGCCGACGCGCTCACCGCCGTCCGAGCGGCGGGGTTTGTAGTCGCCGACCGCATTGCAGTGCTGCCCGACCCGGCGCTGGGCGAGGCGACGCGGGGACTCGTCTGTTTGAGCGTCGCCACCGGCCGCGAGCAGCCAGAACACAAGGCCGAGATGGGGACACAGGAATTGATGGGGCATTCCGTTTGGATTTGGAAGCGCGCGGGCCTCTGGTCTCTGGTCCAGACGGCCGACCGCTACATCTCCTGGATGGAGGAAGGCTCGTTCCAGCGCTGCACCCCCGCGGACGTCGAGGCGTGGAATGCATCGGCCCTGCTTATCGTCACGACGTTCGAAGACCGTGTCCTCGAAGGTCCGGACCCGCATGCGCAGCCGGTATCGGATGTTGTGATGGGATGCCTCGTGCGGAGGATCGGAGAGACGGGCGATTGGTACCGCGTCGAACTGCCTGACCATCGCGGCGGTTATCTCCCCAGGAAGTCCGCTGAGGACTACGCCGCCTGGAGGCAATCGCGCTGGGCCACGCCGGAGAACATCGAGCGGACCGCGCGTTCGTTCTTGGGCCGCCCGTATTTGTGGGGGGGAAGCTCGCCCAAAGGACTCGACTGCTCGGGATTCACCAAGCTCGTCTTCTTTCTCAACGGCATCAGCCTGGACCGCAACGCGAGCCACCAGGCCCGCCAGGGCGCGGCGATCCCGCTCGACCCGGGCCTGAGCACGCTCGAGAAAGGGGACCTGCTTTTTTTTGGACGCCGTGCCGGCGAGGGTCGGCCCGAACGCGTAACCCACACCGGCATCTACCTGGGCGATCGGCTGTTCATTCATGCCTCCGAACGCGTGCGCATCAACAGCCTCGATCCCACCTCCCCGATCCGCGACGAGCATCGCATCCGCACGCTGATCCAGGCCCGCCGCGTTCTGCCGCCCGAATCGTGAAAAGCAAGAGGATCGAAGGAGGACGGCCAGCCCGCCCGCCGGATTCCATGAGAACCTCAAGCACTGACTGGACTGAGCGAAACAGAAACTCTATGACAACGCGTACGTTCCACATCCTCCTCACCGCGATCTTCGTCGGAGCCCTGGCCCCGAAAGTTCGCGCGCAAAACTCGACCTCCCCCACCTCCGACGTGCCAATCACTCCAACTGTCAGCCCGGCCTGGCCCGTCTCGACAAATGCGGCCCAGCCGGAATTTGGCCTGTCCTCGGCCTTCGACGGCGCCAACTTCCTTGTTGGCATTCGCGGGGCTGCCGGCGGTCCCGACTCGGTCGGCGCCCAATTGCTGTCGCCCGCAGGCGATCTTGTTGGCCCAGTGATCGAGATCGGACGCATGATGGATGGATCCCTCGCCGGTCCGTGGGTTGCCATGGGGAGCGCCAACTACCTCATGGCTTGGACCGATGCCGGTTCCCAGCACCGATTGACCGGCAACGACATTTACGCGCAATTCGTCAGCCCTGCCGGCGATCTCGTCGGGAGTCCCTTTACCGTCACCAAGAAATCGGGCGACCAATACGCCAGAGGCGTGGCGCATGATGGGACCAGTTTCCTGGTCATTTGGGCAGCCGGGAACGGCGTGCGCGGGCGACGCGTATCCGCGACCGGCGACCTGTTGGGAAGCGAAATCGTGTTCACAAGAGAGGAAGTCGAGGAACCGGCAGCCGTGGCCTGCGGCAGCGGCCAATTCCTTGTCGTCTGGGTGGAAGGCAGCGATGGGGCCCACGCAACCAAAGGCCGATTGCTTTCCGCCTCTGGCGAGCTCGGCAGCCCGTTCGTGATCAGCCAGAACAAATCGTACCACTTCAACCCCCTTGGCGTGGCCTATGCGGATGGGCGATTCATGGTGGTCTGGTCACACAACGCAGATGAAGATGACGATTGGGATCTGCGCGGGCGGATGGTGCTGCCCGACGGGACGCTTGCAGGCGGCGAATTCGTTCTGGCCGCGGAACCGACCGAGGAGATCATTTGGGCCAACAACGTGGTCTTTGACGGCGAGAACTTTCTCGCGGTCTGGACCGACTACGCAGGGAGTCCCGCCAGCACCCCGGGGACGGTGTTCGGGCGTTACTGGAGTCCGGACGGTGTGCCGGTGGGGGTTCCGTTCACAATCGAACCCGCCGGCCCCGGCGTGCTGGGTGTGGGGCTCAGCGCGGCGGATCGCCAGGTGCTGGCCGTGGTCAACAGGAACGCGTTCGACTCGGCTGCTGATGTCTGGGCGCGTTTCATCAGTCGTGCATCGCCTCCTCCCATTGTCCAGATTCAGAGGATCGAAACCAATCCGCCGCAAGCGCCGAAAGTCCAGGTGACATTCGAGAGAATTCTCCAATTCAGCACGGACCTCAAGACATGGGCGGATCTGGCGCCTCAACCGGCAAATCCGTGGATCGTTGAAACCGGTGAAAGCGTCTTGTTCTTCCGGGTCCGGGACTGAGAGAACCGACAGGATGCTCCCGGTTCCATTTCCGGGCGCGGCTTTGCCGGAGCTCGGATGTGAGACTCCGCGGGGCTTTATGAAGCACCCGGGCTCAGGCGATGCTCGGGCGGGACACTCACCGCCGCGCGCATTGCTGGAGCAATTCGCCGCTCGGTCCGATGAGGCAGACTGAGAGCGCCATTTGCCCTGTGGCGTGCGTGGCGCACGAGAGGCAGGGGTCGTAGGCGCGGATGGCGACCTCGATGTGGTTGAGCAGGCCCTCGCTGATTCCGGCTCGCCCGCCGAGGACGTCCCGGGCCACCCGGGTGATCGCGCGGTTCATCGGCTCGTTATTGTTGGTGGTCGAGACGATGAGGTTGCACAGGGTAACCTCATCGTTCCGGTTGACGCGGTAATGGTGAAAGAGGGTCCCGCGCGGCGCCTCGACCACCCCGACGGTTTCCTCGCGGCGCGGACCGCGGGCGAGGAGGTCGTCTCCTTGAAGATCGGGATCATCGAGCAGCGTGCGGATCACCTCGATCACGTGGAGCAGTTCGATGATGCGCGCCCAGTGATAGCACATCGTGACGTTGTTCGGGCGCTCCTGCGTGAGGACAAAGAAATCCTGCCGGGCCGCCTCGGCTTCGGGCGATGGAATGAATGCGCAGGTGTTGAGCCGCGCCAGCGGCCCCACCCGGTACCACCCGGCCTGGGGACCGAGCGATTTGAGGAACGGGAACTTCATATAGGACCACGACCGGACCTCCTCGCCCACGACATCGAGGTAGCGCTGGTAATCGACGTCGTTGACGATGCGCCGCCCCTGCGAGTCCACGGCCCGCAGGACGCCGTGGTACAGATCCAACGCGCCGTCGTCCTGGCGCACCAGCGACAGGTGATTGGACTCGAACGAGCCGAACGGACGCAGTTCATCCAGATGCGCCATTGTGAAATCGCGAATGATGCCGACGGCGCGCCGGCTCCATTCGAGCATTTGAGGCACATCCTTGAGAAGGCCGTCCCGCTCGGCGATCGAGAGATTCTTGTTGACCCCGCCCGGAACGGCGCCGGTGCCGTGGATCTTCTTGCCCGCGGTGGCGCGGATGACCTCCTGGCCGAACTTGCGCATCATGACCCCCTGTCGCGCCAGTTCGGGATACCTGGCGGCCACGGCCAAAATGTTGCGCTGGGCACACGGCGCGCCGAACGCGCTGCTTGCGGTGCCGTCGGTGCCGAAGAGCAGATCCGGGCTGGCCAGGTGGAAGAAGTGCAGCGCGTGGCTCTGGAAGATCTGGCCGTAGTGCATCAGGCGCCGCATCTTCTCCGCCGTCGGCGTCAGTACCTCGCCCCCGACGATCCGGTCCATGGCCTTGGCCGCCGCCACGTGGTGGCTCACCGGGCAGATGCCGCACAGGCGCTGGACGATGACCGGCACTTCCCAGTAGGGCCGCCCGAGGATGAACCGCTCGAACCCCCGGAACTCGACGATGTGGAGCCGCGCCTCCGTGACGTTGTTGCGCGCGTCGAGGTGGATCGTCACTTTGCCGTGACCCTCGACTCGAGTCACCGGGTGGATGGTGATCTTTCGGGCCGGGCCCGGGCCGGCGGATTGCATCGTGGCGGTCATGCGTGGTGATCCCTCAATTCTCAATCGTACTTCAACCGATCGTAGGCCAGTGTGACCGGCTTGCCGGTGAGGAGGGCGACGACCGTGTCCCAGATGGCGTCGGCGGGAGGTGGACAGCCGGGAATGAAATAGTCGATCTTGACCACCTCGTGGCAGGGGTAGACGCGGTGCAACAGCAACGGGATCTCGATGTCGTTCGGGAGAATGCCGGCGGGATTCCAGATCCCTGGAGACTTCAGGTACGCTTCCTCGAGGCATTCGCGCAGTGGAAGATTGTTGCGCATGGCCGGGATGCCGCCGTTGATGGCGCATTCGCCCATCGAAACGAGGATGTCGCAGTGCTTCCGAAAGTCCTCGAGCACGTGGACGTTCTCCTCGTTGCAGCAGCCGCCCTCGATGATCCCCACCCCGCACCGCCCGTCGAACTCCTTGTAGTCGTTGATCGGCGAACGCCCGAACTCGACCAGGTCCGCCAGCGCGAAAAGGCGCTCGTCGATGTCCAGGATCGACATGTGGCAGCCGAAGCACCCGCAAAGGCTTGTCGTGGCCAGGCGCGGTTTGGATGCGGTACTCATGGAGACTCCTCCGTCTGGACATCTCCGGCGCCGATCGGCTGCGCGTCGAAGGGCCGCTGCCCGATCGGCACGGCATAGCCGACCCGTTTTCTCATCAACGCGCCGGTCGGACACGAGGCGGTGACCTCGTCGGTCACGGCCAGGCCGGTCGCGGCCAGCGCCTCTCCATTGACCTGAAGCCGCTTGCGGTAGCCCCGGTCGACAAACTGAAAGACATTCTTGTGATCGAGTTCCTGCGAGACGCGCACACACCGTCCGCACAGAATGCATCGGTTGTGGTCCAGATAGACATCCGGATGCGAGAGGTCCACGGGCCGGTCGGGATTGAGGTAAGGATACTGCGGCACGGTGATGCCGAAGCGATAGGCCAGCGCCTGAAGCTCGCAGTGCCCGCTCTTCTCGCAGAACATGCAGTAGTGGTTGCCCTCGACGAAGAGCATATCGAGGATCGCCGTGCGGAACTCGCGGATCTCCGCCGTGTCGTTCTCCACCACCATGCCGTCGGAGATCGTCTGCACGCAGGCGGCCTGGATGCGGCCGTTGACGCGGACGGAGCAGACGCGGCAACTGCCGTGCGGGACGAGGTTCTTGTAGGCGCACAGGTGGGGGATATAGATGCCAACGGCTTCCGCCGCCTTGAGGATGGTTTGCCCGGCCCGGCCCGACACCTCGTGTCCGTCGATGGTGAATGTGACGTTGCTCATGGCTGGTCTCCCCGTTCACACGTACTGGGACATCCGTCCGACGCGCAACTCGGCGTCGGCGACCGCCTTGGACAAATCGAAGGTCGAGAGCAACCCCGGTTTGCGATCGCTCACCATGTCGGCGTAGAGGGTGTGGAAGTTTTGGAGGGCGCCCAGGACGGGATTGGGCGCGGCCTGGCCGAGGCCGCATCGGCTCGTTTGGCTGATGACGTTGGCCGGGCGGCGCATGTAGGCCATGTCAGACGGCTCGCCCGCCCCGCTGGCGGCCTTGTGGACTACCTGTTTGCGCAGGACCAGGCCGACCCGGCAGGGGGTGCAATGGCCGCAGCTCTCTTCGATGAAAAAATCCAGGTAATGCTCCGCGATCTCGAGTTTGTTCCGGGCGCGGTTGAAGATGAGAATGGCGCCGCCGGTGGCGAGGTCGTCGTAGCAGATCTGCCCGCCGAAGCGCTCCGGGCCGATCATCTGGCGGCAGGGCCCGCCGATGAGCATGGCTCCCGGGTTGTCGGCGTCAGCCATATCGAGCAGTTCGCGGGCCGTGATGCCGAAGGGGACCTCATAGACGCCGGGTTTGCGGCAGTCGCCGCAGATCGAGAGGACTTTCGTGCCGGTCGTGCGGCTCGATCCCATCCCCGCAAACCATTCGGCCCCTCTCTGCATGATCCGGGCGGCGGCGCTGAAGGTCTCGACGTTGTTCACGATGGTGGGACAGCCCATGTAACCCTTTTGCGCCGGGAACGGCGGCCGATTTTTCGGGTCGCCGCGCAACCCTTCGCACGAGCTGATCAATGCGGTTTCCTCGCCGCACACGTAGGCCCCGGCGCCCAGTTGGATGCGGATGTCAAAATCGAAACCGGGTTTTCCCAGAATCGCTTTTCCGAGCAGGCCTTGGCGGCGACGGTTCTCGAGCACATCCTCGAGGAAGGCCCGCAGGTAGGCATACTCGCCGCGCAGGTAGACGATGCCCGAATCGCTGCCCAGCGCGTAGCCGGCGACGGTCATCCCCTCGAATACCTGGCCGGGGCATTCGGTGAGCAGCACCCGGTCCTTGAACGTGCCCGGCTCCCCCTCGTCCGCGTTGCACAGCACGTACCTGCGCTTGCCAGGCGCGTTGCGCGCGAATTCCCACTTCTGTCCCGTGGCGAATCCGGCGCCGCCGCGTCCGCGAAGCCTCGAGGCCCGGATGGCGGCGATCACGTTCTCGGGCGTTTGCTCGATGGTGCGTTCGAGTGCGCACCCGGACTCGAAGCCGTCGAAATGCACCGGGCCCCTGCGGCGGATATTGTTGCGGACCATCGAGTGGACGAGGGGATGGGCGTTATTGCCATCGCCCACCATCGTGATGAGCTGGCCCGGGTCGAGATGCCTCCGCAGGTCGCGGATGACCTGGCGCCCGCGTTCGGGGGTGAGGTTGGGGATGACGACATCGTTGACAAGCGCCGCCGGGGCCTGGTCGCTCATCCCGATGCAGGGCGTGCGGGTCAGGGTGATCCCGCCGTCGGCAGTGGTCTCGCCCATCGTCACCCCCAACTCCTTCGCCATGGCGTCGGCCACCATGTCGTACCCCTTCATCCAGTCCACGATGTCCTTGCAGAGGCGGATGATGACTCGCCCGCGGGGTTTGACGGACAGAAACGCGTAGAAGGTCACCACGCTCTCGACCTCGACCCGGTGGGAGTTCACCTTGCTGGCGATGATCTCCATCGCCTCCGTCGAGACACATCCCAATCTCTGCTGGACCGCAATGACGATGTCCGTCATCCGCGTCCGGTCGAAGCCATAACGCCCACAAATGTCGTCAACGACAGTCACGAGGGCCTGGATCATTGAAATGCACCCTATCCGTTCCTGCGCTCCCGGTAAACCACAAACCTCCTGTGCTCACTTTGGCTCAGCGCCAATTCATGACGACAAAAAGGACGGAGGGGGGACGGCTCGTCCCCCGCCATCGCGAGTGAAGCCGGGGTTTCTCGGCGACAGGCCCCGCCTGCCGCGCCGCGTGAGGGCACGCGGCCTGCTACCGATGTCTGTCGCCTTGTAGGCCGGGTCCCCCCGGCCCGGCGCTTGCACCGATGTCTGTCTTCGCGCCGCGTGAGGGCACGCGGCCTACAGCACCGATGTCTGCCGCCTTGTAAGACCGGGTCCCCCCGGCCCGCGCCTTGAAGGGTGAGCTTTTGGACGCGGGTGCGGGGGTTGTTCACGGGGCGGCCTCCGCTGGGCGTGTCGTGCGTGCAGAGCCGCAAATGCAGTTGCGAATGCGGCATTGCCTTGAGCAGTGGCATTGGCCATCTTGCCTGCCATGAGCAGCCATGCCACGAACCGGTCGGCGGAGTTTCTGAAGATCGCGGATCAATTCAAGCTGGGCGTTCTCGTCACCGAATCGTCCCACCCGGTGACGGCCAATCTGAGCGATGCGAGCCGGAGCGACATCAAGGCCGGGCTGAAGCAGTTGTTCGATGTCGATGACGACGTGGTCCGGAAATACAGCGAGTTCGTGCAGTCGGGCAGGGCGGCCAGCATGGCCCAGACCGTGTTGCGAGCCTTGGAACAGGGGGGCAAGCTTTTCTTCACCGGCTGTGGCTCGACAGGGCGTCTGAGCATTCAACTCGTCTCGATCTGGCGCGATTTCTGGCAGCGACAGCGCGCCCGGGGCCTGGCCTGCCACCCCGAGCCCTCGGATTGGGAGAACCGGGCTTCGAGTGTGATGGCAGGCGGCGACTTCGCCCTCATCAAGTCCGTGGAAGGCTTCGAGGATTTCACGGCTTTCGGCAAGAAACAGATCGGCGATCTCGGAGTGGCGAAGGGCGACGTGGTTTTCGCCATCACCGAGGGAGGGGAAACCTCGTTTGTCATCGGCACCGCCTGGCGCGGGGTCGAGGCGGGGGCGCGCGTCTTTTTCGTCTACAACAACCCCGACGACATCCTCTGCCATCATGTGCAGCGCAGCCGCGAAGTCATCCTGGATCCGCGGATCGAGAAGATCAACCTGACCACCGGCCCGATGGCGATCACGGGGTCCACCCGGATGCAGGCGACCAGCATCCAATTGGCGGTGATGCTGACGGTGTTCGAGATGGTGCTGCGCGAGTTGATGTGCCGCCTGGATCCGGACGGCCCGGCCGCCCTGGACCCTTCCACGGTGCCGTCCGAGTTTCTGGACCAACTGACCCGGATGCATGCGACCCTGAAAACGCCCGAGGTTCTCGAATCCCTGGCCAGGCTGGTCGCGATCGAGGAAGCTGTCTACCGCGCCGGACGGCGCAACAATTATTTCGCCGACCGGTTCGGCATCGACGTGCTCACCGACACCACGGAGCGGTCGCCCACTTTCTGCACGCCGCCGTTCCGCAAGGGCGACGACACGACAGCCGCGGAATCATGGGCGTATCTGTACGTTCCTTCCGAGACGACCCCGCAGGCCTGGGAACATATCCTCAAACGCGCCCCCCGGTGCGTCGAGTGGAGCGAGACCGAAGTCAGGGCATTGGTCGGGGATGAGAAGTTCTCCCAGACGATGGATGTGATCCGCGGAATCACCACGCCGGAACTGATGCGGTTCAAGGTTGGCCGGGACGGTACAGACCTGCGTCGGCCGCAGGCCGGCGGCAGCGCGGTGGCGATTCTGGGCGGGACCGACGCCGGGCCGGCGCTGGCCGCCGGCGGGTTTTGCAGGCAGCAACTCGAGGCGACGCGACGCGCGGGAGGCAGGATCGGGTTGATCTGCCTGGCCCAGCTTCCGGCGCTGGAAACGGTGCGAGCGGCGCTGCCCGGCGACTGGGCCGCGGACTGCCTCACGGTCCTGGTGCCGGCGCCCGAGAGCCGGCTCCTGCTCGATGGGGCAACACGAGTGGGATTGAAGCTTCTGCTCAACGCGCTTTCGACCTGCACCATGGTCCGGTTGGGCCGTGTCATGGGCAACTTCATGATCTGGGTCGTCGCCAGCAACCTCAAGCTGATCGATCGGGCGACGCGTTACATCCAGCGGTTGACCGGCCTCGAGTACACGGAGGCCAACCGGCTCCTGTTCGAGGTGGTCGAATATGTCGAGCCGCGCTGGAAAGCCGACAAGGCCTATCCGCCCGTGGTGGGTCTGGCTGTCATGCGCCAGCGCCACGGATTGACCAACGAACAGGCCGAGCAGCGGCTGATGGCCGAGTTGGGGTGAATCCCGCTTGTTATTCCTGTCGATCGACCCTACTATAGCCCTCTTGATCGGCACACGAAGCCTCATTTGACGAACGCAGCCCTCTCAAGTTCATGAAACGCACATTCCTCTTCGACCTGGCCGCCGCTCTCCTCGCCGGCGCATTCTCCGCAACCGCCGCTGAAGCAACGCTGGGGATCGGCGATCCCGCCCCCAAGCTGGCCGTGGGCGAGTGGGTCCAAGGCGAGCCGGTCAAGGAGTTCCAGAAAGACAAGTCCTACATTGTCGAGTTCTGGGCGACATGGTGCGGGCCCTGCCGCACCTCGATCCCGCACCTGAACGAGATCCACACGAAGTTCAAACACAAGGGGTTGGTCGTCATCGGCCAGAACGTCTGGGAGCGGGACGAAGCCCTTGTCAAACCGTTCATCGAGAAGATGGGTGACAAGATGACCTATCGTGTGGCCATGGACGACAAGAGCGAGAGGGAGAGGGGCGCGATGGCCGAGACGTGGATGCAGGCGGCGGGCCAGAACGGCATCCCGGCTGCCTTCCTGGTGGGAAAGGATGGCAAGATCGCTTGGATCGGACACCCGATGTCGCTCAAGGACTCGGTCGTCGAGGAGGTGCTCGCCGGCACGTTCGACGTCGCCAAGGCCGCGGCTGACTTCAACAAGCAACGGGAATCGCGCACCGAAATGACGCGGTTATCCCGCCAGTTCGGCGAGGCAATGAAGGACAAGAAGTGGGATGAGGCCGATGCCGCCTTGAGTGAAATCGCCAAGCTCATGCCTGACGGACAACAGGATTCCGTCGCCGCCGCGCGGCTCCAGATTCTCCTGGGCAAGGGCGACACCGAAGCTGCCGCCAGTCTGGCCGAGCAGATCAGCGGGCGGGTCAAGGGCAACAGCGCGATGCAAAACAGGCTCGCGTGGCAGTTGCTCAGCCAGGAGAACCTGAGCGGCAAAGCCCTGGCGGCCGCTCACGCAATCGCCGTCAAAGCCAACGACGACGCCGGTGGCAAGGACGCATCCATCCTGGACACCCTGGCGCGCGCCACGTACATGAAAGGCGACAAAGCCAAGGCGATCGAACTGCAGCAGAAAGCGGTGGAACTCGCCAAAGACGAGGACCTCAAGAAACAGCTCCAGACCAATCTCGACAGTTTTAAGAAAGACCAACTGCCGAAGGCGGATTGACGTGGCGCATCGGACACGACGCCAAAGCCCCGCCCCGAAATCTCACGCTGGGACAAGGGCACAGATGCCCGGGCTGGGGCGTCGGTGGCTCCCGACAACGCAAATCGTCTGAGGTGCCTGCCTGCCGCCTGCCCGTGCCGCCAGGCAGGTCCTCGTCGCCCGCGAACACATTCTGCGACCCCGTTGGTCGGGGACGAGGACGTTCCCGCTCTCCCGCAGCCCGCATGCGCGTCAACCTTAGTGC
>CAYPUR010000010.1:0-12796 GCA_964413865.1 uncultured Verrucomicrobiota bacterium
GCTTCGCGGTGGCACAAAGTGGTGAGAAATGCAGGTTAGAGGCCGTCAAGGAATAACATTTACACTTTGCTGCTGGCTATTTGGCTTGCGGGCGCGAAGCGAGCGACGCGCATACCCGCAGCGGTCTGTAAGGAGCGAGCGACAAAGCCCGCAAGCCAAAGAGCCGCAGCCCTTGCGGGTCGCCGCGGCGCCGGGCCATCTGCTTCGTTGCTCGGTCGGTCGAGTATCGCAACGGATACACTCCCTCCCTCGTGCCTCGCATCTGGCCCGGCGGCGCTGGCGACAAAGCGCAAAGGTTATTCCTTGACGGCCCCTTAGCCCGGACATTTCGCTCCGTCTCTGCACGGGGGAGTCAGATCCCGCATGCTCTATGCTGTGCGGTTTCGGCGTGCAGGAGATGACTGGCGTTTACCACGAAGAACCGAAGGACACGAAGGAGCCGCGATCAGCGGACCCGAGTTCATCCTCAGCGATCTGCGTGCCAGCGCTTCGCCTCCGCTCCGGCCCGGTCGGGCGCCGTCCGGACCAGTCCCTTGCTTGGTCATGGCCAGACTGTATCGACATGGATTGGAGGGGATGGGGCCTGGTGGGAGGCTGCCGACTGGGACACCGACCCGCTTGTGGCAAACAACGGCCAGCCTCTGGCCGGCGATGAATACCACGCTGTGATCGGCGGAGGGTGAGTGACGCTTGACCAGGACGTCAGCGTGGGTCGGCTTACGCAGTCCGGAGGCACCCTTGATCTCCAGCAGAAAGAAAGTTGTCGCGTCCGACGCCACAACAAACTAAAAGTGTGGTGTGGTTGGATGAGGTCCGTGGCATGAACAGGATTCTCTTCAAAGAACAGCTTGCGGCGGAGGTCTTTCGCTTCCAGATCGAGGCCCCCCTGATCGCCGCAAGCCGCAAGCCGGGCCAATTCGTGATTCTGCAGCAGGACACCGAGTTCGGCGAACGCATTCCTCTGACGATTGCGGATGCCGATCCCGCGAAGGGATCGATCACTGTGATCTTCCAGCGTGTGGGTGACGGGACCCAACGCCTGGCGGAACTCGAGGCAGGCGACTGCATCTCCAATCTGGTCGGTCCCCTGGGGCGTCCCACGCGCATTGACTCTTTCGGTCTGGTTGTGTGCGTTGGGGGCGGGATTGGCGTTGCTCCCCTCTACCCGATTGCCCAGGCGATGAAGGCGGCCCGCAACCGGGTGGTTGTCATCCTGGGCGCGCGCAATGAGTCTCTGCTGATCCTGACCGACGAGATGCGGGCGATCGCCGACGAAGTTCTGATCTGCACCGACGACGGGTCCGCGGGGCGGAAAGGACTCGTGACCGAGCCGCTGGGCGAGCGGTGTGCGTCCGAGCCCAAGCCCGATTTGGTGGTTGCGATCGGCCCGACGGTGATGATGAAGTTTTGCGCGGCCACCACGAGACCGTTTGGGGTGCGCACCCTGGTCTCGCTCAACACCATCATGGTCGATGGCACCGGCATGTGCGGCGGGTGCCGCGTCACGGTGGGCGGTCAAGTGAAGTTCGTGTGCGTCGACGGGCCTGAGTTCGATGGTCATCAGGTCGACTTCGAGAGCATGGCGAAACGGATGCAGACCTACAGGCAGCAGGAACAGAGCGTCCAGCATCGGTGTCGCTCGGGCCAGCACCCCCCTCACAACCAGGAGAAGCCGAGTGGCCCATAAGACAAGCGATACCCTGGCGGCGGAGGCGCGCGCACGCCTCGATGCACTGGCGGGACGCGCGAATCTCTCCCCGGCCGAACGCCGCGAGATCCCGGTCCAGGAGATGCCCAACCAGCCTCCGTGCGAGCGGGTTCGGAACATGTCGGAGGTGGCGCTGGGCTACACGCGGGAGCAGGCCCAACTGGAAGCCCTGCGGTGTCTCCAATGCAAGAACTCCCCTTGCATCACAAGCTGTCCGGTCGGAGTCAATATTCCGGGCTTCATCGGGGCGATTGCGCAGGGAGATCTGCGGCGGTCGCTCGATGTTCTGAAGGAGAGCAATCTGCTTCCGGCCATCTGCGGGCGCGTCTGTCCTCAGGAGATCCAGTGCCAGGCGCGGTGCGTCGTCGGCAAAATGCACAAGGATCCGAACCAGGCGGTGTCGATCGGACGGCTCGAACGTTTCGTTGCCGATTTCGGACGCCAACATCAGTGGACCGCCGCCCCCGAAATCAAACTTGCCACCGGCAGGAAGGTCGGGATTGTCGGCAGCGGTCCGGCCAGTCTGACCGCGGCTGTTGACCTGCGGCGCGCGGGACACGCCGTGACCATTTTTGAGGCTTTCCACAAACCCGGCGGAGTGATGGTTTATGGGATCCCCGAGTTCAGGCTGCCCAAGAGCATCGTCGAGGATGAGGTCAAAGCGCTCAGCCGGATCGGCGTCGAGATCAGAACCAATTTCCTCGTGGGCCGCACCCGCACGATGGCGCAGTTGCTCGACGAGGACGGTTACGACGCGATCTTCATCGGGACGGGAGCGGGTCTGCCGAAGTTCATGCACGTGGAGGGGGAGAGCCTGGTCGGGGTGTACAGCGCCAACGAGTATCTCACGAGGGTGAATCTGATGCGCGCCTATGATGCCGGACGCGCCAGCACGCCCATCCTACACCCGCGCAGGGTCGCTGTGTTTGGGGGCGGCAACGTCGCCATGGATTCCGCCCGAAGCGCTCTTCGGCTGGGGGCCGGAGAGGTGCATCTGATCTACCGCCGGACTGAAGCCGAGATGCCCGCCCGCCTCGAGGAAATCCAGCATGCCAAGGAAGAGGGCGTCCAGTTTCATTTCCTCAAAAACGCGAAGCGCATTCTGGGCGACGAAGCCGGCCGGGTCATCGGCGTGGAACTCTTGTGTTACCGGCTTGGCGAGCCTGACCCGTCGGGCCGCGCCTCCCCGGTGGCGATTGACGGCAGCGAGTTCACCCTGGACGTGGATGGCGTCATCGTGGCAATCGGCAACGACTCGAATCCCCTGCTGGTCCAGGCCACCCCCGGCCTCAAAGCGGACAAATACGGGCGCATTCAAGTGGATCAGGACCTGAAAACCTCCCTGGACCGCGTGTACGCCGGCGGCGATATCGTCCAAGGCGCCGCAACCGTGATCATCGCCATGGGCCAGGGCCGCCGGGCCGCCCAATCGATCAATGCCCTGCTGGCAGGCTGATCGGCCTTGCCTGTGAGGCTGGGGAAGTTGCCCCATCTTCATCCCTCTCTGAGCAGCGGATTCATTCTGCCCGGACGACAACCAGCCAGTCTTCGCCGGGGTCGGCTGGGGGATTCCCGAGATTGGCTTTTGCGCCGCCCGCCGCGGTTGGGCGCGATCCCAAGCCCAGCGCGCCGCCCGTTCGCGGATTGAACCACTTGACCGCAAACACCCCTTGTGCCCCGGCGAGATCGAGTTCGACAGGGCCGCCGTGCGGGAGATAGACGAGGTAGATTGCTCCGCGCTTGGCCAGACAAGAGCGGGCATTGTCATGCTCCGGGTTTCCCACCAACTCATCCGCGTTGGTCATATCCCAAAACGGAATCGAGTTCGCTTCGAAGAACTCGAGGGCGATCCGGCAGTAATCCCAGGACCGATCCCGGCTCCGCCAGTCCTCGCACGTCAGGTCGTTCTGAGGCAGGTTGTACCCGAAGTAGTACTCGACGCCCGCGCCGCCGGCCATGAGCGTGCCCCAGAGGCAGTGCTTGCGGATATCGTGCAGATCGTACTCCGTGCCGTCACTGTGTCGCGCTTTGCCGCTGAAGGCCGCGTAGCCGGGATCCGGCGGCACTCCCAGGCTCGCATCGTTCTGTTCGTCGTTGGCCACGACCCACGGGCGGCCAGCCTCAGCCGAGGCCCGGACCCATTTCAGGGTTTGTCGGTGAGCCGCATTCCAGGCGTTTTGCAGTGAGACCCCCGTGAGAGGCGAGTTGGTGCCGAGAAGCGGCGTATAGACCTTGTCCTGCTGATTGGGGTAGGTGTGGACGACGATCGGGTGCTGGTACGGATCGGTGTCGTGGATGTACCTGGCCATGTCGACAATCTCCCGGGTGGATTGCGTGTTCTCCTCGCCCAGGTTCCAATTGAGCGCCAGGTTATGGGCGAAACGCGCAATCAATTCGCGGCAGTAGAGCTTTCGCTCGGGTCCGAGCACGCCGCCATCGAGCGATTCCGGCACAGGCGCATTCGAGCCGTCGGTTCCCCTTCGGTTGTCGTCCATCTCGGTCTCCTGGAGTTTGAAATGCAGATGAAGCCCCTGCGCCGTGGCGTGATCGAACACAACACCCCATTGATCCAGCTTCGAGCAATCGTAATGCAGTTTGTCGGCGGGATCGGTGAAGGGCCAGACGTTGTCGCCGTCGCCCCCGCGGTTGTACGTCAGAAACGAGAACGCATTGACGCCCTTTCCGGCGAGATAATTGAGCGCGCCGATCAGCCCCCTGCCTTTGCCTGCCCGCCAGGTCGGATCTCCGGTTCTCCAGTCGCGCAAATGCGGCTCGAAGCGATGCAACCCCTGTGTGGGTGCAGCCTCGCCGGCGCGTGCCGCCCGCCTGCGACCCGGTGCCGTGCCGTCGAAGTCCGCGTAGGCGAGCAGGGTCTCGGGCGCGTCGGCGCCGGCCTTGAGGAAGTAACGGCCCGTGCCGGCAAACTGGAGGTGGTGGCGACCCACATAGCAGAGCCGGCCCTGCCCGCGAAAGTCGCGTCCCGACTTGTCCGTCGGCGCGATCTCGATTGATCCCTGACTGCCATGATAAGGTGCGACCGGTCGGCCATCGTTGCCGCCGATCGCCACCTGCGCACCCCTCGAGAAAGACACCGCATAGCTCCAGCGTCCCGGCTTGTCCGGCGCAAAGTGCGCCCGCCACCGTGTGCCCGATTCGGCCGAGGTGTTGGCCGCGTCGCCATCCGCGGCGAAGTACCCGGGGATGCGATGCCGCGCCCCGCCCGACTCGTGGGCGAACGTGACCATGAACTCGTAGTCGGTGAAGGGGTTGGGGGCGGTGTCTCGCTCGTGGGCAAACGGGCCATCGAGGGTCAGGGTGACCTTGTGCCACTGTTTAAGTTCACCCGTCATGGTCACGCGTCCATCGCCGTCCGGTCGCCGGATTCGGGCAGTCCGGTCCTTTTCGAGGTTGGCCTCGATCCAGTTCGCCAGAGTCGAGCTCCCAAAGCCATATCCGCCCGGCAATGGACGGTGGTCCATCGTCTGGATGCGCGGCGGCTGACCCCAGTGAACGGGGAAACGACCGCTCCCGGCCTGAGTGTCAGGCAATGAAGTCTCCGCGGGCGCGCGGGGCGGCTGCGCGGCCACGATCGCCGTCATGCACCAACCGCAGGACGCAGCGAGTAGCAATGTCATTCTTGGCAATGGGACTCTCATGATGTGGATCAACGCCATTCAGCGCAAAAAGGGGCTCGTTGTCCAGCCTGGCGGGCGAGCGCACATTGCTCATCCACTTCTGAAGAACGCGGAGCCGATGTCATCGAAAGGTGCACTCATGCGCGCTCGCCAAAACAGGCCGCGCACGAGGCTATCTTGCAGGCCGGGCCGGAGTGCGTTAGTGTCCGGCCATGAAGCTCTGGCTCCTTTTAGTATCCGCAGCGCTGGCCGTGCCGATGCCCGGCATCCCGGCCGATGCCGAGCTGACTGTGATGCCGGCCAGGAAGGCCTATCTCCTGCCGATTCGCGACGACATCATGCCGCCGTTGGTGTACCTGGTGCGCCGCGGGGTGAAGGAGGCAATGGATGCCAAAGCCGACCTGCTGGTGCTGGACATGGAGACCAATGGCGGGCGTGTTGACTCGACCGAAGAGATCATTGAAATCCTCTCGCAGTTCAAAGGCGAGACCGTGACCTATGTGAACCGCAGTGCGTATTCCGCGGGCGCGTTTATTGCGGTCGCGACCCAGCGCATTTTTATGGCGCCGGAGAGCGTGATCGGTGCGGCCGCGCCCATCATGCTCTCGCCGGGAGGAACGGGAGTCGAGGCCATGCCGGAGACGATGGAGATCAAGGCGACGTCGGCGATCAGCGCCAAGATTCGGGCGCAGGCCCAGAAGAACGGACACAACAGCGACGTCGTCGAGGCGATGATCGACAAGCAGAAGGAATTGATCCTAGACGGCCAGACCATCAATGCGAAAGGCGGCATCCTGACCCTCACCAACGTCGAGGCGGAACGGAGCTACGGGACGCCGCCCCGGCCGCTGCTGTCCGCCGGCACAGTCGAGAGTCTCGATGCGCTCATATCCAAACTGGGTTATGGAGATGCAGGACGGCATGCGATCCAGCCGACCGGCGCCGAGAAGCTGGCGACCTGGATCAACGCGTTGAACTGGCTTTGGCTCATCATTGGAGTCGCGGGCATTTACATCGAGTTCAAAACGCCCGGATTCGGCCTGCCTGGCATCGTGGGTGTCTGCGCTTTCGCGCTCTACTTCCTGGGAAGCTACATTGCCGGATTGTCGGGGTTCGAGTGGCCCGCGCTGTTTGTGTTGGGCCTCGTTCTGGTGGGGCTCGAATTGTTCGTGTTTCCGGGCACGGTCGTGCTGGGACTCACGGGAGCGGCGCTGATGCTGATCACGATTGTCATGGCCATGGTCGACATCTACCCCGGAATGCCGCGCCTCCCCAGTTTGCCGCAACTGACTCTGCCTCTGCGCGACCTGACCTACGCGGCCCTCGGGTCGGTCGTGGTGCTGGCAGTGCTGGCGCGGCTGCTGCCCAAGACCTCGGTCTATGGCACGCTCGTGACCCAGGCGACCAGCGCGATGGCGTCCGTGGCGGCCGACGCGAAAGTGCACGCTGCGCACCTTGGGCTCGAGGGGGTGGCAGTCTCAGTGCTGCGCCCGGGAGGCAAAGCTCAGTTCGGCGCGGATCTGCTCGATGTCATGACCCAGGGCGAACTGATTTCCAAAGGCACGCGCGTCCGAATCATCGGCCACAGCGGACGCGAGGCAATCGTCGAGGCCGCGGTTTCTCCCTAAAACTAGCCCGCATAGCAGTCATCGCGCGAAGTCTGACCGCCCTGTGCACCGACAGGGTGTGAAACGTGCAGGCTAGGAAAGCAAAACCGCGCCCGAGTGGAGGGATGCAACCGGGCAACGGAGTGTCGCCGCACTCGCGAGGTTTCGGAAGCGCTCAGATCCTCATTTTCCCCCGTGTGGGCGCGGTTTTGCCACAGCCCGGATTTCGTTGTCATCCTCCCGGTGGTGAGAAATCCGGGCTAGTCGCCCTGCACCTGACGCACCTGATAGAAACGGTGCCCTTCTGTGAGGGGCACAATGAGATCGAGTTCGGGAAACCGCCCGGTTTGCTCGGACACAATCTGGGGCGGCTCGCCCAGGGCGGACTGCACAGACACCTCGTACCGAAATGCCGCGTCGGCAGGCCAACTCAGCCGGCCCCACCGGGCGTCCCAACGCGACAGATCGAGCTGGAACGGCCGGTCCGCGACTGCCGGATTGCGCCCCAGGATTTGCTCGCGGAGGTTGCTCCAACCGTCCTGGTCGGGGTCGCCGGTGGGGCCTTGCTCGAGGGAGCCGAAGCGGGCCAGTTCCCACTGATCGTCCAATCCGTCGCGATCAACGTCCTCGATCCGCACCCCGTAGACAGTCAGGTCGAGCGAGACCACGCGTCCCGTCGAGCCGGCGTTCTGGTCGCTGACCTCGACCTGCCAGACACCGGCGCTGCTCTCGTAGAAGTGCTGAGTCGAGTAAAAAGTCCATTCATTCAGAGCCGAAGCGGTGTCGTTGTTGAAACGGTGAAGCACGCTGCGCGTGCCGGCGGGTGAGCGCAACGTCACGCGCACGTCAGCCCGGCGCGGGTGGGAAAAGGTGGCGCGCAGTTTGACATGTTCGCAAAGGAGCGGCTCGGAGATCGTCACAGGGCACTGGATCGAGTCGAGGCGGAGCTGCGCAGTCGTCTCCGGGTGCGATGCCAGATAGGCCTGAAGGGCTTCGCCGCGCGTTTGGTCGATGAACACCGCCGGGATGGTCTGCAGATGAATATCAGCCCCGGCCATGAACACCCGTTGATTGGCGTCGACGTTGTTGTAGACGATGGCAAACCGGGCGCCCGCCGCCGCCGCCTTGGCGATCTTGTCGGCGAAGTAGTTGACACCTCGTTTGATCAGGGCCGCTTGGTTCGTCAAGTCAACCGCCAGAGGGGTGTGCGCCTGGCCGACATCCACAAGCGTCGTCGCCTCGGTGGGCGCATCCGGGTGCAGGCCGTCGGAGGGCCAGGCTGGAATCGACTGCAACTCCGTCGGCACATCGCTGCCCTCGATCACGACGCGCAGACCGTCATCGGGAATCTCGATGCTCTGTCGAAAGGCCGCGGTTGTCCGGATTCGCGCCGGCCGATTGGTCCAGGCCCGCGCCAACTCGACCGCCAGACCGGCATCCGGAACGCCAAAACCGACGTTGTGACCCACCGCCAATCCTGCGCCGTTGCTGCGCAGATCCGGATCCGACGGATCCAGTTGGCGCGACGACAGGATCAGGACCTGCTGGACGTCCCGGTAGGTCAGAGCGGGGTTGGCGGCCAAAATCAGCGCGCAGAGGCCGGCGATCTGCGGCGACGACGCCGAGGTCCCCCCGAACCCCGTGGACTGGAATCCATAGTCCGGAGCCGGGCCGGACGAATTGTAGCCGAGGCTCCCCTGGCGATCCGTCGTGGCCACCGCCAGATAATTCGTGACCAACCCATCCAGCGTGTTGACGCCCTCATCGCCGCTGAAGGCGGCGACCAGCACGGGCGCGCCCGGCGTGCTGTAGCTGGCGGCGCGTCCGTTCGCGCGGACGGCGCCGACCGAGATCGCCCGCGGATCCTGGCCGAAGCCGTCGTCGTTGAGGTCGCTCAGGTTCATGCGGCCATTGCCCGCGGACCGCACGATCACGACGCCGCGCCCCTGGCGACCGCGTTCGACCGCGTTGGCGACACCCTGGTCTTCGAGCGCGCTCAGGCGCAGCAGCCCCACATCGGCGTTGCCCCAACTGTGGTTCTGGACGCTGACGATGTTGGATTGGTAGTGAAACATGTCCATCACCGTTTCCTCGTCCGCCAGGCCGTCGAACCGGTCGAAGATAACCCAACTGGCCAATTGGGCCCGAGGCGCCACGCCCGCAACACCCCGGGCATTGTTGCCCCTGGCAGTGATCAGGCCGGCCACTGCCGTGCCATGCACCTGAGTGGTGGCCACGGGGTTCCCGTCGTCGCTGCCGGTGATGAAATTGCGGTGAACCCGGTTGGTCATGTTGGCGGCCAGATCCGGGTGGAATACCTCGACGCCGTTGTCCCCTGTGGCCACCAGGACACCCTCGCCCTGGTTGTCCGCCCATGCCGACCGGGCATTCAGATCAGGGCCGAGGACGGCAGCGGTGCTGGCATCCCGGTTTTCGAGGTGCCATTGATAACCAAACAACGTGTCGCTGGGTCGCGGGGCGTAAGGCCCGTGGAGTTTGACCGCCCGGCGCCGCACCGGGTGACACACGGTCACCTCGGGATGGCCCGCCAGGCGCGATGCCTCCGCCACCGCCATTCGAGCGCTGGCCGCCTCGAGCACAACCAGATTCGACGTCACAACACGGGCGACCGGCAGTCCAGTCCCCGCAAGGACCAGCGCCAGAGCGTCCGGCGATTCGGCCTGCAGAACCACCCGGCGACCAAGCCAAACCGCGTTGGTTGAACTCCCTTCGGGCCATGCTTTGAGCCAGACGGAATCCTCGACAGACGCCAAATCCGCGGCGCGGTCGGCCATCTCGACCCGATAGACGACGGAATCCGGCTCGCGGAACTCGAAGCGCGACACCGCTGTCTCCGGGGTCACGCTCGGATTTGCGAGGGCCGTCCCCAGGATTATCACCAGGAAAAAAGCAGTGAGAATCTTCACGAAATCGGCCTCCAGAGTACCACTGACGGTTGGGGAAGCCAGAGGAACGTTGCGCAGAGCAGGTGCCTCGGCTCGTGCATCTGGTTGTTGTCGGTGTTCTGTCGCCCGGTGAGGGCACCGGGCCTACAACGGATGGGAATTGCCGGTGTAGGCCGCGTGCCCCCACGCGGCGCAAACTCGATTTCCAGCGACAACCTCCAGATGCACCGTGCCTCGGATGCGGTTCGTCTTGCGCATGGTCCGCCTATGTCCCACACTCCGATCGTCATGAGAATGGTGCCCGTCCGGTTGCGCGTGATTCTCGTCACGGGGATCGAGCGGGAATCGCATATCCGCGGCGAACCCGAACCGGAAGCAACCTCCTGAGCGACAGACGTGCCGCGCGCGTTTCCGCTGACAAGCCCATCCATCCATGCTCCCCGCATTCATCGCGGCATGCCTGTTCTCGGCCTCGATCATCGCCGCGGACCGTTCGGCCCGTCTCCTGGGAAGCCACGCGGCCAACTTCTGGCGTGTCGTGGTGGCGGTTCTCCTGCTGGGACTCTGGGCGCATGGATTCGGTCGAGGGCTCGGCGGCGGGGTCTTTCTGCTCTTCTTTCTGAGCGGGTGCATTGGATTTGGCTTTGGCGACATGGCCTTGTTTCTGGCCCTGCCGCGCCTCGGGCCGCGTCTCAGCGCCCTGATGATCAACTGCCTCGCCGCGCCGTTCGCGGCCGCAATCGAGTGGACCTGGCTCGGCACGCGCCTTTCCCTCGTTCAGAGTCTGTGTGGAGTGTTGATTCTCGGCGGAGTGGCGCTCGCTTTGTTGCCGGAGCGCCGCCAGGCCACACCGCGGGGCGGGCGGGCAGCGGGGATTGGATTCGGGATCATCGCCGCCCTGGGACAGGGCGGGGGTGCGGTGCTGAGCCGCAAGGCGTACGCCGTTGCCGCAGGTTTGGGCGAACAGATCGATGGAGGCACCGCCGCGTACCAGCGCATCCTCGGCGGCTTGGTGATTGTGTTGATCCCGATGCTCTGGGCGATGCTGCATCAGACCCTCAAGCCCCGCCCTGCCGCGCCAGGCGGACGCTGCCCGGGCACGAGAGCAGCGGCCGCCAAGTGGGTCGTTCTAAACGGCCTGGCCGGTCCCACCGTCGGAGTGGCGGCCTTTCAGTGGGCGCTCAAGACCACGCCGGCCGGGGTCGTTCTTCCCATCACAGCGACCACGCCCTTGCTGGTCATCCCGTTCACCTACTGGTTCGAGGGGGACCGCCCCGGGGTCTGCTCGCTCGCGGGCGCCGTCCTCTCCGTCCTTGGCGTGATCGGGTTGACTCTGACTACGGGCTGACCGCCAGTCGCTCTTCGCTGGCTTGCGGACGCATCAGCACCCCCTGCTCCTTGTAAGGCCTGAGCATGAAATGCGTCGCGGTCGAGAGCACGCCATGAATGGTCGCCAGCCGTTGCGCGACGAACATCGCCACATCCCGCAACGAATCGCCGTCGACGATCACCATCAAATCATACGCCCCGGACATCAGGTAACAGGACCGAACCTCGGAGTACTTCGCAATCCGCTCCGCAATGCGGTCGAAGCCGCCCTCGCGCTCCGGCGTGATCTTCACCTCGATGACGGCACGAACGCCGTCCACGCCCAGCTTCTCCTCGTTGAGCACGGCTTGGTAGGCGAGAATCACCCGGTCCTGCTCGTACCTCCGAATCCGCTCGGCAACCTCCGCTTCCGTAAGGTTCAGCATCGGGGCCAATTGGGCGGGTTCGAGCGCGGCGTTGTCGCGGAGCAATTTCAGCAAGACATCCATGACCTGAGGTTTACCCTCCTCGAGCCCGACGCGCAAAGCCAAAACGGACCGCTCGATGGAGTCACTTCCTGTGTGGAACGACCGGTTCCATAGTGGCGCTCGAACACGGACTCGCCCCGGCGCCCGGGATGCGATGTAATGTCGGTGTGACGATGCATTCGGACTACCAGCTTGTGCGCCTCGCAAACGGGGCGTTCAGCATCCGCGACCGCGCGGCGGGCGAGACTTTTCACCCTGTGATCGGACCGCGGGCCGAGGCCGAGGCGCTGTATGTGCGGCCGATGCGATTGAGGGAACGGCTGCAAAGTGAGTCCGGCGAATTCGTGATTTGGGATGTCGGCCTGGGGGGCGCGGCCAACATCGCGACCGTTCTGCGCTCAGTCCAGGATCTCCCGGGCCGGCTTCGCATTGTCAGTTTCGACCGCACGCTCGAAGGGCTGCGGTTCGCCTTGAATCACGCGCAGGACCTCGGGTACTTCGCCGGCTGGGAAGAGGTCTGCTCCGCACTGCTCGTGCACCGTTCGCTGTCCGTCGTACGTTCCGCCCTCGAACTCGATTGGGAGCGGCACGTGGGGGATTTCCCCCTGCTGCTCGGGCGCCCCGAGGCCGCGGCCTGGCCGAAGCCGCATGCGATTCTCTTCGACGCCTTCTCGCCGGCCAGGAACCCGGACATGTGGACGGCGCCGCTCTTTGCGAGGCTGCACGAACTCCTGGAGCCGGGGCGTCCCTGCATGCTGGCGACCTACTCACGCAGCACCATGCTGCGAGTGTCGCTGCTGCTGGCCGGCTTTCACGTCGGCGTCGGAGGCGCGACGGGCGAGAAGGAGGAGACAACAATCGCGGCCAACACGGGCGGCCTAATCGAGCGCCCGTTGGACCGGCGCTGGCTGGGGCGCGCGCGGCGCTCGCGCAGCGCCGAACCGCTCTGGACACCGCATTACCGCCAGGCGCCCCTGAGCACCGAGTCCTGGGACCGACTGCTGGCGCATCCGCAATTCCGCTAGACCTCCTCCACCTCCCGCACAATGTAGCCGCCCGATTTCTCGTCCGGCTCGAGCTTCAACAGCCCGCGCTTCTCCGCCTCGCGCAGGAGATCGTTGAAGCTGCGGAACCCGTGCGCCCG
>CAYPUR010000010.1:12806-40642 GCA_964413865.1 uncultured Verrucomicrobiota bacterium
TTCGTTGAAGCCTGGGTTCCTGCGCTTGATGGCCTGCTTGATCATCGAGCCCCAGACCGGCTCGTCCTCCTCCCGTTCCTCGAGCACGGCGTCGAACGTCGTCATCAGATGCTTGAACGCGTCGTCGGGCGGAGGGCCTCCGCCGGCGTCGGGAGTCCGCGCGGTCTTGGCGGGCGCCGGCGGCACGCGGCTTCGCTGGCGGGCTTTGGCCGACTCGGCGCGGACGAGATCGTCGTAGTAAAGGAACTCGTCGCAGTTGTTGATGAAGAGATCCGAGCTCGAGCTCTTGACGCCCATCCCGATCACGGTCTTGGCGTTTTCGCGCAGCTTGCTGACCAGCGGCGAGAAGTCTGAATCGCCGCTTAGGATCACGAACGTGTCGACGTGGCCTTTGGTGTAACAGAGGTCGAGCGCGTCGACCACCATCCGGATGTCGGCGGAATTCTTGCCGGACTGCCGCACGTGCGGAATCTCGATCAGCTCGAAGGCGGCCTCGTGCAAATCCCTCTTGAACTCTTTGTAACGGTCGAAGTCGCAGTACGCCTTCTTGACCACAATATGCCCCTTGAGAAGCAGGCGTTCGAGAACCTTGCGGATATCGAAGCGGGGATGGTGGGCGTCCCGCGCTCCCAACGCAATGTTCTCCAGATCCAAAAAGACCGCCATTGTAGCGTTCACATCTTGTGCACTCATGTCGTATTCCTCAGCACCCTACCGCACCGCCAGCCATTGTGCACGCACGATTCACCGCAACGGCGGATCCAGCGTCAGAACGAACTGGTTTTGCGGGTCTGTCTTGTGCGCGCCCGAGAAGGGCGAGTAGGCCTTCACCCGAACGGTCCGTCCGTCGGGCAGGAATTCGATCAGCCGCAGCACCGCCTCGCCTCCCTGGGTCTGCATCTGATAGTTGACAAGCATTTGATGGACGACCTCGCCGAAATCGTTGGTGGTCGAGAGCCGGCCCAGGCCGTCGTTTAACACGTGTCCGCTCAAGACCAGAACGAAGCCCGGATGGACCTTCACCAGCTTCCGCCAAAGCTCCTCGCCATCGTTCGTGCCGTCCAGAGCGCTGCCGGTCGGATACCCATGAGGATTCCAGCTCTGCGCGGTCCCCTTGCCCGCCCAATCGTAGCGGGTGTCGTCGCTGTACGTGTAGGCGTGCGTGATCAGGATCTTCTTGCGCGCAGGGTGCTTGGCGGCGATCTGGCCCGCCCAGGCCACAACACTGTCGCGCGGCCCGAACTCGAGGGCGAGCACCAGCCAGTCGACGCCGCCCGCGCGGAACAGGTGATAGCTGTTGTCGAGCCGGCCCGGCTCCATCACTCCGCCGAAGGTTGGCCAGGCGGCGCAATCCGCCACCGGAAAGAACGCGTGCAATTGCGTGCTGCGATTCTCGGTTCCGCCGTTGGCGCCGTAATCATGATTGCCCGGCACCAGCGCGTAGGGCACGACGCCATCGAGCAGCGAGAGAGCCGACTTGGCGTTCTGCCACTGGTTGCTGGTGTTGTTGTTGGTGATGTCGCCCAAGTGCAGAACATACTCGATGTTGTAGCGATCCCGATTCGCGGCGATCCACCGGGTCTGGTCCAAGAAGAGATCGGGATAGCTCATGGCGTAGACCTGCGTGTCCGGCAGGATCGCCAAGGTCCACGAGCCCGGCGCGAAGGGCAGCGCCCCCGCAGAACGGTCCGGCTGCTGCAAACGCCAGAAGCCCTGGGCCCCGCCCGGCACCGGGGCTGTGAAGCGCGCGGCGAACTGGGCCGCCGCGACGGTGGACCAATGGGCGAGGTCGGTGGCCACCTGCACCCCATAGCGTGTGCCGGTGTTGTTCGAAATCGAGAGGATGGCATGCCCGCCGTCCAACTCGAGCCCGGCGATCCGCAAGATGTCCGCCACCTTCGGGTGCGTCCCATTGACATACTCCTCGCGGTTGGTCCGTCCGTCGCCGTCTGCATCCTCCTCCGGCATCGCCAGGAGATCGCCGAAGAAGACCCGCTCCCAGTCGTCCGCCAACCCGTCGCCATCGGTGTCGGGAGCGAACTCCGCAACAAGCTCCCGCGGCCGATCCATCGTCAGATGCATCGCGGGCGAGCTCGAAAGGGAATCGCCAGTCCACCCGGCAAAGAGGTAGCCGTCCTCCGGCTCAGCCGACACCAACACGCCCGCGCCTTGCGGAAACCACGAGCTGGGCGGATGGGAGACGCTGCCTCCTGGGCGGGTGACAATCGAGAGCCGGCACTCCGTTCGCCAGACCCAGTGCAGTCGCGACGGCCCGTCGAGCCTGAAAACGACGTTCGACCCGCTGCCCCGCGCGGGGACGGATCCCGCGCCGATCCAGCCGACGGGCACACGGCGCAGGTCCGGCGTCTCGAGAGCAATCCCCGCCCGGGCATCGACCGGAGTGCCCGGGGGCGCGCTGTTAAGACCCCGGGCCGGGCTTGGCGCCCCGTAAGGGGAGGAGACATACAGCGTCGCCCCATCCTGAACCGTGATCCAGTCGAACTCCGTTCGGGACATCGCCCAACTGAGGAGGCCGATCCTTCCATTGCTGACTCCGCTCAGAGTCATCGGCCCGTACGAGTAGACGTCAGCCGCACCCTCCGGATCGGCAATAACCACAACGTCCAGCGTGTCCCCGCCGATGGTTGCCACAAGGTCGTAGGTCTGGCCCGTCACGGGGTTGTACCGGACCGGATTGTCGCGGTAGACCTCGGCGTAAGCCCGGTCCACGCACCTCTGCACCGAGAGACCGGGAGGAATGCCAATCGCCGAGACCTGCGAGCGCAACACGATCCGATAGAAGTTCGCCTCGTCCCGGTAGCGCACAAGCAGGCCATGTCCGTCGTCGTCCCGCGGCGTGACGCGGACAGCGACGCTGTAGTTCGTCCAGCCCGCATCGCCGGCGACCAAGACCGGGCCGGTGAAGTCCACTTGGCCGGCGGCATCGTTGCCGCCAAATGCATCGCCGCTTTCCGTCAACACTCCATACGATCCCGCCTCTCCCGCCGCCAGTGACCAGACTGCCTGCCCGCTCCCGCCCGTCAGCGCCGTGCTGCCGTTGGCTCGCGGCGGCACCACGGGAGTCCACTCGGACAGGGCGTTCGGGTCGCCGACGAGGCTGGCGGGCGCAAGGCGGAGATCTTCGATGCGAAATCCGTTGGGGGTGCCGCCGCCCATGCCCCACGTGAACAAGCCCACCTTGCCGTCGGCTGGCGACGGCAACGGTTGATCGGCCACCAGGGGATGGACCCGCGGCACACCGGTTGGATTGTCCACGACTGTCAGGGTCAGACGATTCGCCGTGCTGACGGAGACCGTGACGTCGAACGGCTGCCCCGCCGCGTTGACGAACGTCGGCGTGTAGCCGGGTGTGCCCGCGCCGAACAGGTTGAACGTGGCGCCGTCCACCTTTCGATCCACACTCCAGCCCGTCCAGGGGAAACCCGCGGTCCGCGACTGTCGGGCGAAGGTGACGCGATAAAAGTTCTGGTCGTCCTGGTAGCCGAACACGAGGCCAAACCCGTCATCATCTCCGGCGGTCAGGCGGGCGCTATAGGTGAAATTCACCGCGGTGACGGCATCGTTGATGAGCATCGGCGCCGTGGCGGTCGGGGAATAGGACGAACTGTCGGTGTAGATGTTGCTTTGCTCGAAAAACGCCCCGCTCACAATGTCGTACTGCCAGCGAAGCGGCCCATCCAGATAGGCCCCGGCGGGCCGCACCGCCGTCCAGCCCGGGAAGCTGCGGTCGAAATCGTCTTCGAACAGGACGCCCGCGGCCAGCGGCGATGCGCTCGCCAGCGCCAGGACGAGCCATCTCCCCCAGGCAGCCGTTCTGTGCGCTATGCGCAGTCGCGTGTCCGGATGAAGCGGCGAACCCGCGTGTGGATGGCGGCTGCTCAAAAAAGCGATCGAGTGCATTGTGATTGTGATGTTGGGCTGGAGTGCAATTCCGCGATGAGGATTGCGTGTCTGCCGGCAAAAGGCAACGCATCGCGCTTCGCGGGTTGACCTTTCCGAGGCGAGGCGCTAACAAGCAGCCCGAGTTTATGAAGATCAATCTCTGTCGTTCGAAATCGAGTCGGTTCCTGTCCTTTGCGGTTGTCCTTGGCGCGCTCGCGGCGGGCGCTTTGGCGCTGGCCGCGCCCCCTCCCGGTTTCACAGCCCTGTTCAACGGCCGCGACCTGTCGGGGTGGCGGGGCGGGGACACATTCGATCACCGCAAGCTGCTGGCGATGCCTGCCGACCAGCGGGCGGCCCAGATCGCCAAGTGGACCGAGACGATGCAAGCCCACTGGCGGGCCGAGAACGGGGAGTTTGTCAATGACGGACACGGGGCGTACGCCACCACCGAGAAGGACTACGGCGATTTTGAACTGCTCGTCGATTACAAGACCGTGCCCAAGGCCGATTCGGGCGTCTATCTGCGCGGCGTGCCGCAGGTCCAGATTTGGGACTCGACCGAAGAGGCGAAGTTCAGCATCGGCGCCAACAAGGGATCGGGCGCGCTTTGGAACAACAGTCCGGGCACCCCGGGCAAAGACCCGCTGGTTCTGGCGGACAAGCCGTTCGGCGAATGGAATTCGCTGCGGATCATGATGGTGGGTTCGCGGGTCAGCGTCTGGCTGAACGACAAACTCGTGGTCGATCACGCCGTGATGGAGAATTACTACGACCGCAAGGTCTGCGTGCCGGCCCGAGGCCCCATCCAGCTCCAGACACACGGAGGGGAAATCCGGTGGCGGAACATCTACCTGCGCGAGATCGACGCGGCCGAGGCCAACCAGATCCTGGCGCGCAAGGGCAATGACGGTTTCGAGACGATCTTCAACGGGCGCGACTTCAGCGGCTGGGCCGGTGCTGTCGCGAATTACGAGGTCAAGGACGGCGCCATGGTCTGCAAACCGGGCAAGGGCGGAACGGTCTACACGGAGCAGCAGTACGAGGACTTCGCGGTGCGCCTCGAGTTCAAGCTCCCCAAGGGCGGCAACAACGGCCTCGCCATCCGGTACCCGGCCGATGGGGACGCCGCATACGCCGGCATGACCGAGATCCAGGTGCTCGACGACAATTACGAGCAGGCGACCGGCAGCACGATCGACGCGCGCCAGGCGCACGGATCGGTGTATGGGCTGATCGCCGCCCAGCGCGGTTTCCAGCGGCCGATCGGCGAATGGAATTTCCAGGAGGTCACCGTTCGAGGCTCGCGCGTGCGGGTCGAGCTCAATGGCTTCGTGATCCTCGACGGCGACGTGGCGACGGTGAAGGAGTTCATGGGCAACACACCGCACCCGGGCAAGGATCGCACCAAGGGGCACTTCGGCTTCGCCGGCCACAACGACCCCGTCTGCTTCCGCAACGTGCACTTAAAACGGCTCGACTGAGGCACAGTTTGCCTCAACACGATTCACTCCGGTGACCGTGTGGCCGCGGGGTGCGGGCCATCCAAGAGGCGCAGCTCTTCCTGCAAACGCTCGAGGGGCAGCCCCACGACGTTCGAATAGGATCCAACGATCCCGGCCACCAGGTCGCTCCCGCGTTCCTGGATGGCATAGGCCCCCGCCTTGTCGAGGGCATTCACCGCGGCCAGGTAGGCCTCGATTTGCCCTGCCGTCAACGGCAGAAACGTGACGTCCGTCGTCTCTGCAAAGAGGCGCTGCCGGCGCCCGCGCCAGTGGAGCAGACAGACGCCCGTAACCACCTGGTGCGTCCGGCCCGCCAACTCCCGCAGCATCCGAGCCGCCTCCCCAAGGTCCCTGGGTTTGCCATACAGACGCGCCCCAAGACTCACCAGCGTGTCCGCCCCCAGCACCCGCCGATCGGGGAATTGTCGCCCGACGGCGCGCGCCTTGCGAAATGCATTCAGCAGGCTGAGTTCACGCGCGGTCAACTCCTCCCGGTGCACCTCCGCGACGCGGGCGGGGCATACCGCGAAAGCGATCCGCAACCCACGCAGCAACGCCTCGCGGCGCGGCGACGCCGAGGCCAATATCAGCGGGTCATGGTCCATGTGAAGCGTTGACCTTCAACGGTGGGATGCGCACGGAGATCATGAACCGGAGTCTCTCGCTCCCATCGTAATCGTAATCGTAATCCTCTGTCGCCGATTGGATACTGAAGGGTGCCAGCATACGTCACAAAGACCCATCACCCCGCCCCTCCCCCATCCGATGGGATGGGGGTGTCCCGCTTTGCGGGACGGATGAGGGTGACGGTGCATCCACAGTCCGCAAAACTACGCAGCTCTCCCGGCATCGGGTGTTCGGTAGTGGCATTCGGACATCTCCTGCAATCGTTTGGCGGCTTGCTCGGGAGTGATGTCACGCTGCGCTTCCGCCAGCATCTCGTAGCCAACCATGAACTTCTTGACATGGGCCGATCGCAGCAACGGAGGATAGAAATGGGCGTGAAGCTGCCACGGGGTCGCGTCGTCGTCGCCTCCGGGCGCGCCGTGCCATCCCATCGAGTAGGGGAATGACGTCTCGAAGAGATTGTCGTAGCGCGTCAGGAGACGCTTGAGAACACCCGCCAGATCCGCTCGTTCGCTCGCGTCCAGTTCAGGCAGGCGCCGCACATGGCGTCGCGGCACAAGAAGGGTCTCGTAGGGCCACAACGCCCAGAAAGGCACCACAGCCAGCCAATGGCCGGTCGACACAACAACCCGCTCGCCCCGCTGGCGTTCGCGCTCGCCATAGTCGATGAGCAGCGGCGCATGCTGCGTCTGATAATAGGCGCGCTGGGAAGCGTCTTCGAGCCATGCCTGGTTTGGCAGGCTCGTCCCGGCCCAGACCTGGCCGTGGGGGTGCGGATTCGAGCAGCCCATCATGGCGCCCTTGTTCTCGAAGACCTGGACCCAACGGTATTCCCGCAGGAGCTCCGAGGTCTGATCCGCCCACACATCGACCACTCGCTCGATGTCGGCCTGCTCCATCTCGGGCAGCGTCAAATCGTGGCGTGGAGAAAAGCAGATCACACGGCACGTCCCCCGGACGGATTCGACGCGCATCAGGGGGTCCTCGCCCGGCGGCAGCTCCAGCGGCGTCTCCGGGAGCAACGCCGCAAAGTCGTTGGTGAACACGTGCGTGTGGGTGTACTGGGGGTTGTGCGCGCCATTGGCCCGGGCATTGCCGGGACAAAGGTGGCACTTGGGCTCGAACTGCGGTCGCCGCTCGTCCGCCGTGTGCTCGCGATGCCCGTGCCACGGACGCAGCGTCCGGTGCGGCGACACAAGCACCCATTGCCCGGTCAGCGGGTTGAGTCGTCGATGCGGATGGTGTTCCGATTGAAAAGTCACAGCGGCGACTCTCCTTGCGAGGCGCGCCTCAGCCCAAATCCAGTCCTCGCTTCCATGAAAAGCCCCCGTGTTTCCGCGCCCCTCTCTCCCGCGCCTCGCTCCTTGGAATCCTTCGTTCCACTTCGCGAAAAACTCGACTCATTTGTTCAGATGTTAGCTCGATGGGGCAGACTAGAGGCTCCACCGCACAAGTAAAGTTTGAATTCCAGCGAGGCGGCCTCAGACCACGCCCAATCTCGGACCTCATGGACAACCCCTCCTTCGCCCCTCTCCCTTGGCCCGCTCCTCGCTCCGGCTAGAATCCTCCACCGACAAGGCAGGGGGCTTCTGCGGACGGAAACTGAAACTCGACTTGAATACCCCAAGTTCACGAGGTCGGGGATTCTAGCCTGGCTCGATCAACACCACGAACTCGCCGCGCAACGCGCGCACCTTGGATTGCTCGATCAACTCGCCCGGCGTGCCGCGGAGGAATTCCTCGAACTTCTTGGTCAGTTCCCGCGCCAATACAACCTGGCGCGCGGGGAAGACCTCGGCCAACTCGCCCAGCAGCCGCGCAACACGATAGGGCGATTCGTAGAGCACCAGCGTGCCGGGCACGCCGCTCAGACGCTCGAGTTCCTTCCGCCGCTGCCCGGACTTGTGCGGCAGAAAACCGACAAAGTGAAACTCGTTCGTCGGCAGCCCGCTGGCCGTCAGGGCCGCCACAAGGGCGCATGGCCCGGGCACAGGCTCGACACGCAAACCGGCGTCCAGCACCGCCCGCACCACCCGCTCGCCCGGATCGCTGATGCCCGGGCTCCCCGCATCCGTGACCATCGCCACTCGGCCGCCCTGACGCAGACGTTCGAGGATGTGTTCGCTGCGCCGCGCCTCGTTGAACTGGAAACAGCTCAGCAGGGGTTTGCGGATCTCAAAGTGATGCAGCAGTTGTCCCGAATGCCGCGTGTCCTCCGCCACCACGAGGTCGCACTCGCGCAGCACCCGCAAGGCGCGCAACGTCATGTCCTCGAGGTTGCCGATGGGCGTTGCGACCAGATACAGCGTGCCGGGACGCAGTTCAGGCAAGGCAGTCGATTCCATCCGCCCATTCATTCACGGAAAAGACGCCTTGGGGAGCATATTCCCCGGGCATATGGTATGGGAATACACAGAGGACCGTCCTCGGAAAGCGGCGGTCAACCGCCGCACTCCAGACGCTCCGCGACCCCGACGCCGACCAAAGCATGGGCGACTGCCACAACAAACGCCGGTCCAAAGACTTAGACAACCACGACTGCGCTGCTCCCAGCAGTGGCGCGGGAAATCTTATTAGGTTGCCGCGTATGCGCGGCCACGGGACTCCGCGCCTTCGGGTGCGCCCGGCGCGGCGAAGCCTTCCGAATCCTCCCGCCCATCCGTGGAATCCGTGGTTCAGAAACAAGCCGAGAAGCAACCACGGATGACACGGATACAGCCGTATCCGGTGATCGGTCCTGCTGGCTTCGCCTGCGGTCCGGTCTGGACGTATTCTGCGCATCAGTGGTGCGGCGGTGAATGTGGAATCCTTGAACCCTCAGCAGTTCTCATTTTGCGTGCAGGGGCTTGACGCCGGGTGAGGGCACCCGGCCTACAGCATCGAAGAATGCAGCGGTTGTAGGCCGGGTCCCCCGACCCGGCGCCCTGAGCGCTCTCAAAACGAGAACCGCTGTTGAACCCTATGGCCAGGTTGACATCTCTAACCCGCATAGCGGACATCTTGCGAGATCTGACCGCCCTGTGCACTGACGGGGTGTGAAATATGCGGGTTAGGGAGCAGTCGTCGAAATGCACGACACCGCCCCCTCACCTCAGCCCTCTCCCATCCGACCTGCGTACCCAAGCCTCGGCGCAGGCAGATGGAAGAGGCTGCCCGGCTTGTCCGCCGTGGCTCGGAGAGCGAAGGATGGCGGGCGGGTGCGGGTGACGGTGTCGCGCATCCTACGGATTCCTCTCCACCTTACTTCGTTGCGCTGACCGTGGTGATCGTGCCCTCGAGCTCGGCTCCGCCGGGGACGGGGCGGACGCTGTCGATGACTCCGGTCGCGCCAGCGAAGCGTCCCGTGCTCTGGGCCGGGAGGAACTCGAGGTGGGAGACAGAACTCCCGTCTGACTGGGGGATGATTGTGCCCGCCCAGGCCAACTTGTCGCCGTTGGCCGTCGTTTCATGCCCCATCAGATAGAGGATGATGCCCTTCGGCCCCGCGGGATAGACGTGCACGTTTTCAAACCCAAACCCGGTGCCTTTCCCACCGACATTACTTTGCGTGTACAAATGGACCACGTATGACCCAAGTTCCGGCCCGTGGTCTGCCCGCGCCTGCACGAAGAAGGGCTGCGGGAGGGCACCGGGGTTTAGATACGTCACGAGGGATTCATCCATGAGCGTCCCCTTGTATGGTTTGGTGTCACCGGCCTGGGCGGTCCCCATGGACAGCGCCCACGCCACCCCGATGGCAGCCACCAAGCTGCCGCAACGAATCACTGAGTTGTTGTGTTTCATAGTTTGTATCTTGGTGTTTTGCCCCGCACCGACCCGCGCCACCGGAAGTGGCCGTTGACGCGGGTGACCCCGGCTTTCCGTTTTGGTTTCCTCCATGATCGGTGCGTGACCGGATCAGCCATGGCGGAATATGTCGGTGGAATCCTGGAACCGTTTCACCTGGCAGACGCTTTGACCTGCCCGCGCCTCGTTTCACGATTCAAGGATTCCACTGCTGAGTCTCCCTGGCCTTCACGGTGTGGTGCCCGTGACGAAGAAGTTGTCGAGGATGGCTTCGTGGGTCGTGGGATCGTTGTTGGGACCTCTGACCCAGAGGCCAACCACGCCCTTAGTAAGAGGCAGGTAGTGTGTGAGCGTCTGCTGCGCAATGAGCTCTTTGCTAGTCAGACTCAGCACCCGGAGTTGCAGATTCGGGCCCATCCCGGAGAATTCTAGGCGGTAAGGGGGTGGTTTGGCTTCAATCGTGAAGTCCGGGCCCCATATTTCAGTCTCAGCACCGATGAACGTTTGAACCTTACCCCGCACCCCGCTGCGGTTCAGAAGGAGTCCCCCACCGCACATCTGCAACGGCTCCCCGGTCAACTTGGTTCGTGCGAGCAGGGAGACTACGAGATAGTTATCGGCGCTGGTTGTCATGCTGAGGATGTCCACCGAGGTGTAGAAATCCCCGACGACAACATCGTCCGGCGGCGTAATGGCCATACCGCCGGTCGTGGCTCCCGTGCGGTAAACTCGCATCGCGCCATCGCTGACCTCGACCTCCTCTCCGGGATTCTGGAAGAATAACCGGTACTCCCGCCTCGTCGCGAACGGCTGGCGCGGATCGCTGAAGTCATCGATGAAGTGTGTGCCGGGTACTAGCTTGAAGTGTTGTTCATTCTGCGTGGTGGGCACGGCGATGCAGAACTGGCTAAACTGCTTCGCAATCGGCCCGGGGTAGGGCGCCCAGGCGGTGCTGTCGACTGAATCGGCGCCGAGCACGATCATCTCCTCGACGGTGTCTTCAGGCCATCTGACCGTCACGGTCTTCTGGATGTCCAGCACGCCGCTGCGATACTCGAGGTTGTCGAACTGCATAATTGCCGTTCCCTGCTGTCCGTCGGTGTGGTGCAGCATCCCCAACCCGACGCCCTTTAGGTCCTCGGTGTAGGGTGGGCCGGCGTCCGGTCCGAATATCTGCCAGCCATGGGGCAGGGGGTCCGGAACGCCCCAATCGCTGGCGGCGGTGTCCCGCACCGTACGCTCGAAGAGCAATTGACCATTCCCCATCGAGATGACCTTGGTCTCGATCAACATATCATCGCCCTCCGGCGTTAGCGCGAGCGCCAGGATCCAGACCTGGTAGGGGATCGACGTTGTCTCCCAGAACGCCACACTGAAGCCGTCGGTCTGGGACCACTTGAGCAGGGCGATCTCGTTTCGGTCTCTCATCAGCACATACTCACCCCCTTTGGTGTCCACGGTGATCAGGCAGGCGAACAAGTTGTCGAGGCTGACACTCGACAAATCCGTCCTCAGTTCGAAGGTCCACCCCTGGCGGACGGGCAGGTTGGTCGAGTAATAGACGTTGCACAAGTGGGGGATGGGATTGGTCGGGTCGGTGGGCGTCGTGAAGTGCGCCGAGATGCGTAGCCGACCGTTCAGCAACTCGGCCAAGGCCGGCGGTTCGCTCGGCGCCGTGGGAGGATTCCAGATATCCCATTCGGGCTGATCGCCGTCAAAGTCGTCGATCACCGCAGCGACCATAACTGGGGGTGACAGAGCGATGGCTGCGAGGGCGAAACTCGCGATCACCGTGGCCCATCTTGCGCCACCGCGGTGCCGGATTCGAGCATAGGGTTTGTCAGTTTTCATTGTTGGATCCTTTTGGTTTGCTTTGCTTGGGTGACGGTTCAGACGGCAAATCGCCAAAGATGCAGCGTGGCGGAGCCACAACCGAGATCGGTTAGTGCGTGCTGCGCGATGCGCGATGCGTGATAAGAACCGATCGGCCAAGCCATCGCCGGGTCTGCCGGTCTCGCGTGGTTGAATCCCGCGTTGCGCTTGGCGGTTACAGTCATTGTTCCTGTTCTGGCCACCGGCGGACCGAGATCGGGGCTGGTGGCCTTGACCGGTTAAACGGGCCGAATCCGGGAATCTTTCAGAAAAGAAACAGAATCGGCGAAGGGGTGCAGCAGCCCGAGGCATGTGGCAGGGCCAACGGCCCGGCCCTAGCGCGCATTTCTCACCATCGAGCTGGTGCATCAGAAATCCGGGTTCCTTTGCTTGCGCCCGGTCCTGGAGTTCGGTAATCTTATGAACATCCCCTGAAAAACAGGACCGGTTGCGCTGCACATGGCAACACAGAGCCCAGAGCCGCCATCGGAGAGCCAAGGCGATCGCGCATCCGCCCGGGGCAATTCAGAGTCTCGGGCCGAGTCGAGTGCCTGGGCGGGACGGACGGCTTCCCCGGTCCCGGCCATCCCCGATCACGAGGTCCTCCGGTGCATCGGGCGCGGCGCCTACGGTGCGGTTTGGCTGGCCCGCAACGTGATGGGGACCTACCGTGCGGTGAAGATCATCCATCGCGAGGATTTCAGCCGAGACCGACCTTTTACCCGCGAGTACGAAGGAGTGCTGAAATACGAGCCCGTCTCCCGTTCTCACCCGAACCTGATGCAGATTCTGCACGTCGGACGGCATGGGGAGTACTTCTACTACGTGACGGAGCTGGCGGACGATGCCGGGGGAAAGGGAGAAGGGAAAATGGAGAAGGGAGAAGCGCAATGGGCAGAGGGGGAAGGGCAGGAGCAAGAGGACCGCGGACAGAGGACAGCAGGTTCGTCGGCAGGGCTCGGGGGATCAGCGGTGGCTTCCCGCGGACCTCCCGCCTCGGAGGGCCGAGTTCCACGAGGCCCTGTACAAGAACCGTGCCCGTCGCCAGCCAAGGCCTCGCGGAGCTCGGCCCTCCGACCCCCGCTCATGGCCCCTGAGCAGGTCCAGCCCGAACAGGTCGCTTCCTACGTCCCGCGGACGCTGCAAGAGGACATGGAACGGCGCGGGCGGCTGCCGGTGCGGGAGTGCGTGTCGCTGGCGGCGTCGCTGGCGGCGGCACTGAAACACTTGCACGATCACGACCTAGTGCACCGGGACGTGAAGCCCTCGAACGTCATCTTCGTTCATGGCGTGGTGAAGTTGGCCGACATCGGGCTCGTGGCGACAGTCGGCGATTCCGGCTCGATTGTCGGCACCGAGGGTTACCTGCCCCCAGAGGGACCGGGAAATCCTCCAGCCGACCTTTACGCCTTGGGCAAGCTTCTCTACGAGGCGTGCACGGGGATGAATCGCGGGCAATATCCGCGCCTGCCGTCGGACCTTCGCGAACTGCCCGATGCCGCGGACCTGCTCGAGTTCAACGAGATTCTCCTCCGGGCGTGCGCCAAAGACACGAACCGACGGTATCATCGGGCGGACGATCTGCTGGCCGATCTCGCCCTGCTCGAACGGGGCGCGTCCATGAAACGCTTGCGTCGGTTAGAGCGACACCATGTTTTGCTGCGTCGAGTCGGGGTGGCGGTCCTGGCGGTCGGGCTGCTGATTTCGGCGGCGTGGTGGCAGACCTGGCGGTCAGGGCGAATCGCCCGGCGTCATCTGGCCCGACTCCACCTGAATGAAGGCGCGCAGCGCATGGTCGGGGGCGATTACACGGGCGCGCTGCCCTGGCTGGTGGGGGCGCTCGAATTGGATGCCAGCGATCCAGTCCGCGAGGCTGCTCATCGGGTCTGCATCGCCAGCGTTCTCGAGCGTTGCCCCTTGCCGGTGGCACATATTTCGGTCCCCGAGTCCAGGGCCTTGGCGGCCGACCTGAACTCTGATGGCAGCGTGTTGGCGACGGCTCATGAGGACGGCTTGGTGCGGTTTTGGGACACGCGCTCGGGCCAAAGGATTCGAGATCGCGAGCTCCGTCACGATTTCCCAGTCGTGCTCTGCCAATTCGTGCCGCCGGGAGACCGGATGTTGACGATCACCCTGGGACAGAAAGCCCGTTTGTGGGACCTGACGAGTCCCGGAACTGATCCGCTCCTCTTTCCCCAAGCAGTGGGTGCGAAGAAGTCGAGCGGCTACATATTGGGCCTGAGGGACATCTCCGAGACGGCAATCGAGGGGTACCTGTCGAAGGGGGGTCATCGCTGGGTGCAGGCCCACCGCGTCACAGGGCATTTCACGAACCTAACGCTGGGCCTGAAGCTGGTCAGTCACGGTGACACCCTGGCGGTCCATTACAGCGTGCGGCGCGGCCCGCCAGACGCCGGAGTTGTGTGTGCAGGCGAGTTCTTCGATTCGCCCCAGCGAGACCGCTTTGTTCGCGGCCGCGATGATCCGCCGGGGCCCATCTGGGGGCGACACTTGATCGGGCTGGAGAACGGTTGCACCGGCAACCAGCCGGGCGATGCCGGTCAAGTGGTGTGGGACAACTTCAAGGTGCGTCGGTATTCCTCCAGTCAACGGCCCCCGCCGTGGCGGATGTTGGACGACTTCACTGACGGCGTGTCGAGCAATTGGATGGTCATCACGCCGCCCGGCTCGAACAACACCTGCCAGGCCGTAGACGGGCAGATGAGGTTGTTATGGGCCGACCTGCCTCGGGGGCGTGTAACTGGGACAGGTGTCTATTGGATCGAGCAGTTCGACGTCAGCACCGGACACACGTTCGAGGTCGAAGTGGACCTCGTTTCGGCGGTGGCCCCGCACCGCATGGTGTCGCTGGCTGCAGGTCGCGTTGTCCTGCCGGCATCGATCGACCGCGGTCAGCCGTTCATTCGTCATCGCCGCTGGTTGGTCTTGACCTGGTGGGATAATGCGGTTCGGTTCTGGGACCTCGGGACCGAACCGTTCGCCACCGTCCAGCACTTGGGGCGGGGCGTTCCGTTGGAGCTGCACTTCGGTCAAGGCATCCTCGACCAAGACGTTAGTCCGGATGGGAAATTCTACGCACGAGTCGAGTACGGGGTCGGAGACTCTGGATCTGGGAATCGGGGCTCGGTGTGGGACCTTGCCACCTGTCGTCAGGTCACCTCGCCGCACTTGGCACGGCTGAACGCAAGCGGCGCGCAGTTCAGTCCGGACAATCGTCTCCTGGCCATGACCCATGCCGATGGCATCGAGTTGGTCTGCATCGGCCAGTGGGAGTCGGAACAACCACTCGATACTGGAGCGGCATTCGCCATGCCCCGTTTCAGTCCGATCGGGAATCGACTGGCGGCGGTGCGGGATGGGCACGAGGTCGTGGTCTGGGACCTGGCCGATCCGGGAGAGCCACCCGTGGTGTTCGCCCATGACCTCGATGTCGATGGTATCGCCTTCAGTCCGGACGGCTGCTTTGTGGAATCGAGTTCGGCTGACGGACTCGTGCGAGTGTGGGATGTGATTCGACAACAGCGGTTGGGCCCGCCGTTGCCGGGGGACGTGGCCCAGTTCAGTTCGGACGGCACCCGGTTGCTGGTCCAGGAGACCGAAGGCGGTGTCTGGCTATGGGACCTGAGCCGCATGATCGGAGACACTCTGCCGGTTCCACCCCTGCGCGCGGAGCAGAAATCGGCGGTATCTGCCGATGGCGCCATGACGGCGGCGATCGTCGGGCAAGGCGTCGCGATCGACACTGCCACCGGTCCTCACGCGTTAGCCCCCCCGGGCCAAGCGCCCCTGCGCCGCGTCGCCTTCAGTCCCGATGACCAGCACCTGATCGCCGAGGATGCGGACCTGCGCGCGTGGGTCTGGGACACCCGCACCTGGACGCTCACGGGACCGCCGCGGCGGGCACGATACGATGCGACCCTCACCAACCATTGGCTCCCGGCCCTTGCCGCCGAAAGCCGGGATCGCAAAACGCTATCCGATCTGGCGGCCCTGCTCGGCGGGCAGCGGCCCGATGGCGAGGGAGGAATGGTGCCGGTGGAGGAATCGGAAAAGGCGCGGCTTCTCAGCACCTTGCAGCGCGCGTCTCCCGCCGCCAGGCAAAGCGGCAGGCAAAGTCGCGAAGACGGTGTTGAAGTCGCCGGTTCAGCGTTCGGGGTTCAGGGTTCGGGGTCGAATCACGTGACAGGATTGCGCCAAGACGGCGCGGTTTTCGTCCACGGCAGTGCAGAATTCGCAGCGATCGGTGAGCGCCGCGCTCGATGGCACCGGTGCCGGGCCACGGCTGCCGAGCGGGCGATGGACTGGGACGCCGCGGTCTTCCACTGGCAGTTCGTGCTCGACAGCACATCCACAGGCCCAGTTTCCAACTCGCCAAATCCCAATCACCAATCGGAAACGTCCGATCTCCCATCTCCGATCTCCCATCTCCGATCTCCGATTTCCCCAGCCCTTCGCCTTGCCTACGCCCGTCAAGCCGCGGAGGCGGTGCGGCAGGCTACTGCCGAGGGGAGATCACGTTGGTCGGCGAAGCTGCCTCGCCAGCCGTGGGCCACCGCCCAGATGCTGGATTTAGGAAACTACTACACCCTGCGGTTGGGCGACCGGTTGGGGACAAAGCAACTGAGCGGGCTTTTCCGCGAGTTGCCGCGTGGGGTGCAGGACCTGGGGGGGACCGCCTTTGACGTACGTGGTATTCTCGAACTCGACCAGGCGAATCCCGTCACGATTCCCATTGGCCGAGCCTGTCGGCGCCTGCATTTCCTCCATGCGACCGGTGGCAAGGCTTTCCTCAGCCACCGCGTGGTCGCAGCCCGGTATCAAGTCACTTACGCCGGTGGCGCGAGTGTCTCGGTGGAATTGCAGGATCCGGAGGACATGCCGCCGTTCCGGGCACATAAGTTTTGGGAGGTGTCAGAGCTGACGTGGGAGGGCATGTCGCCCGACCTGGACTGCGCCTTGGTTTGGTCGGGGTGTGCCCCCGGCCTCGCGCGACGCAAGGATCCGCTGTTTCTGACGCGGATGACGTGGACGCTGCCGGCGAGCCATCAGGGCGAGTTGGTCGAGTCCATCGAGTTGCAGGCCAGTTCGCCCGGCTCGACACCGCTGGTGTTCGCGATCACGGTTGAATGAAGTGTTTGAAAGAAAAGCGCGAATCGTCCGTTAAACTGGATTGGCCACAATGGACTTTCGACAGGCAGACTCGCTGGCGACCAACGCCAGTCTATTGGAACGACTGAAAGACCTGGAAGACCAGGCCAGTTGGCAGGAGTTCTACACCACCTATCGGAAGTTGATCTTCTCCTTCGCGCTCCGGCATGGCTTGTCCCCCACCGAGGCCGAGGAAGTCGTCCAGGAAACGGTCATCACCGTGGCGCGGAACCTGCCTGAATTCAGGTACGATCCGAAGCGGTGTTCGTTCAAGACCTGGCTGTTCAACCTCACCTTGTGGCGCATCCGCGACCAACTGCGCCGGCGTCATCCGCAAAACGCCTCGATGCAGCGCATGCCGGGCGAAACCGACCGAACCAGCACGGTCGAACGGGTCCCTGGACCGGAGGGAGAGCAGCCGTCCGCCCTGTGGGAGGAAGAGTGGAGGAAAGACCTGTTCGAACGCGCGCTGGAGAGGGTGAAGGCGCTCGTGGACGAGAAGCGATTACAGATTTACGATCTCTATGCGCTGCAGAGTTGGAGCGCCCATGACGTGGCGCGCAGCCTCGGTGTGAGCCTGGCACGCGTTTACATGACCAAGCATCGAATCTCAGCCCTCCTGAAAAGCGAGATCCAACGGCTGAAGAACAAGTGAGCAGTTGCGTGCCAGTTGATGGCGAGCGTTGAACGGTCCGCATTGCCTATGACCAAACCCTACCCCGCAGGCGAGGGTCACGGCAGCCACCAAGCCGCCCCAGCGAAGGATTCGATTTGGGAGATCTTGCGGAGAAGCAGGATGGCCTCCTTCACATCCGTCCCCGCTGGCGATTGGCCTCGAACAGAAACGCGGCGGCGGCGCTGGCCACATTGAGGGAGTCGACGCCGGGCGGCATCGGGATGGCGACGCATTCGTCACAGGCGGCGCGCACGGCGGGGGCGATTCCATCGCCTTCGTTGCCGAAGACCAGGCAGCAGTCCTGGGCAAGATCGGCCTGGGCGATGGTGCGCCGGTCGGTGTGCGGATGCGCGGCGACGCAGCGCATGCCCCGGGCGCGCAACTGAGCCAGCGCGGCGCACAGGTCGTTTGTCTCGACCACGGGGAGGTCGAAGACAGTGCCCATCGAGCTGCGAACGGCCCGCCGCAAATAGGGGCTGCTCGAAGTCTCGCCCACAATCAGCGCGTGCGTGCCAAAAGCGACGGCGTTCCGAACCACCGCGCCCAGATTCTCCGCGTTGGCCAGCCCGTCCACGGCCACAAAGAGCCTGGGGCCCCCGCTGCGCTGCCAGGCCGTCTCGACCGCCAGCGGTTCGGGCATCCGCCCGACCGCAAGCACGCCCTGATACATCGAGTAGCCGGCCAGGCGCTCGAGCAGACGGCGCTCGGCGGTGTAGACGCGAATGGCGGGCGCGCGCGCTTCAAGCAGAGGCCGCATCGCCTCGGCGTGATGCGCGGGCATCAGGGCCGAAAGGACATCGAGATGGCTCTCGAGAAGCCGGCGCACCACCTTCTCGCCTTCGGCGACAAAGATGCGCTCGACGAAATGCTCGTGCGGCAGACGCATGGTGCGATAGGCCGCCAGCTCCGGCGGATCGAACGATTCAATGGGTTGGAAGCGGAGCATGGGGGCCTCAAGACTCCTCGAGGCACTCGCGCACGTACCGGGCCAGGGCGTCTGGTGAAAAAGGCTTCGGCAACAGCCGCGCGGCGGCCAGCGCCTGCCATCTCCCATCGTCGAAATCAGTCCCGTAACCGGTGCTCAGGATCACCCGCAGGTCGGGGCGCTCTGCCTGGAGACGCTGCGCCAGCTCGCCGCCGTCCAAACCGCCTGGCAGAACCAGATCGGCAATGAGCAAGCGGATAGCGGCGCCGTGTCTGCGCCAGAGCCGGGTGGCTGACGTTCCGTTCTCGGCCGCCAGCACCCGGTAACCGGCTCGTTCCAGGACCTGCCGGGCCAGATCGCGAACGGCAGGTTCGTCCTCGACAAGCAGGATCGTCTGGCGGGCGCCCTCGGGCGCCGGGGCAAGGATCGATTTGGACACCGCAGGCTCTGATTTGACCACGGCAGGCAGGAACACGCGAAACGTCGTTCCACGCCCCTCGGCGGAATCGACCTCGATCCAGCCCTGATGTTGCTCGACGATGTGGCGCACGGTGGCCAGACCCAGCCCCGTCCCTTTGGCGACACTCTTGGTGGTGAAGAACGGCTCGAACACCCGCCCGAGATTCTCCCGCGGAATCCCCCGTCCGGTGTCGCGGACGCTCAGACAGAGGTAATCGCCGCCCGCGGCTGCGGGCTGCAGGCTTGCCGGCGGCTTGCGCACAAAGCGCAATTCGGTCGTCAATGTCAGCCGCCCGCCCTGGGGCATGGCGTCGCGCGCGTTCGCGCCGAGGTTGAGGATCACCTGCTCAATCATGCCGGGGTCGGCCCAGACCAACCCCAGCCCCGGCGCGCATTCGAGTTCGAGTTGGGTTTGTTTGCCGAGCATGGGGCGCAGAAGCCGGGCGACGCTCCCGATCAACTCGTTGAGATCGACGCGCCGGGCTTCGAATTGGCGCTTGCGACTGAAGGTGAGCAATTGGCGTGTCAGTTCCGAGGCCTGAGCCACGGCCTCGCTGATGCCGGCCAGGGAGGTCTGCGCCTGCGGCGAAAGGCGGCTGCCCAGCGGGATAAGGCTTTGGTGGCCTTGGATGACGGTGAGGATATTGTTGAGGTCGTGCGCAACACCGCGGGCCAGAAGGCCCATCGCTTCGAGTTTCTGCGACTCGCGCAGATCGGACTCGAGGTGCTTGCGCTCGGTGACGTCCATCATGATCAGCAGGCGGCTCCGCTGATCCCCAAAGTCAAAGTCGTCCACCGAGATCAGCATGTGCCGGAGATCGCCGGCGCGCGTCCGGAGCGGGACCTCGAAGCTGGGCATTCTGGGCGCCTGGCGGCGCGAGACGGGCGGCATGAGGCCCGTCTGATCTTCGTCCCAGATTTCGAGTTCGGCCAGACTCCGTCCGAGCAGTTCCTTGCGCTCATACCCGATGAGCCGCCAGAAGGCGGGGTTGGCCTCGATCAGGCGGTGATCGGGGAGCGAACAGATGAGGATCGCAGCCGGGCTGGATTCGAAGATCCGGGCGAGTTTTTCGCGCGCCGCTTCGAGTTCCCACTGGATCCGGTTGGTCAGTGTGCGGTCGCGGATCAGCCACTGTTCGGCCGGCTGGTTCTCCCAATGAAGCGCGAGGCAGGCAACCTCGGCATCCACCACGCCGCCGTCGAGTCGCACCAATTCGAGTTCCACCGGTCGCTGGGGGCCGTCGCGAGACAGATCCTCGAGCCGCTCCTGGGCGTCCGGATGCACCAGGCTCGCGAGGGGGCGCCAGCACAAATCGTCGGGTTGGTTGGCCCCCAGCAATTCGAGCGCAGCCGCGTTGGCAAATCGGACCATGCCATCCTGATGCACCAGAACAGCCAGCGGCGCTGCGTCCACCAGGTTGCGGTAGAGCGCCTCGCTGTCGCGCAGGGCCTTCTCGGCCCGGCGGCGCCCGGTGACATCCACCTCCATGCAGAACATGTCCACCACCCGGTCCTGCTCGCGAATCGGGATCAGGCTGGCGCACATGCACCGGCGGTTGCCGTCCGCACAGGCCACTCTCCAATCCGCCGGGGCCGCGCTGTGCCCGGTGTCCCAGGCCGACTGCAGGAGCCGATCGAAGGCCGCGGCTTCCTCTCCTTCCAGGAGCAGGTCGGACAACCTGTGGTTGAAGGCGCGCTCCGGAGCGAACCCGTACAGGCCGGTCGAGGCCTCATTCCAATACCGCACCAGGCCGGCACGATCCACCCGTTGAATCGCGACCAGCGGCGTCGCCTGCAACGAGGCGTGAAACCGACGCAGGGTGTTGATGATCGCGTTCTTGGCCTGGCGATGCTGCCAGCCTGCGCGCAGCCTGGCGATGCGGAGCGCCACGTTCCCCGCCAGGCCTTCGAGCGCCTGCAGTTCCTCGGGGCCGGCCGTCGCCTTGCTCCGCAACTTGAGGTGCAGCATCCCCAACACCTGCCGCCCCTCCTTCAAATGCAAACTCAGCAAACCGCAGGGGCCGCCCGCCACCGATTTGCCTGCGGACACAATCGGACAGCTCTTCTGCGGCTCTGCTCCACAAACACCGCAGGCGGACGCCGCTGACACACTGCCGGCGCCGCATGAGGCAGAGAGCCGGAATCCGCCCGGCGAACCTTCGGGCTTGAGGCAGATCCAGACGGCGCGATAACCGCCGCGGCGCGCCAGCAACCGGCACACATCACGAGCCAGTGTGCATTCCTCGCGCCCGTTGATGAGGGTGCGCGCGCTTTCCAACAGGAGCGGCGCCAGCCGCGCCCACGGGCCGGTTTCGCTCCCTGGGGCAGACCGGGAGACTGCCGTGGCGCTTGGGTTGGCGCGCGCCTTTCCCCTCATGGCCGATGCGCCTGCGCGTATTCGCTGAGCGCCCTCAGGTTGGCCTCCGGCGTGCCTCGGGGGATCTCGCATCCGGCGCCCACGATGAAGCGGGGGCCCGCCTGCCGATGACACAGGCCAATAGCCGTCGTGATGGCCTGCGCCGTGCCGTCGCGCATTAATGCGACAGGGTTGAGATTGCCCAGGAGAACCTGATGCGGGCCCATGTGCGCGCGGCCTTCGTCGATGGGCGCGGGATAGTCGAGGTCGACGATCTCGCATCCGAGGCGTCCCATGCCGTCGAGAATGCGGCGCGTGTTGCCGCAGATGTGCAGGCGCACCCGCGTCCCCATGGCGTGCAAGCCATCGACGAGCCGCTTCTCGCTCGGCCAGACGAATTCCTCGTAGATCTGCGGGCCGACAAGCGACGCCGCGGCATCGCCCACCCCCATCAGGTCGATGCCCGCGTCGATCTGGGCGCGGGCGAACCGCAGTTCCATGTCGATCACGAAATCGAACAGGTCCCGGACAAACGGGGGATCGTCAAAGAAATCCGTCATGAGCGTGTTGATCCCCCGCAGGTCCGCCGCCTCGGCGCAGGGCCCTTCGATCCAGCCTTCGATCAGCTTCTCGTTTCCGACCTTGTCTTTGAGCAGGGCCGCCGCCTGCACCCGGTCGGTCATGCGTCCGCCGCCCAGCGGATCAGGCGGCTTCAGGCGCCTCAAGACCGACTTGTCGGCCAGGAGCGCCTCGGTCTCGACCAGCGCCGGCGGCTGATCGTCGAAATACTGGACCGTGGCGCCGCAGTCAGCGGCTTCGCGCGCCGGATCCGAAATGCAGGAGACGAAGTCAAAGCCGAAACGGTCGGCGATGTGCATTTGGCTCTCGACCAACACCCGATGGTCCCTGGCATACTCGCCGTAGCGCACACCGGCTTCGGTGGCGGCAAAAAGCATCGTGATCGGCATCAGCGGCAAGTGGTCCACCGGCTTGCCCTCCAAATGATTCAACACGCGTTCTCGTCCGGTCATCATCTCCATGCCTGTTCCTTTCCGCGCATCTGCCCAGCGCGATCCGGCCCGAGCCCCCGCTCCGAAGAGTCCCTAACCCCGTCAACGCAGTTCACAAACCTGACTCGCCGACAACACGTTTCACCGGTCAAGGATTCCAAGCACACTCGACGCCTGGGTTCGGGTTGTTCGTGCCGACGATTAGCATGACCGGATCGTCGATTCACGCAAAATCCGCGGCACACCGGAACCCGACGGTCGCGCATCGGTCGAGCCCCGGCCAGGTGAGGAGAAGCTTCGCGGCAAAGGCATTGGGCTGCGGTCCGCCGTCGAAATACCAGGCCGACCCCTCGGCTCGATAGTGCGAGCCGCCTTTCAGGAGGCAGAAGCGGGTGCGCCCGTCCGAGTGTTCGCTCTCAGTCAATTCCCACACGTTGCCGCACAGATCGTAACACCCGAATGGCGATCGTCCGTCGGGGTGGGCCCTGACGCTCGTCGTGGACCTGGCCGGGCCGGCGTTGCAGCGGTTCGCATCGAATTCGTTGCCCCACGGATAACGCAAGGCATCCGGTCCTTGGGCTGCATGCTGCCATTCCGCCTCCGTGGGCAGCCGCTTCCGCACCCACCGGGCATAGGCCCGCGCATCCGACAAGTCCACATAAACGACAGGGTGATCTTGCTGACCCGCGGGCGGGCCCCCCTGGCGCCAGTGATCGAGGAAGCGCTCGGGATCGACCGGGCGATATCCTGACTGCTTCAGGAACTCCGCGAATTGCCTGTTGGTCACCGGTGTGAGGTCCATGCCGTAGGGCGCCAACGTCACCTCGCGCTCGATGCCGATCGGCTCGTGCAATCCCGGACCGCCTCCGCCCGAGAAATGCGAATGCACCGACTCGTAACATCCGCACTCGCGCAACCGAAAGACTGAACGCAAGATAAACCGCCCGCCAGGAATTCCCGCCATCTGCGGCGGCAGCGCCGCATGGAGCATGGCCCGCTTTGGCGTCGCGGGCACGGTCGATCGCACCGGAAACGACGTGTCGGCACTCGCGCGGGTGTTGATTCGGCCTTGGCGGCGCAGGAAACGCCCGAAGTCGGCTCCCAGATGGCGATCCTCGGCTGCGAGAAACGCGCCAATCCCACGGGCGGGAATCAGGCCGGTGACCGCTACGGACGCAGCGCTGGCCGGAAGATCTGGCCCACCGTGGGTGCGCGTCTTGCGTGTGCTCTCCGGCCCCGTCGTCACGCTCGCCAGAGATCCCCGAATCAAGTCATACACGCGCTCGCCCTCCCCCTCGTCCAGAGCCAGGCGGAGCAGAGGGCCCTCGACCGGCTGAGGCGTGCGGTTCACGAGAGTCCACAAACGCCGTCCGGGCGATTCCCAAAGGCTCGCATACACGCCAGGGTGTTCGGTGGGGACCAATGGCGTCCATTGTTCGCCGCAGAACAGATCGGCGTAGCGGCGTTGAACGGGCAACATGGCGCGCAGGATCGCCTTGTCCCGTTCGCACCAGCCCACCCACGAGCCGAACACGTTCTCCCAGACCATCATGCCGCTGCCGTTCATCCAGGCACACTGGAGCTCGCCCGCGTGATCCCGGTCCCACCGTTTGATCTGGTGCTGCATGTGGCGCCGTTCGAGCCATTTGTTCCGCAGCACACCCGGCACTTCGCTGTCTCTGAACCACTGCGCCCACGAGAGATGATGGTCATGGATGTGTTCGAGCGGGAGCGCCAACTCGCCTTCGAGTGCGACGCCCGGTCGAACGGAATCGAGTCTGGATCGGAACTCGGCCGCGCCCTGGCTCATGGTATCGAGAAAGATGCCGTCGGCTTCGATGGCGCCGACGATCTCCGCAAGCGGCTCGAGATCGCTTTTCCCTTCCCGACGCGTGCCCGTGTCCCAGGGGTTGTAGTCGACGAACACCGCGGCGCCGTGCCGCCGCAAGCGCCGGCTCACCCCCCGCAATCCCGCCAGCCCGCCGGGCTGATCGCGATAGCAGTCGAACTGGTTGCGATCGTCCACGCCGATTCGCGGGTAGGCGTGCCACAACACCACAGCGTCGAATCCGCCAAACTCACGCTCCGATTCCTCGAGAAAGGCGTCGACGCGGTACTGTCCGCGGCGCGGGTCGTAAAACCGCTCGTCGCAAAGCATCAGGAAACAACACGAAAAGCAGCGGGACACCCACTCGAAATCCGGACGCCGATACATTGCGTCAGAATAGCCGATCTCGATGCGCCGGGCCGCGCGCCAGGCCTCAAGCCGCTCGCGAAACCTCGCCCATTGCGCCGGGTTGCGCGGGGCCGCAATGAGGTTCTGCGTTGGATCGAATGCGAACGAGCGGTCCGGATGCGGGTCGCCCGCTCTGGATTCCCCTGCCGCGGGCAGCACGATCCCGGCAATCGCGGCCGTCTGCAAAAACTCGCGTCGGTTCATCTGTTCAAGCACGGAAATCTCATGCTGGGACCAGCACGACGACTTGCGCGGTTGTGCGCCGTGAAACTGGCTGCACGCAGGTCAAGTGTGTGTGCTGCGCTGAAAGGGGTCAAGGTTTGACAGACGGCGCAATCCGATCACAGTCTGGCGCATGACTCTGCCCGTGAACCCCGTCAGGTATTGCATCCTTCCGCTGGTGTCCGGCCTCATCATGTCGGCTTTTCCAAGTCTGCGTGCGGACGGCGCCAGTCGCGATCCCGCCGCGGCCGTTTACGGGCTCATCCAACGCCTGCTGCCCGCGGAATCGGGTTCGTTCGCTCTCGAGATGATTCCTGCCGATGCTGGCCGCGACGTGTTCGAAATCGAGACCCGGGACGGCAAGGTGATCCTGCGCGGCAACGACGGTGTGTCGCTCGCCTCGGCTCTGAACTGGTATCTCAAGTACCATTGTCAGTGCCATCACTCATTCACCGGCGGAAGCCAACTGCAACTGCCCAAGCCGTTGCCGGACGTCAAAGCCAAACACCGACAGGTGAGCACGGCGCGTCATCGCTACTTCCTCAACTACTGCTGTTTCGGCTATTCCCTGCCGTGGCTGGACTGGGCCCAGTGGGAACGACTGATCGATTGGATGGCGCTCAATGGCATCAACCTGCCCTTGTCTGTCACCGGCCAGGAAGCAGTCTGGCAAGCCGTGGGCCGCCGCCTCGCCCTCGAGCCAAAGGATCTCCAAGAGTTCCTCGCCGGCCCGCCTTATCTGCCCTTCGGCTGGATGGGTTGCCTGGACGGACACGGCGGCCCGCTGCCGCAGTCGTGGATCGATGCCCATCTCGAGCTCGCGCGGCGAATCCTCGAACGTCAGCGCGCGCTGGGCATGCGCCCGGTGCTGCAAGGGTTCACGGGTCATGCCCCCGCCGCCCTCGCCCGCAAACACCCCGGCGCCCGTTTCCAGAAGATCAAGTGGTGCGAGTGGGAAACGCTCGTCCTGGACCCGTCCGACCCGCTCTTCCCAAAGGTCGCCGCCGCATTCCTCGAGGAACAGACCCGGCTCCTGGGCACCGATCATTACTATGCCGCCGACACGTTCATCGAGATGATCCCGCCCAGCGGCGACGTCGAGTATCTAAAAGCCATCGGCCAATCGATCTACCAGGGGCTGGCCCAGACCGATCCGCAGGCGGTCTGGGTCCTGCAAGGCTGGCCCTTCTTCTTCGCCCGCCAGTTCTGGACCCAGCCGCGCATCGAAGCCGTCCTTGATCCGGTGCCCGACGATCGCATTCTCCTGCTCGACCTCTATTGCGAAAAGACGCCCGTCTGGAGCCTGACCGAGGCGTTCTGCGGCAAACCGTGGCTCTGGTGCAACATCCAGAACTTCGGCAACCGCGTCTGGCTCGGCGGCGCGCTCGACCGCATTCATCACGACCTCTTTGCCGCGCGAAACAACCCGAAAGCCGGCCGGCTCCGCGGGCTGGGGTTCGTCAACGAAGGCCTCGATTTCAACCCCGTCGTTTACGATTTCCTGTTCGAACTCGCCTGGCGCGACCAACCGGTCGATCTCCCCGCGTGGCTGCGCGATTTCGCGCGCCGTTCTTACGGGCGCGCAAACGCCGACGCCGACAAAGCTTGGGAGATACTCCACGAGACGGTCTACCAGGCCGCCTTCGACAACCCGGTGGCCTATACCGCCGTGCCGTCCCTGGGCGGTCCGCCGGGCACCCCCTACAACAACGACCGCCTGGCCGCCGCAGGCCGGCTCCTGCTCAACGCCGCCGACGCATTGGGCGGCTCGGATGCGTTCCGATTCGACCTTGTCAACGTCACCCGCCAGGTCCTCGGCAACGACTCGGCCGAGTTCCATCACCGGATCATCGGCGCCTATGAACGCAAGGACCGGGATGGACTCCGCTCCGCAATGGACGACTTCCGCGAGTTCCTGCAAGACATGGACACGCTGCTCGGGACCCGTCAGGAATTCCTGCTCGGCGGCTGGCTCGACGACGCCAGGCGCTGGGGCCGGACCGAGCCCGAACGCCGGCGGTTCGAATGGAATGCGCGCCGTGTGATCACCCTCTGGGGCGACACGACCGCTTTGCGCGATTACGCGTCTCGCCAATGGTCCGGCATGCTCGCCGGGTTCTACCTCGAACGCTGGGAGTTGTTCGCCAAACACCTCGATCAGGCGCTCGCGTCGAATCAGCCGTTCAATTCCGACGCCTTTCATAAAGAAATGTTCGCGTTCGAACGCCAGTGGGCCGAGGCCCCAGACCGCTATCCGCCCAACGCCCGCGGCGACAGCGTCAGTCTGGCGCGGCGACTCTGGGCTAAGTATGGCGCACTCTCGACACCCGAATCGCCCAGCCTCACGACCGGCAAACCGGTCGCCTGCTCGTCCGCGCTCGATTCGCATCCGGCGTTCCTGGCCAACGACGGACGCGCCCGCTCGACGGAGGCATTTTGGGCGACGGATGTCGGGCGGCACCCCGGCGATGCGTGGTGGCAAGTGGACTTCGAGCGACCGACCACGATCGGACGGGTGGTCGTCGTCGGCTACTATGGCGACGACCGGTTCTACGGGTTCAAGATCGAGACCTCGATGGATGGCGCCCAATGGACCCTGGCCGGCGACTGGCGGGAAAACCACGCCCGCTCGACCCGAAGCGGCTACACCTGCCGGTTCGAGCCGCGCCAGGCCCGCTATCTCCGCGTCACCCAAACGCACAATTCCGCCAACACCGGACGCCACCTGGTCGAGGTCATGGCCTTCGCCGACTGAAAGCCGCAACAACCGAGCAGGGCCAGCGCACCGGCGATCCCGAGCGTCAAGAGCGCGACAACGATCCTCAGATCAGCGGTCGTCTTCATCGTCTTGGCCCGGGCATAACTTCTCTGTGGGGCAATGGCGAGCACTCCCCAACCCAGTTTCTCGCTGGGGAACAGGCTCGCCCCCATCTCCGAACGAAACCGCTCGTGTGTCACAGCCCCTCTGAAATGACGCGTCACGAGAACGCCCGGAGAAGCAAGAAATGGCTTCACGAATTGACTGCACCGTGCGCAGTCGTACCATCATGTCATCGATCGCATTGAAGACCATCACATTGCGTCTGACACCCG
>CAYPUR010000011.1:0-28768 GCA_964413865.1 uncultured Verrucomicrobiota bacterium
GCCTCTTTCTTCGGCCACGGATACGGGATGACCAGCACTTCGACTGTCAGTGAGCCCGCGGATGAGGTCAGCGGGATTTCCTGGTGCTGATTGGCCTTGAGCCCCGTGAGGAAGGTCTTCGGACGCTGCGGCGCTTCAGTCGAGTTCACGAACCCCTGCACGCCAAGCGCCGGCTGGAGCTGGGCCGACGGCAAGCGCTGTTCGCGGTCGGCGGAGCGGTAATACATGCCTTGCTGTGAGGCGATGGTTCCGGTGAGTTCGTAGAAGAGCGGATTGAGCGCCGGATTCACGTTCACGCCGTTGAGCGAGTTGTCCGGGGGGTACTGATTGAAGTCGGCCCGGTAACTCTCGATGGCCGCCCCCAGTTGGTCCCTCTGCGCCCGGATGGTCGATTCCTTCGCCTTCCGGCTCGCCACGCCTGCAAGGCCAGCTCCGATGGCGGCAAGCACTCCGATGATGGAAATGACCGTCAGCAACTCGATCAGGGTGAACGCCACAGCCCCGCCTCGGGGAGCGGCACTTGTCGCCGCGGACGCATCCAGTTTCCGGAAGATTGGACGATTCAGACTGTTCATTTCAATGTCCTGGTCGCGGAGGACATTTTCAGCGCCCCCGCAGTTCACGCTCCATCCGCTCGCTCAACCACTGCTTGATCATGCTTTGATAGTTCAAATACCGTTCCCGCGCCACCCGCTTGATCCGCCCCAGCATCCGCGGATCCATCCGCAGCGTGATGGTGACCGATTCGGAGCTCTCCGCGCTCGACGCCACGGCGCTTTCCATCAAGCGCAGATCGATGCGCGTGTCGGCCCAAAAGGCCGCCTCAGCCTCTTCGCTGTCGAACAGCGGCACCTCTTCCCAAGTGCTGATCGTGTTCACAAGCGCATTCGAACTTCCCCCAGACCGACGGGCCCACCGGCTCGCCGTTCATGCCCGCAATTCCTACGCCAACGTCTGGTTCACTTTCCTCTGATAAAAGAACTGTTCCTCGTCAGTGAACGGACGGGCGTAAAGCACCCGGACCACCCGCCCGTTTGTCCGATACAGACTCATGATTCCAGTCCCGGAGGCCGATCTGCCGAGGTTAAAGAACCGTGCTTGAACTGAAAAACGGGGTGAATCAGGCATCAATCTCACGGCAAATGGGTCCTCAAACGATTCCTCAATATCCCGAAGCGTCAAAGATCTATCGCATTCAAAGGGCGGGTTGTTCCAGTCAAACTCCATTTATCGGTCTCACGTAAAGCAATCGCCCATGCATTGTGTTTACAATGTATTTACACTAGCCACACTGGATCTGTCAACAGAGATTTTTGTTGGAGTGCTGCTTTTCAGGGGTTAGAAGTCGTCCCCGTGAACACCAACATATCGCGACGCTCTTTCCTGCGGTCTGCCTCGACTTTTGCCGCGGCTTTGGCGGCGCCTCAGATCGTTCCGGCCCGCCTGCTTGGCGCCAACGCCCCGAGCAAACAGATCACCATCGGCTTCATCGGCACCGGAGACCACGGCACGGGGTGGAACCTCCGTCGTTACCTGACCCTCGAGGATGCCCGGGTGCTGATGGTGTGCGACGTTGACAGGGCACGGATGGAGCGGGCCAAGGGGATTGTGGACGAGCAGTATCGTAACAGCGACTGTGCGATGGCTTGCGATTTTCGCAAAGTGCTTGACCGCAGAGATATAGACGCTGTCATGATCTCGACCCCGGATCATTGGCACACTTTGATCAGTGTCATGGCCATCCGTGCCGGAAAGGATGTCCAGTGCGAGAAACCCACCTTGAGCATCGATGAGGGCAAAGTCCTGATACGGGAAGTGCGAAAGCGTGGCAAGGTGTTCCAAACCAGCACCGAAGACCGATCAATCCCGGTCTATCACCGCATGGCCGAATTGGTCCGAAACGGACGGATCGGCACGCTCGAGAGGATCGAGGTTATTCTGCCCAAACAGCCGGCAGGTCCCGGCGATCCGACTCCTCAGCCGGTGCCGCCCGGCCTGGATTGGGACATGTGGCTCGGTCCTGCGCCCTTTGCCCCCTACACGAAGGACCGGGTCCACTTCAACTTCCGCTGGATCGAGGAATACTCGGGCGGGATCATTTGTGACTGGGGAACGCACTTGTTCGACACGGCGCAATGGGCGAACGACACCGAGCGGAGCGGCCCGGTCGAGATCGAAGGAACTGGAACATATTGGTCTGGTGGTCTTTACAATACGGTGAAGGAGTACGACGTCACATTCCGGTATGCCAATGGGGTGGTGATGACGTGCCGGCCCGGCAACCCAAGCATCAGGTTCATTGGTGCCGACGGTTGGGTGGGCAACACTGGATGGCGCGGCGAGCTTGAGGCCAGCTCGGAGGCGATCAGGAACGCCAGGATCGGCAACGACGGAATCCGCCTCTACACCAACCCCGAGGGCGAGCACCACGATTTTCTCAAGTGCGTGAAGACGCGCAAGGATCCCTATTTCCCGGTCGACGTCGGGCACCGCGTCGCGAGCGTGTGTCACCTGGCCAACATCGCCATCAAGACTGGCCGCAAGCTGATGTGGGATCCGGTGGGGGAGGAGTTCATCGGTGATGAGGCTGCGAACGCCCTATGCAAGGTCAGACCGATGCGCCCGCCGTGGACGCTGGAAGGGTAGTTCCGCGGGTCTAGTGAGGGCGCCCCGAGCCCAACCTCACCAGTTGCCCCAGTAATAGACGTACGAGGACGCCTGGTGGACGCCCATCTGCTTGATGCCTTTCCAGGTGACCGAGCCATCCAGCGCGCCGACATTGCCGCCCTCGGCCCCGACATCAGCCGCCGTGCGCCCCGGCAGTGTGCGCGTGAGCGAGCTGTTTTTCTCGATGATGGTGCCGCCCCGCGTGTGCGGCGCAGACTTCAGTCCGTCCTCGCCCCAGTGATTCGCGTCCGCCAGAATCGTGTTTGTTCCGGAGTCGCTCAGCCGCGTCGGCGAGCACCAGGGATACTGTTTGTAGGCCGGCGGCACCAGGGCGTCGCCAAGATATTGGTAACCAATGAGATAGCCCCACTGCGAGTTGGTCCGGTTGAGATAGTTCGGATTGAACCGGAAGTTCGGGCAGTCGAGAATCCGTTCGTTGCCCGAGTAGCGGACCAGGTTGGTCCAGGTGGCGTGGGAGACGCGGATCGCATGCCATTGCTCGGCGTTTTCCCTGGCTGTTGGGACGCGGTCTTCGAAGTCGCTGCCGTAAAGGTGAATCGCCACCAGGCATTGGCGCATGTTGCTCTTGCAGGCGGCTCGTTTGGCTCGTTCCTTGGCTGAGCTGAGGGCAGGCAGCAGCATCGCCGCAAGGATCGCAATGATGGCGATGACCACCAGCAGCTCGATCAGCGTAAACGCGGATCCCGCTCCGGATTGTTGTTCGACTCTCGCCTTTTTCGACATCGTGTCTCGCACGGCGGCGCCGATGAATTTCGTTGCGCAGGGCGCCGGGTGCAACTCAAAAGCTATGGCGCGGCTGGCTTGGGGGTTTCCTTGGCCAGTCGCCAGCCCGAGGAATCGGCGATCAGGGCGGTGTGCCCCTTGTGCCGGTCATACACCGCGTGCATCGCCTCGATGGTGTTGAAGTAGCCCACAATATGGGCTGCACTGAAGGATTCGCCCGGGCGGACCGGGCGCCCGTGGATCTCCTCGATCATCACGATGATGTCCCCGGGCCGCTGGCTGCACCAGGCCTCGTAGACAATGGACGGTTCGAGCGTCAGGCCCGCCAGCCAGGGACCGTCCCGCCCCGTCTCCTTATCCCGCAGGTGGTAGGCGCGGATGAAATGTTGCGGTGTCCGGTGCGTGTCGCGCCGGTAGCCGAACTTCAAGTCGGGCGGGAAAGGTGTGAAGAACTCGCTGGAAGGAATGCGGAGGCCTTTGGGGCCGCCCAGGTAGCTGAGGTAGATCTCGCTGAATGTGTCCCCCCGCTCGTGCCGCACGCAGCCGGGTGTGTCGTTGCGCAGGAACATCTCCGCCGAGCTGTTGACGCTGTCGATCCGGTCCATCAGCACGAAAAACCGCTCCCCTTTGGGGAACACAATCAACTGTGTCCAGCGCGATCCGGCCACACGGCCCGGCGCCGCATATTCGTACCGGTAACTTGTCTTGATGGCGATGAAATCCGGGCCGCGGATGATCTCCGGCTGGACGGGCTTCATCCGGTGGCAGAGTTGGGGGCCTTCGACCACGCGCTTGCGGTGGCTGCTGCCGTGGGCCATCAGCGCATACTCGCGCTGGGCTGGATCGGTCTCGTTCTCGAACCAGGTGTATCGACCGACGCCGTCGCCGTCCGCCGCGATGACCTGGTCGCTCCAGGCCTCGTCGCTCCCCGCTTCCATGAGCCAATCGACCACCATCAGCCCATCGCCCACTTCGCGGAATCCGGTGGCCTTATCGAGAAACGATCCCTTCTCGATGCCAGTCATCCAGTGCCTGGGGTCTTTCTTGGGAATGACGGCTTCGAGTCGGTCGGTCTCGATCCTGATCGCGCGGTCAGTCTCGGTCACGTTCGCCCACGCGACCGCTTCCGCCGGTTGTGACAGGGCGGGTCCGACCGCGATTGCCGCGAGGAGCAGGCTGCAGAAGAGTTGCCCGATGCGCGCGTTGTACTGCAATCGGTGACAGTCTTGCATTTCCGGCAAGATTTCCGGACTTCTATTCTCCAGCGCTGCGCAGCAGCGCCGGGGCAGCGCGGCGACCGGGGCATGCGTCGCCGCCGGACGTGCGTGAGGTTCCCGTTGCGTTGGTTGCGGCTTTGCCGCGCTGCGTTGTGGTGACGATGGCGGTGGCATTGTAACGCATTGATGAGCGGTTTGAATCGAATGCCAGAGGTTAGTCGAAACCCGAACGCCACTGCAAGCCTGACGCGGGGCTTGACGGGGCGCCGGCAGTCTGCGGGCTGCACGGCTCAGGCCGGGAGGGCGCTGTGCCGCGTGCGTGCGTGACCAACCCCAACTCCCCCAGCCAGAGCAGGATGCGAGCCGCCGCCCGTTCCCATCCCGGTTCGAGCATGAGGTCATGCCCCATGTCCTCGAAGAACTCCGCTTGCACACCGTAGAGGGCCGCCACACGCTCGACCGACTTGCGCTCCACACACCCATCCCCTCCAGCGCCCAGCACGAGCACGGGCGTGCTGGTGTGGGCGTGCCAGATTACTTTTGGCCGCAACAGCAACTCGAGGCAGACGCGGTAGGAATCCTCCCCGAGCCGGGCAAAGCAGTTCGCGACCACGTCTTCGGGGGTCTTATTGCAGAAGAACCAGTCGCGGCAACTCTGCAGGCTTCTGATGACAAGTCGGGGACGTCCGAGGCGGTGCGCCCGAAAGTACAGGCCGGGCTGCCGCAGGGACCGGCGCCAGGCCGCCCATCGGAAGGCGGCAGGATAGGTTGGGGCAAGCAGGACTGCCGCCGGCGGGTTCAACTTGTGCAAACGCATCTGGATCAACATGGCGCCCAGCGAATGGCCCACGAGGATGGGACAGCGTCCAAACCGCGCCGCCGCCTGGACCACGGCGTCCGCATAATCAGTCAGCGAGGTCCATCGCAGGGTCCTTTGCCCGGTGTCTGCTCCATCGTGTCCAGGCAAGCTCAGACAGTGGGCAGTGAGGCCCCGTTTGTTGAAAAACTCGCGCCAAGGGGCGGGCCAGCACCAGGAACCGTGCAAAAGCCCGTGCACGAATAGAATGGGGTTCCGGCCGGGCGCTTGGCCGGGCAACTCCAAGAGATCGATGTCAGGTTTCATCTCGAGTTTAGCAATCACCCGCTATGAGTCTCTACGTGAGATAAAAGCGAATGTTGCGCGAAAAGTTACAGGTGAAACCGATTTTTATCAGAAAATCGATCCGAGGAGCGTCCGGGCGGTTCGGGCGGCCAGTTCGAGACCGCCGCGCCGGGGTCGGGGCAGATTGTAGAAGAGCATTGACCATTCGACCTCGTAACCCCCTTCGTCGCAAGCATCTGTGGTCGGCAGGTACCCAATCATTCCATTGGTACAGCCGACGGTCGCGATGTGCGGCACAACGCCGGGATCGGCCAAGGCGGTGAACCGCGAAAAGACCTCGGCGTTCATCGTGAGAATGGCGGTCTGCCCCAGGGCTAGAGCCCCCAGTTCGAGGGAGGTGGCGGGCGGTCCGCCGCGCTGCAGTCGTCTCGACATCATATCGTGCCAGGTTTCGAGTGCCAGTCGGAACTTATCCCCAAATGATTGGGAACCAGATAGATCAGCCATGCAAGATGCCTTGTAAGCATCAAGGTCGCCGGATGACCAGTGGTCGATGGGCAGGTCGATGCGAGCGGTTGCCACGCGAAAGGCGCCATCCCCAGGTGCGGAGGGCTTTCGGCTGTCGCCGAGGAGGCCGGGCAATACGCTGCGGGCTACGGAGGCGCCCCAATCGCGCATCTGTTCGGGTGCCACACCAACCTGTGGCGGGTTGATGTTCCCGCAGGCGCCCGAGCCGACAACCGTGACGGGGTGCCCGGGCAGGGAGTCCGAGATGACGCGCGCGGTTTCGCCAGGCCAATCGGCGCTGATCCAACTGCCGCGGAGGCAGACCGGATGCATCGCGTAATCGAGGAGGGCGGCCTTGATCGTTCCGTCGGACCTTTGCCAGGCGAACGCCGCGACGTGGGGATCGGTGTGAGCGGAGGCGAAGCCGCGGCGGTCAATGCCGAGGCGGCATTGGCCGTGCCACTCGATCAGGCGGCACGGTTCCGTGGTGTCGCGTGCCATGCGGGCTGCGCGGTGAAGGCGATCCTCGAGTTGGGCCACATAGGCCGGCTGCACTGCGCCGCACCCCGTCAAGGCGATCGTGGCCGGCCCGCTGTGCGTGTGGGTGGCGGTGAGCCAGATGCGCGGCGCCGGGATCCCCAGATCGATCTGGCCCCGGGCGCGCAACCGATCGGCCAACGCATCGTCGAAGCCGAGGATGTCGGCCTGGATCCAGAGCAGTTGTTCCGATCCGTGTTCGAGATACAGGGCTCGGGCGTGGAGGGGGTCGAGCACGGCGGTTGCAGGCTGCGGTCGCACCGCGAATCCGGCCAGCTCGATTCCGGGCTCGGGCGTGATATCAAGTTGGGCTGTGCCGACAAACACATCAGGGTTGCAACTGGGCATTCGGGAATGGCCTTTCAGGGTCTTCGACGTTCGGCGCTCAGTTGCTGTTTCATCCAGGCCAGGTCGTCCGCCACCGTTTTCTCCGTGGCGGGGAACTGCCCGGGAAACGCCCGCGCCAGGCGATCCCCGAGTCTTTCGAGGCGGCGGACGAACTCGGACGCGGCGGAGGGTGACTTTTCGGAGGCCAGGAGGCTTCCGAACTCGCCGCGGACCGGGTTTGTCCCAGTGCCGCCGCCGGTCACCAGAAAACCGGGATAGGTTTCGACAAGGTCTTCGAGCGCCCGGCGCTGGGCGGCGGTTTTAGCCAGCCGAAGGATGGCCTGGCCGATCGAGCGCTGCGGATCGTAGGCGCGCGGGTTGTAGGCGTAATCGGCGCATGTGGCCAGCGGGATGCGGTTGACGCGGCTTTGCGATGCCAGGGGATTGCTCATATAGCCGTCAACGACCTCCCCCAGGTCCGGGTCGCGTCCGATCACGGGCCCAAGATGAAGCGTGGGGCTCGCATCGTTGACCGGGTAATTATCCCAGAGGAAGAGGCGGTGTCGGACGATGCTCTTGTAGCTCTCGGCGGCCTGGCGTGTGATGCGCGGCGTCACCACGGCGTCGCCCGTCCAGAAGACATAGGCGTCCGGGTGCAGATCGCGGCCCAGCGACTCGAGGTACGCGCGGTGTTCGGGATTGGTGCCGTCACCCCAGTAGGGCACCGGACAGAAGATCATCTGGGCTTCGGAGTCCTGGGCGCGGAGCCGGCCCAAGAGCGCGTTGACCAGCCGGGCGTGTTGCATGCCGCCGGTCGCCGGTCCTTCGCTCCCCCAACTGACATCATCGAGGGAAACGCTGAACCAGCGGACGCCCTGGCTCTGGGCCCAGGCATAGTGCTGGTAAAACTGGTCGAGATCCGAATCGCTGGCCGGGTCGAGGGGACGCGGAGAAGCCAACTGGGGATGAAAGGCAAAGCAGAATGTGATGCCGTGGTCCCGGCACGAGCGAATGATCCGGGCATAAGCCTCCTTGCGGCTTTGGGTCATCGGAAGCCACCACTCGTTGCGCCAGGGTGTGCCCGGTTCGGAGGTGAACATCGAGCCGTAGCAGTTCATCAGGAAATTCAGTTTCAGGCCGGCCAGGGTCGGGATTTCTTCAAGATACTGTTCCGGAGTCCAGAGCCAGCCCTTTGTGCCGCGAATGGCAAAGCCGGGCTTTGCCGACGCATCGCGCAGCGGTTCGGGGATCGCACGGCGTGTCCCGGGCAGGCGGACGTCGAGGCGCGGGATCGCGACTGCCGGCGGGGTGTAATTCGAGCCGGCCAGTGCGGCCCGGGCCACCATGAACCAGGGCGGTGCGCCCAGAGGTCCGCTTTTCTCCAGATTAACAATCGTCAGCTCATTGGTCCCTGCACGCAGGGCGCCCGCAGGCACGGTGAACCGGTGGCAAGCCCAGCGGGCGTCCGGGAACCCGCTCGGCCCCTCATGGAGGATGAGTCCATTGAGCGTGAGGCGGACCTGGCACGGACTCGCAGCGTCATCGTCCATGGCTTCGAGATGCAGGAGCAGCCGCAATCGGGGGGTGCGTTCGAGCTGGAATCGAGAGGTCATCGAGGCCGCGGCGCCGGTCGATCGGGCATAGACGTAATTGACCTCCGTGCGGCCATAGTGAGTCGCGCCGAAATGCGTCTGGGCGCCCCCCTGAAACGCCACGCCCGGCATTTCGACCAACGCGGTCGCGGCGAGTGCATCGAGGGCAAGGAAGCTGGCGCATGCCAGGGCGGTCAACGAAGCGGTTCGGGAGCCTGTCGTCAGCATAATCTGTGTAAAGGAAGGTCTGCGAACAGTCCGGGCGCGTGCCCGTCCTGAGCATCAGATCGCTGGATGTTGTTGCGCATCATGCGTCGTGGGATCCGGGGCCGCGGTGGATTCGCCGCCGCCGCCGCCCGGGCCAATCGGTTCAAACATCCGCCGCACAAGCCAGGCGCCCAGGCCAATGGCAGCGGCGAGGCCGGCCAGCACGCGCGGCCAATCGCGGACGAAGATGGCGTTGGTGGCCAGGACCAACCCGAGGCAGGCGAGGATGCCGAGAATCGAGTTGGCGATCAATGGTGCGATGGGCGGGGTGGCCGACGCGGTCACGCCAGCCCGGGCGCGGATCCGGCCCCAGAGGCCGGGCGGACGGCATCGCGCATAGAAGCGGGTCAGGGTCTCGTCCGATTCCGCCGGTGTGAGCAGCGTGACGCCGATCAGCACGACGAAGCTCAGGGCGAAGAGCAAGCCAAGTCCCTGCCACATGGGATGTGCGGCGCTGTTCTGGAAATCGAGGCCGAACCAAACGACGATCGAGAGCGGGAGTCCCAGGACGATCGCCGCGAGTTCGCCCCAGACGTTGAAGCGCCACCAGAAGAAGCGGAAGAACGAGAGCGGCAGGAGGAAGATCACCATGGCCGAATTGATGAACATGAACCAGCCGACCATCTGTTTGACGAACAGGATGGCGACGCCGCTGGCTGCCACGAACAGCACAAGGGTCGTGAACCGGCTCACCCAAATCTCGCGTCGCACGGTCGTGCGCGGGACAAGCGGACGATAGAGATCGTTGATGACAAAGCTGCTGCCCCAGTTGATCAGGGCGCTGAGGGTCGAGGTGTAAGCGGCGACCTCGACCGCGACAAGCAGGCCGACCAGCCCCGGCGGCAGGTGGCATCGTTTGACCAGTTCCGCCCAGGCCGTGACCGGATCGTCGATGGCGATCATGCCGGGGGGCGTCGGGACTTGTTTGGCCAGGGACGCGGGCCAGAACACAGACAGGGCCACCAGGCCGACGCCGATCAACGGCAGGATGCGGAAGCTCAGCGCGAGGAAGCAATTGAACAGTTGCCCGGCCATGGCATGGCGCTCATTCCGCGCGGCCATGAACCGCTGGGCGGTCGAGCCTTCGCCTGCGGTGGGCGATCCGGCAAAGAAGACGCCCTGGAGCAGCAAGATGAGAACGGTCAAGAGGGCGATCGAATTGTCGGGCGCCGCCGCGAGGACCGGCGGGATCTGGGTCAGGGCCTCGGGGCGGACGGCGCTGATGCGGCCGAGGATTTCTGCCCAGCCGCCGTGCTGCGCCACGGCGATGAACATGAACACGGTGCATCCGGCCACCATAATCGCGAAGTGCAACACTTCAGTCACCACGACGCCCATCAGGCCGCCGAACATGGTGTACAACGCCGTCGTTCCGCCGAAGATCAGGAGGATCTGCAGCTCCGACATCTGGACGATTGGGGCGATGGTCTTGGCGAAGAATCCGGTGATGTAGCCGATGAGCAGCACGGAGAACCCGAAACAGCAGACGACGGCATAGGCGCGCCGGGCCACCGTCGCGGGCCGGCCTCCGTAGCGCAGCGTGATCAACTCGGCGGTGGTGATGATGCGCATGCGCCGCCATAGCGGGGCCCACACGATGGCGACCAGGGGCATCCACATGATCCAACTCGCCCACCAGAGCCAGTTGGCCGCCAGCCCGTACACGACCAGCAGCATCACAAAACCGCCGTTGCCCGATTGGTACGTGGCGGTGTTCGAGATCGCAATCGCCCACCAGGGCAAGTTGCGGTCGCTGGTGAAGTAGCTGATCGCGCCATGTCTGGACGACAGGCGCGTCACGGCCATGCCCGCGACGACGGCGATGCCGATCACCACCGCCACGACCGCCCAGTCCACCGTGCTCATACAGCCGGGTCTCGAGATGCGGCGCAGCCTCAGTACCGCACCTCGACGCGCACAGGCGGCGTCGCGCCTTTCAGGGTCACCGTCTCGCCGCGGAAATCAGCCGAGGGCGCTCCATCGACCGAGACGCTGCGGATGGCCCGCTGCTCGGGATGCCGCAAGCGCAGCCGGATGTGTTTGGGCGGGCGCTTGACGGGCGGAGTCAGTTCGACTTCGAGGCGCCGCGCGCCCTCGAACGATTGCACCGTGAAGCTGACCGGGCCGAACAAGGTCGGCGCATGATCGACACGGATGGTCTTGCCCTCTTCGAGCCAGGGACGCGGGATGGCGCGTCCGATCCACAAGTCGTCTCCCTGTTCCCAGAGGAGCATGTTGCGCAGCAGAAGCAGTTGCTGGGTGCCGGAGTAGAGATGGGGCAGGGTCGCCTGGTTCTCGCCTGTGCGGCACGCGGTCACCTCGACGCCGGCATAGGCATCGCGCGACATGCCGTAGGCGAGCGAGGTGTAGAAGCCGAGAATGACCCGCTTGACATCGTCGCGCTCGAGGCAATTGAGCCAATAGCCATAGGTGTAGGCATGGTCGATGCCGCCCTGGAACGTGCAGGCGCCCAGCAGCAGCCCGTCCTTCCGTTCGAGCAGATCGGTGATCCATCGGGCGCGCCGGTCCCGGGCCGGGAGCAGGCCGGTTTCGAGCACCATGCTGGCCACCAGGCTGTAGTAGTCCGCCCCGGTATACCCGACGCGTTGAAGCAGCGCGTGCGTCTCGGGGAAGACCGGCAGCAGCGTCCGGCCGTCGCGCTGGATGGCCGCGCGATCCATCGCCCGCAGGATGTCGCGCTGATAGGCCTGGGCTTCCGTCGCGATGCGCCGCGCCGGGTCGGCCAGGCCGACGGCCTGCAGGGCTGCCGCGGTGTCGCGCATCCCCAGCGCGAGGTAGGTGTCCGTGTGGAAACTGTAGGTCGGGGTTGGTTTATCGCAATACGGGCGGTACTTGAGCAAGCCGTGCCAGGGAGCAGTCCGCGCCTGGGATTGCATGCTGGTTTGACGCGCGTTGCGGATCCAATCGCACATGCGGATCATGGTTGGGGCCACGCGGCGGAGCCACGCCGCATCATCCGTCAGTCGGAAATGCTGGCTCATCGCCCAGAGCTGGGTCCCGGTGTCGGGCAGCCCGTAGTTGACCATCAGCAATCCCTCGGGCGTGACGAACGTCAGGATCGAATCGAGATACCGCTGCGCGTCCTCGAAAAAGCCCATCATATCGAGCGCATAGGCGTAGCGGGAGGCCGAGTAGCCATAGACCACCTCATAGAAACCGCCCCCGCCATCGTGCGGCTCGAAAACCTCGCCGCGTTTGTCGACGTTGATGAAGTTCCATGCCAGCCAGGCGCGCCAGGCCCGGTTCACACGTTCCTCCGGCACCTGGATGCGGACGCCCCGCGCGAGCAGACGGCTCCACCACGCAGCCGTCTCGGCCAGGCGCTGGTCGAACTCCGCCGGCTCGATCGCCCTGGCCTGTGCGGGTTGGGCGAAAGGAATGGCGACTTGAACGTCGCGAAATCCGCCGCCCGGCACCTCGAGGACCCAGTCGGCAACCCGGTTCGGGGCCGCCAGTTCGACCGGCACGTGTCTCGACTTGACACCGGGGTTCATAACACGCAACCGGACGAACCCGGTCAACGGTTTGTCGGGATCGAACTCGTGCGACCATCCAAAGGCCGTTTGTTCGAATGTCAGTTGATCCCAGGCGCGCGTGGCGATGACGATCGGCAGCCAGCCTTCGTGCAGGCGCCGCGCGCAAACGCCTTCACCCCACGCACCCGGCGGAGAACCGACCCTGAACCCAACGCGTGCCCCGGCAAAATCCAGGGAACCATCGGGCAGCACAACAAATTCGTCCGGGCCATTCTTCACGCCCAGAGACTCGCGCGGGTGTTTCATCGGCGGGAAATGGCGGCTGACGGATGCAAAACTCGGATCGGCCCGTGCCGCGAGTTCGAGTTCGCCCAGATGATCGCGTCCGGCCGCGGCGCGTTCTTCCCGCTCGGCCTGCGTCAGGCGGATCTCATCCGGCGGTGTGCGCTCGACCGAGACTTCGCCGATCCAGGACACCGTCGGGCTGCCGCGATCCGGGTAGTCATTGTCGAGATCGGCCCCGGTGGAGCGCGGCTCGCCTTCGTCGCGGCTGAATCCCTTGCCAACAATCAGCAGGGCCGGGGAGCGGTGGCGCCACGGTTCGGGGCGATCCAGGACAAGCCAGCTCGACCACCCGTGTCCGTCGGGGCTGGTCTGGTAACGCACGCAGTCGCGTCCCAGGGCGACGGCCAGGCGGTATTCGCCCGTCTTGGCGGACAGGGGACGTCGGTGTTCGCGCAACTGCCCGTTGACCAGCTCGACGGCGTAGCAGCTGGGCTCGTGTTCGAGCACGGAGATCTGGCACCAGTTGCGCGGATCCCAGTAGAGAAACAGCGAGCTGACCCAACTGATCCCGGCGCCTGGCTTGATGACGGTTGATGCCCGGATGTGATCGATCCCGAGCGGGCGCTCGATGTGGGCATATGTGTTCTGAGCCGCCCTGATTCTCAGGCCATCGCCGCTTGCGTCGATTGTGTTGCCCTGGGAGACATCGACCGCCCAGGCCGCTTCAAGCGGACTCCCGCCGAAGACTTCGCGGTAGGGAAGCGGCAAGGACTGAGCTCGAGCTCCGATGCCCTGTGCGCATGACAGCACGATCGAGCTGAAGATAAGAACCAGATGGCGGCATTCACGCAGTCGTTTCATATCAAGCGATGTTTTCTCCTGAAGAACCCATTGGGTCGATGAACCAGTCTCGGAGGCGTGAACCCGCGGCTGCGGGAGAGACCTTGGCTCGAGACGGTCATTGTCATCGGTCAGGGCCTCTCCGGTGGCATGTTTCGGACGTCCATTCCTTAGCCCGTATACTTCACCCCCGTCAGTGCACAGGCGTCAGATTTCGCATGATGTCTGCTACGCGGGCTAGAGCCACAACTCACGTTCGTGTGCATGAAGAAACTGCGGCGCGCGTTCCGGGCATGGGACGCGTCACTGCGCCAGGCGGAAGAAGCGCGTTCCCGATCCGACAGGAATCGTGACCTGGAAGCGGTCGCCGACCTGCACGGGTGGCGTGGACACCGCAGTCCAGGCGCCGGCTGCGCCAAGCTGGGCCGTTTCCTCGAGCGCAAAGCTCGCTGCGCTTTCCGGCCAACTGATCACAACAGTCGATCCATCCAGGGCAATGCTGACGGCAGGACGCTCGGCAACCGCGGGCCCGTAGTTGGCGAAGTCAAACAAGCCCTGAGGCACGGCGCCGCAGTTGAAGATTGTGGACGACGCGATGCCGACCATGACGGGATCGGGGTAGGGGATGTCGGCCGTGACGCTGCCGCCCAATGGCGTCCAGTCGAAGCCGTCCGCACTGGAGTACGCGGCGAAGGTTTGACCCGACCGTGTCAGCCGGAACCAGGCGTTGGGGAACGCAAAGTCGGCCGCGCGCGGGATGTAGCCGCCTGCGGTGATCAACGTGGCTGCGTCGGTCTCCGCCCGGTAGGTGGCGACCCAATGATTGTCACCGGTTTGCGGGTAGGTGCCTGCGAACACGTTTCGGCTGCCTGGTGTTTCGTCTTCGCGGACCATCAGCCCCGCCCGTGTGCACGCGTTGCCTCCGCGGATGCCGGTCATCTGCAGCCGGATGTCGAAATCGCCGCCGAGCATCTGATACGCAAAGCCAAACGAATCCTCCGCGCCCCAGATGTCCGCGCCGCCTGAGCGCATCGTGAAAGGCCCGGGCGTGCAACTGATCACAAGGCCTGGATCGCCCGCGTCACCGACATCCACATAGGCCATACCCGCGTTCACGCCCGTGACCGTGGTGGTGCCGGTGTTGCCTTTGAGATCCGCAATGCCCGTCGCCGTCAGCGCAAAGACCGGCTCACTGAGGCCGCTGACCCGCAAGACCACCGTCCGTCCGCCTGCTTGCAGCTCCGCGCTTTCGACCACGACAGCCCCGCCCACCTCGTAACGCGTCGGATCGCCGGCAACGGCTGGATCGACGGCTTCGTCGAAACAGACACCGACCATCGTCGCGACCAACGCGTGGGCCGACACAACCAGCGGCGCCGCGGTGTCGGGGAGGACGTCGAGCGTCGCGGCCGCGCTGAGCACCGGGGTGGCGCCCGGGGCCGAGACGCGGACCCGGAACGTCGCGCCGTCATCGGACGGCGCAGGCAAAGGCACCGTGTAGCTTGCGCCCACCGCTCCCGGGATGTCCGCGCCATCGCGCTGCCATTGGTAGCCCAAGGCCCCCGCCGGGCCGTTCTCGAGCGTGGCGCCGACGCTGAAGGTGGCCGGCCGATTCTCGATCACGGTGATGCTCTCGGGCTGGGCCGTTATGACAATCACGGCGTTCGTCACGACGAAGTCGCCAAAGTGCCGATACTCCGTCTCCATGCGGTCCGTGCCGGTGGTCACAGCCGTGGCCAGGCCCAGGCGCATCGAGGCCGGATACGGCGGATCCGGCGTGTAGGCGTCGCCCGCCTGAATCCAATCCAGGCCGTTGGTGCTCCCGTAGGCGGTGAACGTGTTGCCGCTCCGCTTGAGCCGCAGCCAGATGTCCGGAAAGCCGAATCCGGCCGGCCACGCGACGAGCCAATTGCCATCCAAAACGCTTGACGCGCCCGCCGTTTCGTGGCGCCGCGCGGCCGCCCAGGCATTCTGGGCCTGGGCATAGGCCGCGATAAAGACATGCCGGCTATCGGGTTCAGCCGACTCGCGCGCATCGAGAGTCAGGTTCGACCCGGCGTTGCCGCCCACGACCCGTGCCACTTGGACGCGCACATCGAAGTCGCCGGTCCGTTCCTGGTGCACGTAGTTGCAGGCGTCCGAGCTGAACCAGATTGCGCCGCCGCTTTCGTGGACCATGATTGCGTCGGGCGTGCAGGCATAGACGAGCGAAGGTTCAGGCAGGTTGCCGAGGTCTTGGACCGCGTAATCGAGCACCTGGCCGATGGTGTTGATGGTTGCGGGGTTGCCTGCCAGATCCATCACGCCATCGACGCCCAGGGTGTAGGGTCCGGCTCCCAGACTCGATGCCTGGAGCACCACGGTCTGTTGGTTGGCCATGAGCAGCGCGCTCTCGATCCAGAGGCCTCCATTGACCGTGTACCGGCTTGGATCCGTGGCCGTGAACCAATCGAGCGCCTCGTCGAAGCAAATCCCGATCGAGTGGCCTTCGAGCCCCGCTGTGGAGACGAGCTGCGGGCCGGCCGTGTCCGGCTGCACGGTCAGGGTCGCCACTTCACTCGAGACCGCAGTCACGCCCGGGGCCGAGACCTTGACCTGAAACCGGGCTTGGTCATCCACCACGGTGACCGAGGGCAGTGTGTAGCTCGCTCCGACCGCCCCGGGAATGTCGATCCCATCGCGCTGCCATTGGTAGCCGAGAGTGCTCGGCGGGCCGTTGTCGATTGCGGCGCCGACGGTGAAGTTGGCCGGGCGGTTCTCGATCACGGTCGCGTCCTGCGGTTGGTGCGTGATGCGGATGGTGGCGTTGGCGAGTTCAAACTCGCCGAAGTTGCGGTAGACGGCCCGAATCGGCGGGATGCCCGCGTCGGTGGCCGCGGTCGCCAGTCCCACCTGGACGGACGCGGGGTAGGCGGGATCGGGGGTGTAAGGGTCCCCGACCTGAACCCAATCGAGGCCGTTGGTGCCGCCGTATGCGGTGAATGTCTCGCCACTGCGCTTCACGCGAAGCCAGACGTTCGGGAAATCGATCCCCGCCGGCCACGATACAAACCAGTTTCCGTCCAACACACTCGAAGCGCCTCCGGTCTCGATCCGGCGCGCGGCGGCCCAGCGGTTTTGGATCTGGCCGTACACCGCGGCGAACACGTGTCGGCTGTCGGGATCCGCCGACTCGCGGACGTCCAGGGTCAGGTTCGAATTCGCGTTGCCGCCGCTGACGTCGGTGACCTGCACCCGAATGTCGAAGTCGCCCGTCCGCTCCCGATACACAGAGTTGCAGGCATCGAACGTGAACCAGATCGCCCCGCCGTCGACCACGGTCGAGATCGCATCGGGGCCGCAGGCGTAGGTTGTCGATGGCGCCAGCAGGTTTCCCAGATCCGCGACGGTCCAGCCCAGGATCGGGCCGGCGCCGCTCACATCGCCGGGGTCGCCCTGGGCGTCTTTGAGGCCGGTTGCCGTAACGGTATAGTCATCGCCGGTCAGGTCGGAGACGGACAGCAGGACCGTGCGATGATCCTCCAACAGGGTCGCGTTCCAGACTGTCACGCCGGGAATCGAGTACAGGGTGGTGTCCTGGGCGGAAGCCGGATCCAGATCGCTCGCGAAGCAGAGCGCGACCGTTTGGCCATCGAGGCTGGCTGTGCTGACCAGTGTCGGGCCGGCCAGGGCGGTGTGCAGGCCGGCCAGCCAGACGGCGAAGACGGCGAGTGCCAGATGCAGGCAAGGCCAAAGCGACCAGCGGAAAAGAAGGGTGGTGGTTTTCATGACGGAAGCGGACTTTGCTCCGTTGGCCGTCCCGTGTCCAGTCGTTGTGTCGAGGTCCTGTCTTGGCAGAAACACCGAGACAAACGGGGCCTTTGGCCTTACACTCGATTCCGAAAATTCAAGCCGGTCCTTGCATACCACGCGCCATGAGGACTTCATCCGCATCTTCGGCTTCGTTGTCGGGCATGAGTCGCCCGGTGTCACGACATCCGCGCGGTCGGGCGGCCTTCACGCTGATCGAGTTGTTGGTGGTGATCGCGATCATTGCGATCCTGGCTGGCCTGCTGCTTCCCGCCCTGGGCCGGGCGAAGGAGAAAGGGCAGCAGATCAAGTGCGCCAGCAATCAGCATCAGATGGGCATCGCCTACATTATGTATGCGGAGGACAACAACGACCTGTATCCGGCCCAAAGAGGGTGGGGGGCCGCCGGGGGACAGAGAGGCACATACGCCCTGGATCCCGCGGTGGGCGAGAGCTTCGGCGTCAACGTGGCCACAACCAACCGCCCGCTCAACCGGTACGTGTCGGCAGTCGAGACCTGGCGATGCCCGTCCGACAAGGGCGATTCAACCTACGGCGCCAAGAACTGCTTCAGGGAGTACGGCAACAGTTACGTCCCGCAATTCCAGCACGATTCCTATCGGACCCGGCACGTGACGGGGGATGCCCGGCTGGCCGCGGGCACGTATGAGGCGACGCCGATCAAGGGCAACGAAGTCGCGCTCAGCCCGGCCAGCAAGATCATCCAGGGCGAGTGGGATTGGCATGCCCATCATGACGTGTACGACCCGAAAACATGGTGGCACAACTCCCGCGGCCAGCGGCGTTTCAACATGCTTTTCGGGGACGGCCACGTCGTGTTTTATGCCTTTCCCAAGGAGATGCCGGACTGGACCTGGAGTCCGGCCTACGACCCGAGCTTTCTCTGGTGGTGACTGGCCCGCATGCTGCACACCCCGTCGGTGCAGAGGGCGGTCAGACCTCGCAAGATGACTGCTCTGCGGGCTGGCCCGGATCGGTCACAGGCTCCGCGCTGTTTCCGATCCGGGCCAGTTGTTTGCCCATGCGGGCCGCGCGCGGGGCCGCGGCTGGGTTTTATTTGCGCAGACGGTAGAACTTGGCCCCGCTCGACGGAATGGTCAGAACCACCGGAGACGCCGTGCCGCCCGGGACTGCGGACCAGCCGGCGGGATCTGACACGTTGTCATTCTGTTCGAGGGTGAATCCCGGCGGGGTCCAACTGAGGGTGATGCCTGCGCCTGAACGGGTGTAGACCAGGGCGGCGGGCGTGTCGACGGCAGTCCCGCGATGGCGTGCGACCAACTGTTCGGCCCAGGTTTGGATCGCCGTTTCGTCGCCGACGGCTGCCAGGTCGTAGACGGCGATTTCGTCGAGCCGTCCCTGGAACCCGTTGGAGCCGGGCGCCGCGGCGCCCACCAGGAGCGGGCCCGAGAGACTCAGCGCGCGCGTGAACGTGTTCCGGACGTAGGGGAATGCAGTGCCGTCGAGGTAAGCATCGGCACGGTCCGCCACGCCCGCCAGGCCGTCTCCGTAGAAGATCCAGAGGACGTGATGCCAGAGGGTGTCGGTCACCCAGGGCCCGCCCGCGGTGCGGCTGCCGGCGAAGATTTCGAGCAGATCCGGGTTGTAGTCATAAATGAACGCTGGGGCGTTGCCCCCGAAGTTCATAAGGTAATCCTCGCGCTCATTCTCGTTGGGTCCCTGCACCTGCATCCAGAACTCCACGGCCCAGGGCGCGGCGATGGACGGGCGTCCGGCATCGATCTGCGGCGTGCCGAAATGCCCTTTGCCGTCGAAATCCGCCGCGTTGCCGAGAAACAGTCCACTGCTGACCGCGCTGTGTTGAACGCGGCCCGCGGCGGCGGTGGCCAGATGGTTCCGGGCCGGATCGGGCTCGGGCAGAGAGACCGGCGCCAGTTGCTGGGCGTCGCCCTCGGGCTCATCGAAGTTGTAGTAGAGGATCGGCTGGTCGGCGAGCACCACGGAGGCATAAGTCGGCCCGCCGGGCGCGTGTGCAGCCGAGAGCCGGTCGGCGGCCATTCTTGCCGTTTCAGCCTCGATCTGGTCCGCGGCGAGACCCGACAGGTCGTACACGGCGAATTCGTCGATCACTCCTGTGAACCCATTGACGGGAGTCACCGTGGCGGCGCCGACAAGCAGGCGGGTGAGGCTGATCGGATGGTTGAACGTGCCGCCGGCATCCGGATAGAGCGTGCCGTCGACGAACACGTCGACCCGGTTGTCGGCGCCGGATGGTGCGGCGTCGTGGTTTACCCAGAGGATGTGATGCCACCCGTTGTCCGCCAGGACCGGCCCGTCCAGGGACGACCGCCCGGAGGCGCCGGCAAAGACTTCGAGACGATCGACGGTGTAGCCGTGGATGAAGGCCGGGGCGTTGTCTGCGCCGGCTGGACCGAAGTTGGCCATGTACTGGTCCCGCGCCATTCCGAAGCCGCCGTCCATCTGGATCCAAAACTCGACGGCCCACGGCCCATCGAGACTGGTTCGCCCGACGCGCAGGCTGGGATTCATCATGTAGCTCAGCCCGTCCAGGAAGATCGCGCCCCCAAGCGCGTCGAGGCCGCTGCCCATGTCCGCGTGCTGCATGCGCTGCACGAAACCGACTGGCGCCAGGTCGTTGTCCGCGCCGACCGGCTTCGAGGCGACCGGCATGCCCTGGAGGGCCGGCCCGGTCAGCTCGTCGAAGTTCCAGTAGAGGACCGGGTGGTCGTTGGCAACCTCGATGGCGTACGGGGTGGGCGGCGGGGACGCAGGCGCGGCGACGATGAGGTGAGCGGGGTCGCTGATCTTGAAGGCGGATCCGGCGGAGATGCGGGCACTGTAGGCATTGGTGCCGATGTCGTAGAGCGAGATGGGCGGCGTGGCATAGATGGCCGACTCGGCGCCGTCCATCGCGACCCCGTTTCGCAGCCACTGGTACTTCAGCGGTTCAGTGGCGCCGGTGACCGTGGCTGCGACCTCGAATGTGACGGTCTGCCCAAGGTTGGCGGTGGCATGCGCCGGATGCCTGGTGATGGTGATGATTGCTGTGGGCCCGCCCCCGAAAGCCGCCGCGTAGTGGGACGCGGCCAGGGCAGCCGCCTTTGCCTCGACCGCTTCGACCGTGGCCAGGTGGTTCAGGTGGTAAATCGCCAGTTCATCGAGGCGCCCGAGGACACCCCCATCGCCGGCCGGTGAAGCGGCTCCGAAAGCGAGCCTGTCGCCAAAGTCAATTGGCTGGTTGAACCCGCCGCCGACATCGGGATGCTGCACGTTGTCGAGAAAGAAATCGACGCGGTTGACGCTGTTGGTGCCCGGGTCGACCAGGCCGGGCGCGGTGTTGTAGTTCACCACCAGCAGATGATGCCAATTGCGGTCGTCGACGACCACGCCTGAGGCGCCGGACCGGCCCATGCCAGCGACCTCGAGCCTGGGACCGAAGGAGCCGTAAACAAGGGCCGGGCTGCCGTAGTTCGCGCCCCGGCCCATGTTCAGCAGGTAACGGTTGTCTTGGTCGCCAGTGAACTGGAACCAGCATTCGAGCACCCAGGGGCCTCGCACGACATCGATGCCGGTGTCGAGACCGCCCGCCGCCTGGAACAAGCTCACGCCGTCCAGGTCCGCCGCGTTGCCCAATTCGAGGCCGCTGGCGATGCTGGCGTGCTCGACACGCCTGGCCGAACCGGCCAGCAGGAGGTCGTTGCGCGCGTTGTCCGGGGCTGGAAGCGCGATCGGAGCCAGTTGCCTTGCGTTCCCATCGGCTTCATCAAAGTTCCAGTACAAGAACGGCTGGTCGGCAAGAACGACGTTCGCGTAGGCCTCGCCGCCCGCAGCCTGGGCCGATGCGACGTGCGCGGCGACCATGCTGGCAACCCGGTTCTCGACCGCGGTTTCGTCGGGCAGGCCGCTCAGATCGTACACGGCCACTTCGTCGATCCGCCCGGCAAACGCGTCCTCGCCGCCGGCGAGGGCGGCGCCGACGATGACCGCGGCCGGGCTCAACCGTTTCGAGATTCCGGCCAGGTAGGGGAACTGCGTGCCATTCAGGTAGGCGTCTGTCCTGGCCGACACGCCGTCGAGACCATCTCCGTAATACACAAACACCAAGTGATGCCAGTCCTGATCCGACATCATCGGTCCGGTGGTCCCGGTCCGGCCGCCGGCTCCGGCGAAGATCTCGAGGAACTCGGTGTTGGGGCTGAAGTTGTAGATGACCGCGGGCGAGTTGTCGCCGTGGAGAGGGCCGAAATTGACCAGGTAAGTGGACTGGTTGTAGTCCTGGGACTGGAACCAGAGTTCGACCGCCCAGGCGCCATCGAGGACCGCCCGGCCCGTCCGCGTGGCGGCAGCGCGGAAGAACCCATCACCGTCGAACTCGGCGGCGTTTCCCAGTCTCAGTCCTGAGGCGAGAGCCGCGTGGCTGACCCGGGTTGCTGTGCCGGTTGGCGCCAGGTCGTTCTCAGTGGTCGGAGGCCGCACACTCAGCGGCGCCTGCTGCACGGCGTTGCCGTCCGCCTCGTCGAAATGCCAGTACACAAGCGGCTGATCACTCAGAACTGCCGCGCTGTACAAGGTGCCGTCCGCGTTGATGGATCGGCTGGCCAGGCTCGCGAACGCGAGGATGGCGAGTGCGCATCGTGTGTGGTCTTTCATAGTCAAGTCAACCTCCTGCATGGAATCCGGCGCGGCGCAGCGGGGCGATCGTCACCCGAACCCTGCGCGCAGGCTGCATCCGGTCGGGCCTGCTGTCCCTGGCAGGCCGACGCTCTCGTGCCGTTCCGTGCGCGCTGCATGCGGCGCCGATTGTTGCGGATCGCGATTGGTCACGCAAGAGAACTGCTGTGCGGAACTGCTATGTGGGTTGGAAGGGGAGCGTCACCTCGAAACATGTCCTGCCGGGGCGGCTCTCTGCAAGAACCAGGCGCCCGCGATGGGCGTGCAGGATCTCGCGCGCCAGGCTCAAACCCAATCCCAGGCCGTCCTGAGCTCTGTTGCGCGTCTGGTCGGCCCGATAGAAGCGCTCGAAAACGCGGGGTTGATCGGACGGCGGTATGCCCGGTCCGCTGTTGCAGACCGTCAGGAGGGCTTGGGCTTCTCCGGCTTCGAGAGTGACAGCGACGGCTCCGCCCGGTTCGTTGTATTTGACGGCGTTGCTGAGCAGGTTGAGCAGAGCCATCTGCAGCAGGCTGCGATCGGCCTGGACCCGCACATGCGGCTTGATGCGGACGTCAAACGCGAGGTTCGAGTCGGCAGCCAGGACTCGAGCGTCCTCGATCAGTCCTTCGAGTTCGGCGCTCAAATCCACGTCCTCGATCGCGAGCTTGAGTTGGCCGGCATCGGCCTGGGAAAGCAGCAGAAGGCCGCGGGTGATTCTCTTCAGCCGCTGGATTTCCTCGAGCAGGTTGCCGAAGACCTGTTGCGCCGGAGAACCGGGCTCGGCCGCCTGAAGCGCGTTCTCGAGTTCGCCCTGCATCACCGCCAACGGCGTCTTGAGTTCGTGCGACGCGTCGGCGCTGAAACGGGTCGCCTGGCGAAAGCTCGCTTCCAGGCGGTCCATCATCCCGTTGAGCACACGGACCAGACGCGTGATTTCGACGTCGCTGCCCGATGCGGGAATGCGCTTGTCCAGTCCCTGCGCTGTCACCCCGTCCGCCATCGCGCTGATCGTGTTCAAGGGACGCAGGGCGCGCCCCGCCACCAGCCAGCCGCCGCTGCCCACCAGCATGAGAGCCAGCGGCAAGGTCAGGGCGAAGATATTCCGGATCCGGTTCAACTCGGCCTGGACCTGGTCGAAGTTGAGCCCGACGGCTAGGCGCACGTCGTCGTTGCCCAGGATGCCCAGCCGCCATGCCGAACCGCCCGTGCGGACTGTGAAGAAACGGGGAATCTTGGTGAACAGGCCGGGGGTGCCACCGCCGCCGGGGCCCAGACCGCGTCCCATGCCGCCGCGTCCGGCTCCTGCTCCCGGGCGCCACGGAGGTCCGCGCGGCAGCGAAGGCGCATTGGTGGCGGGCTCGTGCGGCGCGGTCGGATCGTCTTCGAGGGAATAATCGATTTGGCTGGGATCGAGTCCATCCGGCCAGGCGGGTGAAACGTACAGGTTTTGGCCTTCGGCATCCCGGACGAGCAAAAGGATGCGGCCTTTATGCTCCTCGCCAAAGATGAACTCGATCGAGCTTTGGAGCCGGTCGAGACTGCCGCGGTTGGCCAGCCAGCCGGGGTGGCGCGCTCCAAGACCCCGGATCTCCGTGTCCACGGCCTCCACCTTCTGGCGGTGGAGCAGGTACCAGGTCGCCACGCCGAAACCACCCAGGACAAGCCCGGAAATCAGGGCGGAGAGCAGCGCGATCCTGAGGCGGAATGAGACTGGCTTCATGGCCGGGGTTTGAGGCGATACCCCACGCCGCGGACGGTCTCGATTAGTTTGACCGGCCCTTCGCCGTCCACCTTCTTGCGCAAACGCTGGATATAGACCTCGACGAGGTTGGTCCCCGGATCGAAATCGTACTCCCACACCCGTTCGCAAATCTGCGCCCGCGTCAGCACCCGCCCCGGAGAGCGCATCAGGTGTTCGAGGAGCGTGAACTCGCGCGGGGTCAACTCGATGGCGCTTTCGCCCCGCTTGACTGCGCGGGTCAGGAGGTTCATCGACAAATCCCCGACGCTGAGAATGCTCTGTGTGACGCCCGCGGCCCTCCGCGTGACGGCGTGAATGCGGGCGACCAATTCCTCGATGTAAAAGGGCTTCGTGAGATAGTCGTCCGCGCCGAGATTCAAACCCTCGAGCCGTTCGTTGAGCTCGCTGCGGGCCGTGAGCAGGATGACCGGCAGCGGGATCTTCCGGTCGCGCAGATTGCGCAGAATGCTCAGGCCGTCGCGCCCCGGCAGCATGATATCCAGCACCGCCACATCGTACGGACGGCTTGTCGCCAGCGTGTAGCCTTCGTCGCCGTGATGCGACATCTCGACCACAAATCCCTCCGCTTCGAGTCCTTTGCGAACAAAGGAGGCGATCTTCTTTTCGTCCTCGATGACGAGCACTTTCACAACTTCTGCCCCGAAGCGGCCGACCGTGTTGCGCCGGGCTCGTGTCCGCGGCGCGGCGCAACACGGTCGTTCCGCCGTGGGCGACGACTCTGCGCACCCGCCGCGTCCTGTCAATACCGGGAGGAAGAGCCAGCCCGGATTTCGTCGTGATCCTCCCGGTGGTGAGAAATCCGGATAGGTCTCTCAGGCTGACACCACCCGCAAGGCGCCGCTCAGAGCGCCGCGCGTGTGTTTCCCCCTTGCTTTTGCGGCCGCGCGGGCATGAAATGGCCGCGATGAAAGTCGTGGCGGCTCTTCAGTCCCGCAAACGTCCATAGACAATCCGGTATGGCATGAAAACGCCCTGCGCCGTTCCCACTGGGCTTGCGGCTCGCCCCCCCCACAACCTGACGGCGGCGTTGAATCGCCGCTCCTTCCTCCAACACTCGCTCGTCGTTGCAGGCGGCTGCGCCGCCGTGCTTCGCGCGGCGACCGCGCCCGACGGTCTGGATCGGCTGAAGCCGATCGGCCAGGGCAAAGGGGTTCATCCGGGCCGGGCGGTCTGGGTGCATGACCCTCGAGTCACGGACTGGAAAGGCTCGGTCGACGGGCATTGGTGGGCGGGCGACCGGGTGAAACAGGCGCGCGTCAATACGATGCTGGCGCGCGCGGTGTGCGAATTGACCGGTGAGGCGACGGTGCCCGGCGCGTGGTCGCGGCTGTTTCGCCATTTCAACCGGTCGCGCGGGAAGGGCGACGCGGGCTACCGTGCCGGCGAGCGGGTCATGATCAAGCCCAACTGGGTGGGATTGATCTACCTCGAGGGGCATGTCAACACGGACACCTACACATTCATCCGCCGGCACGACTACATGAACACCGCGCCGCAGATGATCCTCGCCCTGCTCGATCAACTGGTCCGCGTCGGTGTGCGCCCCAGCGACATCACAGTAGGCGACTCGCTGGCCTGCCTGGTCCACGAGTACTACAGCCTGCTCCACGGGGCCTTCCCGGAGGTCCGCTACGAAGATTGCGAAGGCAAATACGACCGGATCAAGGCCAAGCCATCGGCCGCCCCCCTCTTCTGGAGCAGTCGTCCTGAGGGCAAGACCGGGGACAGCGTCCCGACCTCTTTTGCCGAGGCGGACTACCTGGTCAACTTTGCGTGTCTGAAGGCGCACACGGCCGGCGGTGTGACGTTGTGCGCCAAGAACCATTACGGCTCGCTGGTGCGCTGGCCGGTGCAGAAGGGCTACTACGACATGCACCCCAACTGCTTCGCCACGCAAACAGGCGTGTATCGCCCGTTGGTGGACCTGATGGGCCATGCGCACCTCGGGGGCAAGACGGTGCTTCACCTCATCGACGGCCTGTTTTCCGGGGCGCATCCGCGCGACGCGGTCCCGCAGCGCATGGAGATGCCGCCGTTCCGCGGGCAGTGGCCGTGCAGCCTTCTGGCATCGCAGGATCCGGTGGCCATCGATTCCGTCGGCTTCGATTTCCTCTGGAGCGAACGCGCGGATTTTCCCCGCAAAGGCGGGGTGGATGATTATCTGCACGAGGCCGCGCTCGCGGCTGACCCGCCCTCGGGAACGTTCTACGATCCCAACCACGCCACCCCGACACAGCGCTTGGCGAGCTTGGGCGTCCACGAGCACTGGAACAATCCCGAGGAAAAGCGATACTCGCGCAACCTGGGCACAGGCGAGGGCATCGAACTGGTCAAGGCCGGAGCCTGACACAACGGGTCTGGCCGGGTCGGTGAATGGGCTGCCGCGCGATCTGGCCCCATTGCCTTTCGAAACTTCTTCCAAACTCCCTGGCCCCTTCTTCCCCTGGATTGCGGTTATGAAGAGTGAGAGCAGACGTCTGCCTCGCGAGACTGGTATGAAGACAATACTTCGTCGTCAGGCGGCGCGCCTGTGACCGCTGGTGTGCACACGCTCGGCGCCATCAAGTGGAGCAGCCAGACGGATTCGGATCCGGCAATTGATGCCACACCGGGAGACGCGGCGACCGCGGAGAACCAGTTTCGGCTGGCCGATGGCGAATGGCATTTCAGCCTGGATACCAGAGCCGCTGGCGTGAGCGTCGGCAAATGAGAGTTGGTCGCCACCCTGTCCGATGGCAGCGGGCATAGCGCTTGGATTCAGATCAAGTAGCCGGCATAAAGCAGGCTTTAGCCCGCATTTCAGGTGAAATGGGACGGTGACCGGTCAGATGACATCAAAAGTGGTGAGAAATGCAGGCTAGGACAGACGCACGGGACTGGGCGGCTGGCTGCGTGCGTCCATGCTATCCAGCCTGTGGAACGGCGGCTGTTGCGGGTGCCTGGGACGACCTGCCTGCCGGCTGGCTATTTGACGGCCACCTCGTAGAGCATGCGGGCGCCTCGGCGAGCGTCCCCGGCGACATCCGCCGTGAAACGGAGCGAGCCTCCTTCAACCGCCACGGGGATTTGAGCCAGTCGGCGTCCGCTCGGCGCCAGGGCCCAGACCCCGTAGCGTTCCGGATCGACCAGCGCGATGGTTAGATGCGCCTTGCCGGCGCGGACGAGGTGCGGCATTCGACCCCAGTTGCGCAGGGTCTGGCGTGTTTCCTCCGCGTACTCGATGCCGGTGTTTTGCAGGTCGGTCAGATGGGTCACAAGAAGGCGCCGGCTCCGGCGGATCGGATTGTCATCCAGGGCGCTGACCCAGACCGTCGCGTCGCTGCCGTCCATTCGCACCGTGACGCCGCCCCCAGGGGCCTCGATCGACTGGCCGGCCATTGCGTACCCGCCGCTGGTGCGCGGGGTGTCCAGGACAAGGAGGTCGCGCGGGGCATCGATGACCAATTCGCCCGTCTCGCTCTGGTAGATCTTGCGTCCCGGGTCGGTGAGATTGCCCGGTTTGGCCAGGGGCAGACTCTGCACAGCGGACCAGAGGGCTGCGTCATCGAGATTGTACGGGTCGGCGAGCAACGGGAGTTTCGTCCGCTCCGCGCTGGGGGCGCTGGCGGCGGCCGCGGCGTCGGCGAATTCATCCTTCGTCGTCTTCCAGACCAGGGGGGCGAGGATGTCGTGCGGCAGCGGGAGCGCGGCTGAAGGCACGACCCGGGTGCCGATCCGGGTGATCCAGGCCAGCCAATGCCATCGCGGGGCGAGGGTGGGGATCTTGCGGGGCGGATGGGCAAGGTCGTCCATGGTCATCACGACGGCGACCGAGTGGGGGGCGGGTTGGAGATCGCCGCGCAGGAAGAGGCAAAGCGATGCGCGTTCGGCGGCCTGGCCGAGCGGGTCGCACGCCATGTCGAAGTAATTCATGCGGGAGGGAGTGAACATGGCCTCGCGCCCGTGGCTGTAGGCGAACCGCCAGATGCCGTCCCAATCCTGCAGCGCGCCCAGCGCCCCCGTGAGGATGCCGCCGACGCCGCGGAACCGGCCCGGGGCGGAGTAGTTGTACTCGGTGATGGTGAAGGGGCGGTCGAAGAGCCGGGTGAAGCCGAGGTTGCGTCCGCCGGTGGCGCCGTTTGCGATGGGGCTGGTGTTGGGGCAGCGGCTGGGCAACCGCCATGCGCCTTCCAAGAACTGCGGGTGGTCGACGTAGAAATGGTCGTCGACGTAGTCGTAGACCGCGCGCGCCGCCTGGTCTGTGGTGAACCGTGTCCAGGAGTTGGCGTTGCTGACGAGCGCACGGCAGCCGAGATCCTCCCTCAGAAACCGCGTCATCCGCATCACCATGTCGCGTTCGGTGTCGCCAAAGAACGCAATGCAATCGCGGGTCCGCACCTTGCTGTCGTAGATGTTGTCGGACAGCGCTACCGACCCCTTCGCGGGGTCTTCATCGGATCCCAGTTCGCCGCCCCAGGCGGCGGCCAGGGTGGCGCGGTCGGCGTAGCGTTTCGCCAGCCAGCGGTTCCAGGCCTGGCGCCACTCGTCAAAGGTCCGCAGGTCCTTGAGGAAGTTGCCGAAATTGCCCTCGTTGATCATCGAAAGCCAGGCCAGGGCCGGCTCGTCCGCGTAGCGGCGCTGCGTGTAGGGATTGACATGATCGAGCAGGGCTCGGCTGAACTGCTTCCAGTTCTCGTACGCGCCGGGGTGGACCGGCACCAGGATCTTGAACGTGTCCATCGGCACCTCGCCGTCCCGGTCGACCCCGATCTCGCGCCACGGCACGCCCCGGGAGACAAACAGGTCGGTGGTCAGGTAGATGCCGCGTTTGATGAGCGCGGCCATGAGGTAGTCGAACTGATCGAGCTTCTGCGGGTTAAGCGTGGTTGTTGGACGCTGGCCCTGGGTCAGTTCGCGTTCGTAATGGTGGAAGCGCAGGGCGTTGTAGCCCAGCCGGACAAGGCGGTCCGCCAGTCGATCGGCCTCCGGTTTCGAGACGA
>CAYPUR010000011.1:28778-30658 GCA_964413865.1 uncultured Verrucomicrobiota bacterium
AGTGCGCGCCGAAACAGAGGTTCACGCCGTAGAACCGCCGGGCCGTCCGCGCAGAACGTTCGAAGGCAAAGTGACCGTCCTGGTTCACGATCACCCGCCCATGCTTGCCCGCGGGAGGATCGACAAACCCCATCGAAGAGAAGTCCAGAGCTGAGCCGGGCTCGATGTCCAGCTCCGGCTCCAGCGGTATCCAATCGGCGCCGGCCGTGAGTGTGACCGGGACCGCGGCATCCGCGGCGTCGAGGGGCAGGGCGGCTAACCAGCAGGCGAAGATCAGGGCTTTCATGGCGCGGTTCGTTGCGATGTTTTGCGGCGCATCATCGGACGAGCCGGGGCGGGAGGCAAGCGCGCTGTCTGAGCCGCGCCTCGCCCGTTTCAGGTTGGACAGACCGGAAAATGAACTGTAATATTTCTACTGAATGAAATTCGAAACTCTTTGTTTGCATGGCGGCACGCAACCGGATCCGACGACGTTGGCGCGGGCGATTCCGGTGTATCGGACGGCGTCGTATAACTTCCGGAGCACGGAGCATGCGGCGAATCTCTTTGCGTTGAAGGAGTTGGGGAACATCTACAGTCGGCTGACCAATCCGACAACCGAGGCTTTGGAGAAGCGCGTGGCGTTGCTCGAGGGCGCTCCGGAGCTTGGGGGCCTGGCGACGGCCTCGGGGACGAGCGGCGTCTTCTACTCGATCATTAACCTCGCCAGGGCCGGCGACAACGTGGTCAGCGCCCGCAACCTCTACGGGGGCACCTACACCCAGTTCAATGACATCCTGCCTGCGCTGGGGATCCAGATCCGGTTCGTCGACTCGAATGACCCGGAGAACTTCGGCAAGGTGATCGATGGCCGGACGCGTGCGCTGTTCTGTGAGACGGTGTCCAATCCGGCGCTCGAAATCACCGATCTCGATGGTGTGGCGCGTGTGGCCCGGCGCGAGGGCATCCCATTGATTGTGGATGCGACCTTTTCGACGCCTTATCTGACGCAACCTCTGGCGCATGGGGCGGACATTGTGGTGCATTCGCTGACGAAGTGGTTTGGGGGGCATGGCACCGGCATTGGGGGGATCGTGGTGGATGGCGGGCGGTTCCCCTGGGCCGCCGTCAAGCATCCGCTCTTCATTGAGCCGGACGCCAGCTATCACGGCTTGCGGTGGGGGCTGGATCTGCCCGAACCGCTCCGCCCATTGGCGTTCATACTGAGAATGCGGACGGTGGCCCTGCGCAACCTGGGGGCCTGCCTTGCGCCGGACAGTTCGTGGATCTTCCTGCAAGGCATCGAGACCCTCCCGCTGCGGATGGAGCGCCACTGCGACAACGCCAGGGCGGTCGCCCAGTACTTGAAATCGCATCCGCGGGTCGAATGGGTGCGCTACCCCGGTTTGGAAAGCGACCCGATGTTCGAACTCAACACGAGGTACCTGCGCGGTAAGGGCGGGTCGATGGTCGTGTTCGGCATCCGGGGCGCAAAGACGGCCGGGGCGAAGTTCATCGACGCCCTGAAGCTGATTTCGCACCTGGCCAACGTGGGCGATGCGAAGAGCCTGGCCATTCACCCGGCCACCACCACGCATTCCCAACTCACGGAGGAGCAGCAGCGGGCCGGGGGCATCGCGCCCGAGTTGGTCCGCCTGAGCATCGGACTCGAGCACATCGACGATCTGCTCGCCGACATCGAACAGGCCCTGGGCCGCACCGCGTAATCATCACCAGCCTAGCCTGGATTTCTCACCACTGGGAAGATGACAGCGAAATCCGGGCTAGCCCTGCATTGATGGCTTCTCTTGTGAACTCCTGCTTCGCGGTGGCAGAAAGTGGTGAGAAATGCAGGCTATACGGATTTCTCATCGGTTGAATGCGCACGGGGACCATGAACC
>CAYPUR010000011.1:30668-38844 GCA_964413865.1 uncultured Verrucomicrobiota bacterium
GACGGAGCGAGATGGCGCGAACTTACGTCCGCGGCTACGGAAGTGCTTTCACTAGCCCACGGTTCATGGGAAGTGAAGCTTTCCTTGTTAGAACGCATCGAGCGCCAGGCTGTCGCGGGCGAGGCTTGCGTCGGCGGGCCTGGCGTCGCACACTGCGCCCCGTTTGTTTCATGACCCGTTCCATTGGCAAAGTACGAACGCAATTCTTCGAGTTTCATAACCGCAAGAGGCCCTTCCAGTTGCGGCTGGGTCTTGCCTTGCCCCGGTTCACGCTGGTTTACGAGGTGTATGGCCGGCTGAACGCAGACCGCTCGAACGCCATCCTCCTTTTCCACGCCATGACCGGCAGCCAGCATGCGGCCGGACTGAACCGGGAGGTGCCCGGGCTCGATGGCCGGTGGACCGACGAGCTGCACGAAGGCTGGTGGGATGGTTTCATCGGGCCCGGCAAGGCCCTCGACACCCGCCGGTTCTGCGTGATTTGCGCGAACTACCTGGGGGGGTGTTACGGCTCGACCGGGCCGGCCTCGGTGAATCCCGACACGGGCCGGCGCTGGGGGCCGGGCTTCCCGGTGTTGCGGATGAGCGACATCGTGGATTCGCAGATGGCGCTGCTGGATCATCTGCGCGTGCGGCGGCTCCACGCCGTCATCGGGGCGTCGATTGGCGGTTTTCTCTGCCAGGTGCTCGCCACGCGCTACCCCGACCGGGTGCGGATTGTCGTGCCGATCGGCACGGGGATCGAGACCACCATGCTGCAAAGAATCCTGAACTTCGAGCAGGTCACGGCGATCGAGGCGGATCCCAATTTCCGCGGCGGCGACTATTACGACGGGCCGCGGCCCGACTTCGGGCTGGCTTTGGCGCGGCGCATTGCCCACAAGACATTCGTCTCTCTGGATGCCCTGCGTGAGCGGGCCCGCAACGAAGTCGTCAGCCAGACACCCCCCTTCGGCTGGTACGAAATGCGGCATCCGGTCGAGTCCTACATGCTGCACCAGGGCGAGAAGTTCGTCCGGCGCTTCGATGCCAACTCCTACCTGCGCATCCTCGATGCCTGGCAATGGTTCGATCTGGTCAAGGAAAGCGGCGGCCAGGATCTGCCCGACTTGTTCGGGCGCTGTCGAAAGCAGGAATTCCTTGTCTTCAGCATCGACTCGGATCTCTCGTTTTACCCGAGCGACCAGGCCAGGCTGGTGCAGGTGCTCAAGCGCGCCGGAGTCCCCGTCATGTGGATCACCGTCCATTCGGAAAAGGGCCATGACGCTTTCCTGCTCGAACCGCGGCTCTTCACGCCCCATCTGACGCAGGTGCTCGACCGTTTCCCTGCATGAAAGATCTGCTCGGTCCGCTGAGCGAACCGCTCGGTTTCCTCTGGCTCATCCTGGTTCTGTGGATGCTGCGGCGGCTGTGGCGAAGGGAGTGGGGACGCGCTTGGTCGAGTGGCCTCCTGGTCGTTGTCCTGGCCCTCGTCGGCAACAACCGGCTGACATCCGAACTCCTCGCCACCCTCGAACGGCCTTATGCCGGCCGGACCGCGGACGAACTCGCCCCGGCCGATGCCGTGGTGATGTTGGGCGGCACGATCAGCCTGTCGCGCCACGATTGCTTTGGATTTCAGTTCAACGATGCTGCCGACCGGCTCGTGACTGCCGCTGACCTGGCGCGGCGGGGCAAGGGGCGCGCCCTAATTCTGGGCGGAGGAGCGCGCGGGGCGGGGGGCGCGATGAAGCACGAGGGCGATCTGCTCCGGCGCCTTCTGACGGCGTGGAACGTGACGTCCCTCCCCGTTCTTGTGCTCGAAGGGTGCCGGACCACGCACGACGAAGCCGTCGCCACGCAACGCATCCTGATCGAGCAGGGCTGGCGCCGGGTGATCCTGGTGACCTCGGCGTCCCACATGCGCCGCAGCGAGGCGGCATTCCGCAAGGGGGGCATCGAGGTCGAGTGTCTCGCGAGTGATTTTCGGGGGCTGGCGGCTCTGGAAGAGGCCCGCCCGACGAGGATCGTTCCGACAGTCGGTGCGCTGGAGACTTTGTCACTCTACACGCACGAGGTGCTGGGCTGGCATCTGTACCGTCTGCGGGGCCGCCTCTAGCCCGCGTATTTCACACCCCGTCAGTGCACAGGGCGGTCGGACCTCGCAAGATGTCCGCTATGCGGGTTAGAAAGCAAAACCGCGCCAGGCTTCAGGGACAGAGAAACGCAACACACTGTTCCTATGGAAGAAGGCCTTCACGATCGACAGAATGCTCATGGTTCCCTTTCTGGGCGCGGTTGGTGCTGCCGGGCATCCTGGTGGGCATCTGGGGCTATGTCGTCGGCACGCCCGTCGGTGTCATCATCGTCGAGTTGCCGACACGGTTATACGGGTAACCGAAGCTGCAAAATTCGTCCTCCCGCGCCGCCGTCGTTTGCCAGTTGCAAACCGGGGCGCGCGGGGTACTGTTCGGGTCGATTACCAGTTTTTCCCATGAGATCTTTTTGGCTGTATCGGAAAGGGGCTTCTTTCAGGTCCTGGAACGTTGCCCAAACGCGTGCTCATGACCGAACGGGACCGGTGGTCCTGGCGAAGGCGGCTCTGGGGATCCTCTTCGCCGTCTTCCTCGGTGCGCAAGACGCCGCCGGGGCCGACGCCTCTTCCAAACCGGGTGATGCCAACGGAGACGGGCGGGTCGATGAGGCGGACGCGCGCTTGATCCTTCAGAAGGCGGCGTCGGCGGTTGTTCTTGGCGGTATCGAGGCCGAAGCTGCGGACGTCAACCGGGATGGGAGCGTCGATCCACGGGATGCAATCCTTGCGCTGCAAACTGCCGCGGCGGGGAGCGGGTTCTCGTGGGAAGGGTTCGAAGGTCGGGCTGAGTTGGGCGACGCCCAGGTCGCGATCGAGTTGGTGTTCGCGGGGCCGTCGGCGCGGGTTGGCGAAAGGGTTGAGGCCCGACTGCTCGATCTAACGGGCCAAATCCGAGGGTCGGCAACCGTCAACCTGACGGGAAGCGCGGACCGGAGGTTGGGGTCGTTTAGTCTCCCGCTGGCCGGCGTGGCCTCGGCAGCCGATCTGGCCTCTTATGTTCTCGAGATCGGAGCAGAACAGGGCGAGGACATCGTTCGTGAACGGGTCAGTCTCTACCAACTGGTCTCGCGACCGCGGATTCACATGGTGGGCCCCGAACGGTGGTACGCGTCCGCACTCAACCGCGCCAGAATCGCAATCCAGGAAACTCCGAGCGGGCGCCCTCTCGAAGGAAGCGTGGTGACGGTGGCGTTAACCAAGCCGGGCGGAGGCGAGGTGTACGCGCAGGTCGGGGGGAAGACGGATGCCGACGGGGTGGTGGACGCCGCGCTGCGCGTGCCGGGGGGGCTGACTGGGGACGGGGAGTTGGTTGTGAGCGTCGATTCGCCCTTGGGGCGCCGTGTGATGGTTCAGAACGTCGAGATCGTCGAGGGGACGACGACGCTTCTGACGACGGACAAACCGCTGTATCAGCCGGGCCAGACCATTCACATGCGCGCATTGTCGCTCAAGAAGCCTCAGATGGTGCCCGCGGCGGGCGAGGAGATCGTTCTGACCGTCGCGGACGCAAAAGGGAACAAGGTCTTCAAGCAGACCGGTGTTCTCAACGAGTTCGGGATCGCATCGGCCGATTTCGCGCTGGCCACCGAATTGAACCTCGGCCCGTACGCGGTGGCGGCGGAGATCCGCGGCAGCAAAACGGAGAAGAAAGTCACAGTCGAGCGCTATGCGCTGCCGAAGTTCAAGGTCGCCCTCGACACCGACCGGGATTTCTATCCGCCCGGCGCGAGGCTGAGCGGCACGGTGGCCGCCGATTACTTCTTCGGCAAGAGCGTCCAGGGCGCCGCGGTGACGATCCAGGCGTCGAAATTCGATGTCGGCTTCGAGCCTTTTGCGGAGGTCTCCGGGCAGACCGATGCCCAGGGCCGGTTCGAGTTCAGCCTCGATCTTCCCTCGTATTTTGTCGGACAACCCTTGCAGCAGGGCGAGGCGTTCGCACTGCTCGAGGTGGCGGTCATCGATACCGCCGCCCACCAGGAATCGGTTTCGCGCAGCGTCCCCGTGTCGGCGAGCGGGATTGTGATTCATGCGGTTCCCGAGAGCGGACACCTGGTCTCCGGCGTCCCCAACCGCATCTACATTCTGACGCTGTATCCAAACAATGCCCCGGCGCAAACGACCTGCACGGCCCTGGTCGGCGGGGAGGTGGTCGACACCGTGACGACGGATGCCGCGGGCATCGGGATCGTCACCGTCACACCGGCCGGGCAGTCGGCGCTCACTCTCGATCTGCATGCGGCGGACTCGCGGGGGAACAGCGCCGATCGCTCGGTGGATCTGGCTTTTGGAGGCGGCGCGGAAGGCCTGCTGATTCGCACGGACCGCGCTCTGTACGCGGTGGGCGACGCGGTCAAGGCGGATGTCTATTGCAGCGGCCTGGGCGGATCGGTGTTCGTCGACGTGGTGAAGGACGGGCAGACCCTTTACAGCCGGAGCCTGTCGCCCGAGGGCGGGCATACGGCGCTGGTGCTGCCTCTGACGGCCGACATGTCGGGCACCCTCTCGCTCTCAGCCTACCGCATCACGGTGGGGGGCGACACGATCCGTGACCGGCGGATCATCTTTGTGGATCCGGCGAACGACCTCCGCCTCGATTACGTTCCCGACAAGGACGTCTACCTTCCCGGGGAGGAGGCGGCGATCCGGCTGCAGGTCAGCGGCCGCGACGGTCAGCCCGTGGCGGCGGCCATCGGACTGACCATTGTCGATGAAGCCGTGTTCGCCCTTGCGGAAATGCAGCCGGGCATGGAGAAGGTCTACTTCTACCTCGAAGAGCAACTGCGCCAGCCCCGTTACGAGATTCACGGGTTCACACCCGAGGAGATCGTCTACGCCCCTCTCGAGCCCGATGCGGACACGGCGCGCGAGCGGGCCTTGGGAATGATGTTCGCCGCGCTCGGGACGGTCCCGCTTGGCACCTTCGAGCGGGTGAGCGATGCGGCGGATGGCGAGGCGCTGCGCGAGACCCTGCGCGACGCGGTTTGGGCGGATTTGGACGTGTTGATCGAGGTGCTCGATGAGGAACTGGGGTGGCACGACCACGATCTCTCGACGGCTTACTTCGAGTCCCTGCTTCAAAAGGTGGCAGAAGAAGGGGACCTGGAGATCGGCGACGCGGTGGCGGATCCCTGGGGAACGCCGTACCGCATCCGGTATGCGGCGGGCACGGGCGAGTACAGTTTCCTCTGCGCCGGCCTCGACAAACGCTGGGACACATCCGACGACCTGACCCTGGTGGCGAGCTACTGGACAGTTCGGTACCCTTGGTGGCGGCAGAACCCCGAGTGGTGGGTGATCGCCAACGGCGGATTCAACGGTCTCGTGGTGTTTGCCCAGGGTCTCGGGTGGCTCGAAGATGCCCTCGGCGGCTGGGGCCCGCCATCCGTCGATCCCTCCGCCGGCGGCGGTGAGACTCAGCCCTACCTGCGGCAATACTTCCCGGAAACGCTCTATGCCAATCCGCTCGTCATCACCGGGGCCGACGGCACCGCCACGGTAAACCTCAAGATGGCCGATTCGATCACGAGTTGGCGGATGACCGGGATGGCATCGAGCGCCGACGGACGGCTCGGGAGCGCCACCGGCGCGCTACGGGTCTTCCAGGAATTCTTCGTGGATCTCGATTTGCCGCGTGCGCTGACGCGCGGCGACGAGGTGTCCGTGCCGATCGCGATCTACAATTACCTGCCCGAGGGGCAGGCGATCCGGCTGACGATCGAAGGCGGGGACGGGTTCGAACTGCTGGATGCGTCCGAGCGGACGGTCACGCTCGGAGCGAACGAAGTGAGCGTGACCTATTTCCGGATCAAGACCGTGCGGGTCGGCCGGTTCACGCTCCAAGTGACGGCTTACGGCAGCACGCGGAGCGATGCCATCGCGCGCGAGGTCGAGGTTATGCCGGACGGCGCCGAGGTCTTGGTGACCCACAGCGGTCGTCTGAGCGGGACGATCGATCGGACCATCGCCATACCGGCAGAGGCGATCGACGGCGCCAGCAAGATTCTGGTGAAGATCTATCCGGGTCTTTTCAGCCAGGTGGTCGAGGGTTTGGACTCGATGCTGCAGATGCCATACGGGTGCTTCGAGCAGACCTCGTCGGTCACCTATCCCAACGTGCTGGCGGTCGAGTACATGAAGAGCACGGGCCAGATCACACCCGAGATTCTCATGAAGGCCGAGGGCTTCATCAGCACGGGTTACCAGCGGTTGCTCAGTTACGAAGTCGAGGGCGGCGGCTTTTCGTGGTTCGGCGACGCGCCGGCGCACAATGTGTTGACCACCTATGGGCTCATGGAGTTCAGCGACATGAGCAAGGTCTGGTACGTGGATCCGGCTGTGATCCGGCGAACCCAGGACTGGCTGGTGGTCGGACAGGAACCGGACGGCTCCTGGATACCGACCGACGGGGGGATCGCCGAGGGCGCGATCGACCGGTTCCAGAACGACGTTCTGCGCACGAGCGCCTATGTTGTCTGGGGCCTGACCAGTTCCGGCTACGACGGGGCGGCGGTCGCTTCCGGCACCGCCTACGTCAAGGCCCAGCTCGCCCGGCCGGATTGGCAGCCTGAAACCTACACGCTGGCACTCTGCGCCCACGCGCTTCTGTGCGACGCCAACGACCCTCTGCTGCCGGGGCTGTTCGAGGAATTTGAGCGCCGCAAGCACGAAGAAGGCGACCGCGTCTGGTGGGAGGAAACCGCCGCGACGATCACTTACTCGAGGGGGCAGGGGGCGACCGTCGAGTTGACCGCCCTGCTCGCGCAGGCTTACCTCCGATTCGGCGGGTATCCCGATACCACCGGCAAGGCGCTCAACTACCTTGCGTCTTCGAAAGACGGACACGGCAACTTCGGATCGACCCAGGCAACGGTCCAGGCGCTCAAGGCCTTCGCACTCGCCGCCGGCGGAGTCACGACCCCTGCAGACGCGACCGTCGGGATCGCGATCAACGGCGCCGAGGTCAAGACGCTGCGTCTGACCGAGGCCAACAGCGATGTGCTCTTTCTCTGCGACCTGGGCGAGCAAACCGTCGAAGGCGACAATGCGGTGCGCCTCACGTTCGAGGGCAAGGGCAGCAATCTTTATCAGTTGATTGGGCGCTACTACCTCCCGTGGGAGGGCGTGGACCCGCCGGGCGAAGAACTCCTGTCGATCGACGTCCAGTATGACAAGACGCAACTGACCGCCGCCGATCTGCTGACCTGCACGGTCCGGGTGGCGAACAACCAGCCTGGCAAAGCCAAAATGGTCATCGTGGATGCGGGCATTCCGCCCGGATTCGAAGTCCTTCGGGACGATTTGGATCAACTGGTGGGCAAGGCGATCCAGAAATACCAGGTCGCCGGCCGTCAGATCATCTTCTATCTCGATGAGCTCGATCACGCCGCGCCGGTCAGCCTTGTGTATCGCCTGGCCGCGCAGTACCCCATCCGCGCCAAGACACCCCGATCGGTGGTTTACGAGTATTACAATCCGGACGTGCGGGGGGTGGCGGAGCCGGTCGAAATCGCCGTAACCAATTAGCGTCTTATGAATGCCTCGATGCTCCGAAGATCGCTCCCTGCTCGTGACGGTCGCGGCTGGGCGCACGCATGGGCCGCGCTCATGCTCGCCGCCTGGGTGGGCCAGGCCGTCACAATCAGCGTCGAAGACGTTTCCGGTGTCGCGGGCGCCCAACTCGTTGCCCGCATCTGGGTCGATCAGGCGTCGGGAATCGCCGGCGGAACCTTCCGCATGATCGTGCCTGACTTTGCCAGCATCGAGGCCCCGAGCCTTGCTTCCGATGCCGCGGGCTTCGTGGTCGCTGCCCGGGGGGGCAGCCGCCGCCTGGATGTCTCGATGGCCCGCGCCGCGGGCATGCAGGAGGGACAGGCAATCCTGTTCACCGTCCCGATCCGCATCGGGCGCGGCGCCCCGCAGGGCGCGTTCGCGATCCTGTGGGAGGAGGCGCGGCTCTTCGACGAGACGACCGCTCCAATCCAGCCAATCGCCACGTCTGGCGCCATCACGGTCCTGCCGCCCCCGCCTGACCTGGATCAGGACGGTCTCCCGGATTCTTGGGAAACGGAGAGGTTCGGCCATCTGAACAGCGGAGCCGAAGAT
>CAYPUR010000012.1:0-9848 GCA_964413865.1 uncultured Verrucomicrobiota bacterium
GGATACACTCCCTCCCTCGGGCCTCGCATCTGGCCCGGTGGCGCTCCCGCCAAAACCGGAATTAATTTTTGCACAAACCCTTAGGCGAGGATTCTGGGACTGCAATCCGTGTCGCCGGCAGCCACCGTCTTCGCTCGCGTTGGCCGGGGTGGGGCCGTCAGGTGTGGCTCTCTTGCGGCAGGAGATTCTGTAGCCGGAGATGACGGCTGCAGGCCTCGATTTCCGGGGTGTATTTCGCTTGCAGGGCGAGCGCTTCATTCATCAACCCCTCGAAAGCCGCGCGTATCTGGTCGGCGGTGAGGTTCTGGCCCCCTCCGTAGAATCGGTCAGCGACCTGGCCGAGCGCGTGCGTGGTGGCAAACGCGGTCCTCGCCGCCGGGTCCTGGTCACGGTTGGAAAGGCGGTCTCCGCCGAGGCATTTCCCGAGCCATCCTTGCGCCAGTTTGGCGGCGTAACCCCGAAGGACCTGCGAGGTCGTCCCGACGCCAGCCGACGCGATCAGGTCGCGGATCCGGCCGCGACCGGCGTCGATTCCATGGGTCTGGGCAACCTGTTGGATCATTTTCATCTGGGTCGGCAGGACAGCCATCGTGGCCAGGGTCTCGGGCATTCGCTCGAGTGCGCCACACAGGATGGCGTGTTCGAGGATGATACGTTGGGGGCCGGACAGGGGCGGGAGGTCGATCTCGGGGGAGGTCGGGGGCGCGCCTGCCGGAGCGAGCACCTGCTCCTGGAGTTGTCGGGTGACGGCTCGAGCGGATCTAATCGACGCGTTCTCGAGGCCCAAAATGCCTTGAAGTTCCTCGAGAAACGCGCGCTCGGAGCCATTCACCGCGTCGTCGGCTTCGCAGATGCCCAACGCCATTTCGTATGCCAGCAGACGCAATTCCGGGCGGCTCAACGACGGTGTCAGCGCGCTGACCGACAGAACCCCCGACGCCGCATGGTCGTAGAGCTCGGGAACATCGAGGGGACCCATGGCCAGGCCGTCGCCGGTCCGCTGGATGCGCTGGCGTTCGGCTTCCGACTGCTCGCCGTCGGCGAAGGCGGCGATGAGCGAGATGCCGAGGAGGGCTTTCTTTTCCGCGTCGTTCATGAGCGCAACCTAGCCCAGTTCCTGGTGTTGGACACGAAAAACAGGCGGCATTGAGATGCGACCCTATTGCCCTTTTATGCGGGATTGACAACCGGTCCGCGAGGGAAAACCCTGACACCGCTCTATGAGAACTCCGGCAGGAATCTTCCTCTTGGCACTCGGCACGGTTCTGTTGTCCGTGTTCGCCGGCGAGACGGTGGTCTTTCAGGACCGCTTTGAGGCCCGGCTTGCGGACGGCTGGCGCTGGCTGCGCGAGGAGGCGTCCGACTGGCGGATGCGTGAAGGCGCCCTCGAGATTCATGTCCGCCCTGGCGACGCGCACACGGTGCGCAACGCGCTGGTGCGCCCAGCGCCCGACCGCCGTCAGGGGCGCTACGCCATCGAGGTGAGGGTCACCAACCTCAAGCCGCCCACGCAGCAGTTCGAACAAGCCGGGATCACCTGGTACACCGACGGCAAGCCCGTCTTCAAACTGGTGAAGGAACTGGTGGACGGACAGCGTATGATCATCCCCGGACGCAAGCCGATGACCAACGACACGGTCCAACTTCGGCTCCTTGTGTCCGGCAATGACTGGACCGCGCAGTTCCGTCCGGACAGCAAAGGCGACTACCAAACCGCGGCGGCGGGCGAACTGCCCGCGCCTCTGAACGACGAAGTCAGTCTGCAGTGTTATCACGGGCCCGCCGACGCCGAGCATTGGATCCGATTCGACGACTTTCGAATTCTCAGGCTGACGGAGTAGCGGCGAACCGCATGCTTGGTCAGCGAATGCCACCCCCTCTGCTCAGTGCCCTTGGGTCCCTTTCCGGGCTTACTGAGGAATCACCGGGATGCACTCCATCGTCACCCTCACCCGCCCTGCGGGCACCCTCTCCCATCGGATGGGCGAGGGACGGGGTGAGGGCTCTGTGTAGTGTATCCAACCGACCGAGCAGCAGGCCCGGGACACAACGCCGCGAACAATCATTTATCAACTATTTAGATGCGACCCCAATGCCTCGAGGAACAAGCTACAAATAAACCACACGGATAAGTGGACAACGGGAAGGCGCAGTCCCTTGTTTCTCCGGTGGTCCGCTCTGAATGCGCTCTACAGGTCGGAGCGTCCGGCGGCTTCGGGCTGGTAGATCACCTTCTCGACCCGCAGGCGCACAGGCCCGGCCGGAACTTCCCACTCGAACTCGTCGCCCTCGCGCTGGCCAAGCATGGCGGTGCCAATGGGGGCCAGCACGGAGATGCGCCCCGCCTCGTAATCCGCCCGGTCCGGAAAGACCAGCGCGTAGGTCATCACGTCGTCCGTCAGCAGTTCGCGCAATTGCGCCGTCGAGTTCATCGTGATGATGTCCTGCGGGATCTCCTCGGGGGCGACCACCCGGGCGCGATCGAGCTCGGCGGCCAGTTTCCCGAGGGCCGCACCCGCGTTCTTCTGGCCGGTCAGGAGCGCCCGAAGGCGGGCCATGTCGGCCGTGGTTATGTAAATCGTCCGGTCGTCTGACATAATGGTGTTTAGGTCCGAGCCCTCTCACTATCCCGGGAGTGGCTTGTCATCGTAGTGGGCATGGTAATTCCTTCCGCCTCGATTGCAAGCCAGTGCGATCAAATCCCGCATCTTGAAGATCCGTCCCGCATCCGCATTCAATAAGCGGACGCGGTGATCGAGCTGGGAGCCGATGTCACGGGCTCGGCCTTGTGCGGGTGGTAGCGAGCGATGACCGTCACGCGATCGGACGGCAGCAATCGGGGCATCCAGCTCAGAACCAGGCGATAGCCCGTTCCGAGCACGGTGGTGAACTCGTTGTGAGCCAGCTCGGCCGGAGTGAACGTCCAGCGATGGAACGGCATCGGCAACGCGTCTGGGCTGGGCGTGCCCTCATAGGCGATCAGTTCGAGCGTGCCGGACCGCAGAGGCATGGCGCGCGGGCTCGATCGGCTGGTGGCAAAGAGCTTCACCACCACGCCGTCCGCACCCGGCCTGCCGTCCAGATTGACGGCGACAGGCAGCCCGAGGAGGTTCAACTCGTCGATGGCCGACGACGAAGCCCCGCGGGGCGCCTTGCTGTTGGTGGCGCAGCCGCAGAGCGCCGCGGCAAGCAGCCAGGCCGCGCAAGCCAGCGAGGCCCGGCGCAAGCCGTCATGGATCCCGGATTGAATCGACATCATTCGTGAACAATGCAGTTTCTTTGTTGAGAACGCAGTGCGCCCATGAACCGCTGCGAGCACGTCGCGCGCATGGCGAAACGTTCAAGGTTCAACATCCAACTCTCAACTCTCAACCATCGACCATCAACCTTCACTGCGGCGTCTGGGTTTCGAGGGTCTTCGAGGGCAACAGGGGATTGAGCACACGGCGCTGAAGCGGATCGCGCTGAAACTCGCCCTGAATGGTCGATCCCCGGAGTTCCTCTTCGGTGAAGGCTTGGGCGTCGACGCTTCTGCCCTCGCCTTCTCCCTTGAGCAGGATCTGGGGGGTGAGAACAACGAGCAGTTCCTTCCGGGTCTGGCCTTTGCTCTTGCTCCGGAACAGGGCCCCCAGACCCGGAATGTCACCCAGGAGAGGCACTTTCTTGGTTCGCTCGTCATCAATGGTCCCGATCAGCCCGCCGATCAGGACCGACTGCCCGCTCTTGACGGTCACGGTCGTGGTCGCGGTGCGCTGGTTGATAATCGGCAAGTCCTCCCCCTTCGAGATGGTGACCTTCGAACTCGAGAGATCCGAGATGCTCGGCGCCACGTCCATCTTCACGTAGCCGTCGGGGCTGATCCGCGGGGTGACGGTGAGCATCACACCGACGTCCCGGTACTCGATGGCGCTGACGGTCCCGCCCTGCGGAGTGACCTGGGTGCTTTGGACGACCGGGACGCTCTGGCCGATGTTGATCGTGGCCTCCTGGTTGTCGGCGGTGAGAATCTGGGGGCGGCTCAACACCTCGAGCCGGCCCTGGTTTTGGAGGGCGCGCACCAGAAACCGGTAGTTGCTGCCGGTGACGGAGGCCCAGTACCCGCCGTAGTCCTGGAGGAGCTTCTGCTGGCCGAAGTCGGTCCCGGTGTTCACCACGGGGTCGGTGTCCGACGTGTAGTCCCATTCCACGCCCAGCTCGGTGGTCGAGTCGAGCGTGACCTCGGCAAGCAGGACCTGGATCAGCACTTGCGGCTGGGGTTGATCGAGTTCCTCGACCAGTTCCCGGACTTCCTCGAAGTAGCGGGGGCTGGCGGAGATCAGGAGGCTGTTGCTGTTGGTCTCGGACACGATACTGACCTCGCGGTCGAGGATGTTCTGGGCCGTGCCCACGCCGGTCGGGCCGAGAATGGACATGATTCGTTGGAGATCCTGCTGGAGGAAGGTGCGCAGCGACGACTCGACCGACTGCGAGCGCGCGTTCTTGAGCCGGTACACCTTGGCCGTGCGCTCCTGGGCCGGCGTGGAATCGAGGGTGGTGATGATCTGGGTGGCGAGGGCGACGTAGTGTTCCGTGCCGCCCACCAGCAGGCTGTTGGTCCGGAAGTCCACCGTCACCGAAAGGGCGTCTTCCTGAGCGGATCCGACCACCGCGCCGGTGGCATCGGCCGGCGCCTCGCCCTCGGGAGCGGTCGCGTCCGCGGCCGGCATGACGTATTGGACCGATTGCTGGCTCGCGCCCGCAGGCCCGACCCGCTGCAGGCGAAAGAGGCTGGTGAGCACCTGGGCCATCTGGCGGGCATCGGCGTTCTTCAGATGGAACACCTTGATCTGCGCCATCGTGGGGGCCGTGGCATCCAGGTGCGAGATGACCTCGTTGAGCAGCGGCATGTAGTCGAGCGGGGCGGACACCACCAGCGAATTCGCCCGGGAATCGGGCACGATCAGAATGCCCTCCTTGAGCGCGCTGGTGATCAGCCGCTCGCCTTCCTGGGTCTTGGTGATGAACTGGAGTAGAGACTGCCGGTTCGGACTGGCCTCGGTGAGGGCGCGGGGGTTGTTGTTCAGCACGCTGTTGAGCACCAGGGCGATCTCCGCCGCACGCGCGTTCTGCAATGGGAAAATGCGAATCTCCGCCACACGCGCCACCTGGTCCGTGTCGAGCTTCTTGACCAGCTCGGCGATGCGTTTGAGATCCGTCTCCCCGGCTGAGACGATGATGGCATTGAGGCGCTCGTCGACATCGAGCACCACCGGGGCCAGCGCGGCGCCCGGAGCCGCCCCGGCGCCCGCACCGCCCCGGAAAAGCGACTGGAGAGTCTGTTGGACGCGCCGCGCGTCCGCCTTGGCCATCTGGAACACCTGGACCTGCGCGCCGCCGGCCGGCTGCTCGGTGTCGAGCTTCTCGATGAGCGAGGCGACCATCGCAAGGTCGTCATCGGACGCCCCGATGATCAGGGCGTTGGCCCAGCCATCGGCAATCACGGTCACCGGTTCGGGCGGCTGGCCCTGGATGCGCGGGGGGCGGTTGGTGAAGAGCCGCTGGAGTGTGGCCTGCAGCTTTGTGGCGGTGGTGTGACGCAGTTCGTACACCCGGAAATTGGTGCGCGCCATCGCCGTGTCGGTGTCGAGTTGCTCGATCATCCGCTCCACAGCGTCGAAACTCTCCTTGCCGCCGGTGATCAGGAGCGTGTTGGTGCGGTCGTCGGCGGTGACGGTGACCGGGGCCGACCGCTGGGCGGCGCCCACGGCGGTCTCGCTGGCGCGTCGGGCGCGAAAGAACTGTTCGAGCACGGTGGCCAGGTGGGAGGCGCGCGCGCGCTTGAGGGCAAAGAGGCGGATGTCGCTGGCCCCGGTGAAGTCGGCGGTATCGAGTTGACGGATGAGTTCCTTGACGATCAGGAGATTCTCGGGGCTGGCCGAGACGATGAGCATGTTCGAGCGCGGATCGGTGGCCAGGGCGAGCGCGTCGCGCGGGCTGCGGCGCCCGCCTGCCACCGCCAAGCCCGGGCGGTAGAGGCCCTGATCCAACAGCGACCGCATCAGGGTCGAGACACGCTGGACGTCCGCATGTTCGAGCGTGAAGGTTTCGATAAGCCCGCCGGTGGCCACCGGCTCGGCATCGAGTTTAGCCACCAACTCGCGCACCAACACGAGGTTCGGCTTGCTGGCCGAGATGACCAGCGCGTTGCTGAGGGTGTCCGCCTCGACCTCGACGCGGTCCGATGGGGCAGGCTGCTGGCCGACGGGCGTCATGCTTCGAAGCCGGGCGGCGAACACGCTGCGGATCGTGGCCGCCATGCGGGCCGAATCGTTGTACTCCAACCCGAGGACGCTCAGTTCCACCGACGGGTTCTCCGGCGGGCGGTCGAGTTTGGCCAGCAGGGCGTCGATGGCCTGGTTGTCGTCCACCCCGGCGGCGACCAGGAGGCTGTTGCTGCGCGGATCGGCCAGGATGACGGGCCGGTTGCGCTGCATGTCGGGCGTCCGTGCGGCTTGATAGCGCCGGGTGAAAAGGTCGCTCAGCGTTGTGGCGAGCATCCCGGCATCGGAGTGTTCCAGGGGAATCAGCCGCACCTGGCCGACGAGCGAGGTGCCCGGCTGGTCCAACTGCGCCACCAGCGTCTGGACGAGATCGAAGCCGTCCGGACCGCCGCTGATCAGCAGGCTGTTGCTGCGGGCATCGGGAATCACGGCCACGCGCGAGGAGGGGCTCATCCGGCGTCCCCCGCCCCGGGGCCGGGCCCGCTCATCGAGCAGGCGCTGGAGGGAGGACGCAATGGTTGTGGCGTCGGCATGGGTGAGGGGGAGAATGCGGATGCCGCGCAGGTCGTCGGGCAGTTCGCGATCGAGTTGCTCGACGAGTTCGGCGATGCGTTCGAGGGCCTTGGCGGTGCCCGCGGCGAGCAGCGTGTTGGTCCGCTCGTCAACCGACAGGTTCGCCCGGTCCTCGGGACGCGGGCGTCCGGCTCCCGCGGCGCGGGCGGACAGGTCACCGAGCACCTGCAGGATGCTCGACGCGTCCGCATGGGTGAGGGGAAACACGCGGAGCGATTCCGCCCCGGCGGCGGAGGGCGTGTCGAGGAGCGCGACGACCGCGGCGAGGGCCTCGAGATTTCGGGGTGTCGAGCCGATGACCAGGCGGTTCCCACCCTCGGCGTTGGGTTGGGCCGGATCGGCCACAATCTTGATCGGCTGGGTCAGGTCCAGACCGATCGGACGCCCCTGGTCATCGACCAGTTTCAGGCGGCTGATCTGCTCCTGCAATTGGCGGGCCTCGGCGCTCAGTTCGCTCGCGGCGTCGGGACGCAAGACGCTCTTCACCAGCGCCGCCAGCGCAGGCGCCTGCGCGTGCTTCAGATCGAGCGTGCGCAGCTCGATCTCGGCGAACTCGGACGACGTGTCCAACTCGTGGATCAGGGCCTCGATCCGGTCCAGCACGCTCTGGCGTCCCACCAGGAAGATGCCCCGGCTGCGCGGGTCGCCCGCGATGGCCGCAGGCTCGCCCGGACGCGCGCCGGTCAACTGGGTCAGCATCTGACGAAGGAGCGGCAGCACCCGTTCGGGCGTCACGTGCTCGAGGGGCACGAGGCGGTGCGCCAGTTCCGCCGTCAACCCGCCCTCGTCCAATTGCTCGATGATCGATTCGAGCAGGGCGAAATCCGCCGGACGCGCGCGCACAATGACGCTGTGCGTGCGCGACTCGGCAACCACGGCGACCTTCGGCGCCGCGGCCTGCTGCTGGCCCTGCGGCCGCCCCTGGCTGTCCGACCGCCCCCCGCCCTGATTCTCGCCCTCTCTGCGCCCGCCCGCGCCGCGCTGAGGCGGGGCGCCGCCCGGCTGGCCCGCCTGTCCCTGCGCGGGCGCCGGAACCGGCTTGAACAACTCGTTCAGGACGCGCGCGACCACGACCGGATCGGCCTCCTTGAGTCGGAACTGGCGGATCTCGAACTCCGGCGACGCGATCGAGGCCGAGAGCTGGTACACAAGGGAACTGATGTGATCCAGCTCGTAGGCCGGGCCGGACGCGATCAACGCGTTGGCCGCCTTGTCCACGGCGATGACGACCTCCGGAGGGGCCGCCGGCGACGCCGGGGCGTCCGGGGCCACCGGCGCGGCGGGCGGCGTGGGTGTGGCGGCAGGCGCGTTGGTCGCGGGGGAGAGAGCGGGAGCCGAACGCGGCATCGGGCTGGGCAATCGGTCGACGAGCCGGACCTGTCCCTCGTTGAGCTGCGAGTAGAGGTTGGTCAGCATGGCGGCCATGCGCTCGACCGGGATGTCGGTCAGGGGGATCATCCGGACCTGGAGGCTGGTGTCGCGGGCGGCTTCATCCAGCTTCAGAACGACGCTCTCGATCTCGAGAAGATCGGCGGGCTTGGCAACGACAGTCAGCGAGTTCGAAAACGAATCGGGCTCGATCAGGGGCCGCTCGGTGCGGGGGCGCTCGGCGAAGAGGGCCTCGGCCTTGAGCGCCACGTCAAAGGCCTGCGCGTTCTTGAGCCAGTAGAATTGCACCTGGCGATCCGAGTGCTGCGGCGCCTGGTCGAGCGTGACGAGAAGTTGCTCGACCAGCTTGAACGAGTCCGCCGAGCCCGACACCAACAGCGAGTTCGTCCGCTCGTCGGCCGCGACGGTGACGGTGTTGTCCCGCTGGAACCGATTGCCGAAACGCGGGCGCGCCCGCGAAAGCCCTTCGAGCAACTGCGTGAGGACGCGGCTCAACTCGCGCGCATCGCCGTGTTCGAGCTGGAAGACCCGCGTCTCGACCTGGTCGGACGGACTGTCCTGGTCGAGTTCCCGAATCAGCGCGGCAACCCTCTGCACTTCGGCCTCCGGACCGCTGAGCAGGAGGCTGCGCCCGCCCGGCACGGCCGTCACGCTCACCCGCGGCGCGGTGTTGGGCGGGCTCTGCGCGGCGAGCGTTTGCGTCACCGCGGCGGCCACCGCTTCGGGCTGGGCCTTCTCGACCCGCACCGTCTGGATGCTCGCCGCGTCCTCGCTGCGGGGCGAATCGAGCGTCCGAATGAGCTGGGTGGCCAGCGCGAGCTTTTCCGGGGACGCCTGCACGACGACCGCGTTGAGCGCCGGCGCGGCCGCCACGCGGACCTCGCCCGAGCCGGTCCCGCCCCGCCAGCCGCGCGAACTGCGCCACCGCTGGCTGGCGTCTCCCAGGAGCATCGACTGCAGAACCTCGACCACCTGGGCCGGATCGCCATGCTGCAGGCGGAAGGTGCGGATTTGCGACGACGCCGCCGCGGCCCCGCGCAGGTCGTCCAGGACCTTCTCGATCCTCTCAAACTGGTCGGGCGTGGCCGCGACCATCATCAGCTCCGAGCCGCTGTCGATCTCGAACCGCGGCGCCGGCGGCGCGGCCGACATCGGTTGATCCCAGCGCCGGCGGGATTCCGACGGGTCGGCAAAGATGCGGTTGAGGGCCTCCGCCAGCTCGACGGACCGCCCCTCCGGCAGGGCGTAGGTGCGCACCTCGACGCCCCCGAGCGTGGGCGCGACATCGAGGGCCTGCACAGTCTCACGCAGCCGATCGATCATCGACTCGCCGGCCTCGATCACCAGCGCCCGGTCGTCCGGAGCCGCCGTGAGCGCGATCCGCGTGGCCGGATCGGGACTGCGCACCTGCGGGTAGAACATCTGCGTGACCATCGCCGCGATCGACGCCGCCGAATTGCGGTCGATCGGCAGAATCTCCAACTTGCGCCCGCCCGCGAGCCCGGCCTCGTCGAGCCGGTTGATGATGTCCTCGACCAGTTCGAGCTGGGGGGCGGGGGCGGACGCGCCCACGGAATGGCCCCGTTCCTCAGCGGCGGCCTCGACGTAGCCTGCCGCGCCGACGCG
>CAYPUR010000012.1:9858-13945 GCA_964413865.1 uncultured Verrucomicrobiota bacterium
CGGCGCGATTCGTACCCGCCCATCGTGCTCAGGACCATGTTGGCCACCTGACGCGCATCGGCGTTCTTCAGCTTGAAGACCCGGGTGCTTTGGGTGGCCGGGACGCTGTCGAGTTGGGCGACGAGAGTCTCGACGCGGTCGAGCGCCTCCGGCGAACCGGCGAGCAGCAGCCGGTTCCCGACGGGCGAGGCCTGCACCTGGACACGCCCGAAGGGGCTGGCGCCCCGGCCGTCGCGCCCGAACTGGTACAGCGCCTCGTTCAACATCGGGGCCAGGGCCTGCGCCGAACCCGACTTGACCTCGACCACGCGCGTTTCAATGCCTCCCGCCGCGGCGGCCGTATCGAGCGTCCGCACCGCCTCCTCGAGCCGGGCCATCATCGACTCGTCGGCTTCGAGCACGAGGGCGCGGTCGTTGGGCGCCGGAGTCAGCGCGACGCGCTGGGTGGGATCGTACGAGTTGACTTGAGGAGCGAACAGCCGCGTGAGCGTGCCGGCGACCGTGGCGGCGGAGTTGTTCGTGAGTTCGAGGATCCTCAACTGCCTCCCGCCGACGCCGCCCACCGCTTCGAGCTGTTCGATCACCTGCTCGATCATCTTCATTTGGCCTTCCGGGGCCGCGACGATCAGCGAGTTGCTGCGATCGTCCGCGGCAGCCAGCACCGCGCCGCCGCCGCCGCCGCGGCGGCGCCAGTCGTATCCGCCCATCGCGCCCATGATCAGGCCCGCCACGCGGTTGGCGTTCGCCTGGCGCAACTTGAACACGCGCGTCACTTCGGCTGGCGCGCTCACGGTGTCGAGTTGCTCGATCAGGCGCAGGACGTCGTCGAGGGCGTCCGGGGCGCCGGTCAGCAGGATCCGGTTCCCCATCGGCGCGGCTTGGATCCGCACCTGGCTCATCGGGTTCGGGCCGGGTGTGTCCCGAGTCAGATCGGTCAGGGCATCGCGGAGCATTGGCGCCAAAGCCTGGGCCGATCCCGACTTGAGATCCACCACGCGCAGTTCCCGCTGCGGCGTCGAACGGTCGGGGGCCTTCTCCGCGGCCGTCTCCTGAGTGGAGGGATCGAGACGGCGAATGAGCGCGGTGATGGCGTCGAGTTGCCCAATGGCCGGCGCCGTCACAATCAGCCGGTTGCTGGTCCGGTCGGTGATCACCTTGGCGCGGGTGTCGCTCTCGCGCCCGCGATCGCCTCGCCCAGCCACGCCCGGGACCGCCTGGCGGACCATTTCGGCCAGTTCCTCGACGGGCATTTGGGGATAGAACACCTTGATTTCACTCGCGGCGGCGCCCGCATCGCTCTCGAAGCGCGCAATCAGGTCGCTGGCCATGTCGATCCGTTCCGACGGCCCGAACAGCACCAGCGTGTTCGAGGCCTCGGCAAAAATCGCGGTCACGTAATCGGTGGGGTCGGGCGGCAGCACTTCGTAGGCCTTGCGCTGCTCGTTGAACACGGTCCGCTTCGGGGCCGTGGCGATGCCGAACGTGCGGTTCAACAGATCGCTCATCAGCGTGCCGGACACGTTGCGCAGGGCGAACGTCTTGACCTGCCGCTGGACCGGGGAGGCCGTGTCCACCTGGTCCAGCAATTGCCGGACGCGCTGGATGTTCGCAAGGCGATCGGTGATGATCAGCCCGCGCCCGCGCGAGAGCGACGCCACGGAACCGGCTGACGACAGCATGCCGCTGATGGGCTGCGACAATTCGCCCGCATCCAGGTTCTTGAGATCCAACACAACCGTAACCAGTTCCCCGGGGCGCACATCGCCCACGTTTTCGAGCCCGCGAATCAGCTTGAGCGGCATCTGGGACAATGCCTTGAAGGGAATCAGGCGCAGGTAACGGTCGTCCTCGATCAACATAACGCTCTTGGTCGCCAGGATCAGGTTCAACGTGTCCAGTGCCTCCCCGTACGTGTAGGGCTTCGGATCCGAGAACGTCAGCGCCCCCTCGACAACCGTGTCGGCGATCAACGGCTTGCCGGCCATCTGGCAGAAGCGCTGGATCGCCTCCGAATAGGGCATGCCGGCGAAGTCAAACCGGATGTCGGCCGCGCCGGGCGGCGCATTCGTCGCGGCGACCGATGGCGGCGCGACGGAGGCCGGCGTCGCGGCCACGGCGTCGATCGGCACGGCGTCCGGCACCGAGTTTGTGGCCACGACAGGCGTGTCGCCGCCCGCCCCGTCGGCTGCCAGCGGTCGCATCGGCGCCAGGCTCGAGAGAGCCAAACAGACCAAACAGATGCAGTGATGGAGTTTCATGGTAGAACCGGGTTTGTGGGAATCGGGTGAAGCGCCGCCGGCAGTTCTTCGGGCGCCAGCAGGCGCCGGTCAGCCAGGGTCTGACCCGGCTCGACAGCCCAATAGTTGGTGTCGATCCGCCAGATGAGGCGGCTGTAGCTGATCAGGCCGGCCTTGCCGGGCACGGGCTGCGGGCGGTAGTCCACCGCCGCCACCTCGCCGTCGAGCAGTTCCTCGCCGGGCCGGCGGACAACCAACCGCTGTTGCCGCACGTCGAATAAGTGCACCTCCGGTTGCCCGTCCCACGAGGAGAGCGAGACGATCCGGAAATGCGGCTGCTCCGACTGAGGCGTCGGCGCGTCCGGGGGCGGCGGACTGGGGGCCTGCTCGTCGGGCGAGTGCGGACGGAAGAGATCGCGCTGTGTGATCGCGTCGTATCGTCGGCGCAGGGGGGCATCGAGGCTCAGTTCCGTCTCGGGGCTCGAGGCGTCGATCTCAACAGCCGGCAGGAAGACCAATGTCACATACCGAAACCGAATCCGCGTGCGCGCGGCTTCGTTGGCGGGAGACAGCGAGAGGCCCTCGACTCGATGCAGCCGCGGCTCGCTTTGCAGCAAAAACAGAAAATCCAGCAAACGCGCCAGGGATCCCTCCCCCTGCACGGACCAACCCACCTCCTCGGCGCCCGGCAGGCGGCGGCGCCCGACGGGGATGCGGGTAAAATCGGCTTCGCGCAAGCCCACGCGCACGATCTGGGCCGTCAACAGGGCTCCATGTCGCGCCTCCGCCTCCGCGGCCTGGCTGGCGAACAACCGGGCGGCACCGGCGCGCACCTCGGTGTCCGCCTTCAGAAAGGCCTGCCTCTCCTTTTGCAGCGATTTCAACCTCGATTCGAGCGCGAGGATCTGGCCGTCCAAAGTGCGCAAGGGACGATTGATCGCAGCCCTCAGCACGAAGCCCATCGCAAGCAGCCCGGCCACACCCAAAGCCGCCCAGGCAAGAAGTCGGACCCGCTTATTCACGCCAGCCTCCTTCCGGTCGGCGTCGGCGCATTCGCGGTTCCCCCGTCTGGGGGGATCCACGCTGCTCTCTCCAGGCGGCGGATGCCGGCGCCGCGGACGGAACGGCGCCCGGCGGCGCGGCGGGAGAGGCCGCAGCCGGCGGCGCGGGTGGCGCAGGCTGGGGCGCGGGAGCCGACGACGCGGCCCCGGGGGCGGCGGGGGATGGCGGCGGACGCGATTCGACCGCGAGGGCATCGAGATCGTTCGTGATCGCGGTTGGAATGCCCAGTTCGAGGTTCGCCTGGAACCGGAATCCGAAGCGGTCCATGGCTGGCATGATGGCCGGCGCCTTCACCTGGTAACCCGCGGAACGCAGCGTCTCCAACAGGCGGTCCACAGTCTCACCGCCGCGGATCTTGACTGCGAGGTTGAGCGTGTTGCGCGCGCTGGTCGAAAGCGCGGTCACATAGAGCTCACGACTGGGCGGCAACAGGGCGCTCAGGACAGTCAGGTGATCGAGCCAGTTGCGCCCGGCTCCCGACCAATCGGCGAGAGTCCGGGCCTGGTTGCGGACATGCCGGTAGGCGGCGAGGTTCTTGGACCCGAGCGTGATCTGTTCCTGGAGTTGGGCGCGGTGCCGCTCCCGGGCCCCAATCCAACGCGCTCGCAGCCCGGCAGCCGCCAGCAGAACCGCCAGAATCGCCGCCACAATGCCCAATTGCCGCACGCGCCGGTTGTCACGCGCGACCGGAGGGCGCTTGGGATTCAGAAGATCGATCGGCAACCCCTCGGGTTCGAGCGCGCCCAGGGCGAGACCGATGGCCGGCAGCGCATGGGGCGACAACTCGG
>CAYPUR010000012.1:13955-38402 GCA_964413865.1 uncultured Verrucomicrobiota bacterium
CGTTCTCGGACACCTCACTCCACGGCCCCGCGGGTTCAAGAACCTCGGCCTGCACCCCCAACTGCCTCGCCAGCGCCTGCGCCAGGGCCGGCTCGGCGCCAGTCGATCCCGTCACAAGGCAACGCCCGATCGGATGGTAATCCGCAACCCCCTCGTAGCTGTGCAGGCTCCGCACAACCTCGGTCAACACCGATTCCGCCGTGGGCTCGACCACCGCATCCCCAGCTTCCAACGCGGGCTCTGCGCCTGCCGCCAAGGCCCCAACCCGGGTGAACACCAATGCGCCCTCGAAGAGCACATCGAACAGGACTTCGCGTCGATGGACGGAGATCAGGGCGACACACCCGACGGTCGTTCGCGGATCCAGGCATTGCGCCGCGCGCGCGCTCGCCAGCGAACGGAGTCCCAAGGCCGCCAGCTTCACCCCCGCCGCTTTGGCCAGGGACTGGTAGTGCTCGACCGTGTCGCGCCGGACCACGGCGGCCAGCACGCGGACCGGGGCTGCCGCCCCTTGGGGGCCTGGGCGGTCCGACGCGGCCAGCGCAGCCGGCAGGGACGCCGGATGCTTCAGGGTCCTGAAATCGATCAGGGCTTCGTCGAGACCGAACGGCAAGTCGCGCTGCAGCCGCAGATACACCATCGCCGCGATCTCCGCCTCGCGTTCGGCCGGCGGCAAATCGAGAGTCCGCAGCATCACCCGCGCGCGCGGCACCCCCATAACCACGGCGCCCGGGCGAATTCCAGCGCGCGCCAGCGCGGCGGCAAACACCGGACCCGAAACCGACCCTGTCTCCGAATTGGCGTCCGGCGCCCGATCCAGTGGAACAGCGGCATGCCGGATGACCCGAGGCTCACCGCCTCGCAACGCCGCCTGCACCACCTGGAGGAAGCCCCCTTCGAGATCGAGCGCCGTGATGCTGGTGCGCCGGCTCCGGTGCGACGCCGCCGGCCGGTTCAAACGGGCCGCAAGACCAGTCCAGATGTGTTCGAGGTTTAGCGCCATGACTCAAGACTCACCATGCGGGCCGCCCACCCGCACTCGTTGTCCACACGCCCCCCGCGCCTCCGCTTTCCAGCACCCCCAGCGGCACCGGGAATCCGAACCGCGTCAGATCGCGCAGGGCGACGACACGCGGCGGCTGCGGCGCCGTGTCCACCGCAACGCTCAACACCCGGTAGCGCCCGGACGGCACGGCGTAACCCAGGCAGCGGAAGCTGAACTGGAGGCTGCGCGTGGTCAGGTGCGGGACAATCTGTTTGAACTCCTCGGCGCTCACCAGACCGCGCCGATACAGCCACGCGGGCGTGCGCGCTTCGTCCGCCGTGAGACCGGGCCGCGTCGCGAGGATCGCGTCGGCCAACGCCTCTCCCACAAACGGAATCGCGATCAGAACGGGGCGCGGCGCCGTGTTCACGTTGATCAGCCCTTCGAGTCGCGCGGCATTGGTCGTGGTGCACTGGTCCAAGACAACGGACAATTCCTCGCGTCCAATGCCCGAGCGCAGACGCTGCGGGCGTCCCTCGGCATCCTGAAACTCGCCTTCGGCTTCGAGCAACGCGGCCGGGTGGGAAAGCGACTGGCCGGCGCGGCGCAGGGCCGCCATGTAATCAAGCGTCGCTTGAGGCAGGCCGCTCTTCGAGAGGTCGGCCTGGGCATCGTTGAGGTTGATGCGCGGCCGCCCCTCACTGGTGACGTTCAGGTCGTAGCTGATCGTCGTGAGATACCGCTGCAAACCCCGCTCCAACTGCCCGTCCGCATTGTCCAGCGGCTTGCGCGTCTCCCCGTCGTCCTCGTCCGGGTCCAACCGAAGGTTGTAGTTCGCGTCCTCCCCGCAGAGCAACTGACTGCTCAAGCCCGCCGCGGCAAACCACTCTTCGATCGACGGGACCGGGCTGGCCGGCGCCGCCGGGATCGGTGGCACAACCTCTGACGCCTGAGCCTCCGACAGCCGAGTCTCGGACGGTCGCGCCTCGGACGGCGGCTCGTCCGCTCCCGCGCGACCCGAGACGTCCGGGGCCCATGATGCAGCGCTTGGACTGTTCGTCCGCGGCGCGGTTTCGGATCGCGGGCTGGCGCCCGCAAGCGCCGCAGCGAGCTTCGCATCGAGCCCCGGCAGCTTCCCGAGCCATGCGGCATCGTGATGCAGCACCGAGAGCTTGGCCGATTCGTCCGTCAAACCGAACCGCACCTCGGCACCCAGGGAGTCCGAGGCCGAGTACACCGTGAAAAACCACTGGTCATCGCCGTCCTGGTTCACGAACTGATGCTGGAACATCGCCGGGTTGTCCTCCCATCCCATCCAGTCGTCCCCCGGATCCCTCGCCACGGCCAGGGCCCGGGCCACCCCGCTCATGGCCGCCGCCCAGGCCTGTTCGCGCTGGACACTCGCAGTGTGGGCCGCGGCCTCGGACCGCATCGCGTAGAGAACACTCGCCGCCAGCATCGAGCTGAGCAGCACCACCACCAACACGATCAGCAGAACAAAGCCCCCTGACCACCACGGCCTCGATCGATCTTCGCGTGGGTGACAGTGCGTCTTCACCGGCCACCCCCCGAGGTCATCCCCCCGTTCACGCTCCCCGACTCAAAGTCGTCCGCGACGGCTGGAATCGCGCTCGAAGCGAGCCCCGCCGGAATCGCAATCACTCGCCGAAACACCTCTCCGGGCAGCGTGTCCGGGGCGGCATCCGGCGGAACCGGCTCGAGGGCGAGCGTCACCTCGATGCCGCGGGGCAGATGCGACCCGGACCATGAGTCCCGCCACTGCGCTCCGTCCCAATAGCGCAGGCGCAGGTAGCGCAGTTCGGGAATGGTCAGCGGCGGCGCGCCCGCGCTCGGGAACGAGGTGGTGATGCGTGTGCCCTCTTCCTCGACGCTCGCAGTCTCGACCGCCCACACGTCGTTGGTGTCAGGCGATTCCGACGGCTCCTGCGCAGAACCCGCTTCTGCCGGGTCCATCTCCACAGGGTCCGGCCCCGCTTCGCCCGTCTCAGGCGCGGCGGGCATCACCATGGCCTCCGTCCGCACCAATCCCCCCGCGGCACTCGATTCCTCGGACGCAGGCATGGCATAGCGGATCCGACGAAGCAGAAGCGGGGTTGACAGTTGGGCGTCGGCTTCGGCCGTTGCCGCGCCTCCCGATTCGGGAAGCTCGCACTGAAGGAACTCGATCTCTTGAGAGCCGCCGCGGAAACTGTCGGGCTGCGCGCTGGCCGTCCGCAGCTCCGTTCCCAGGCGGTCCATGCACAGACGCACGGCGGCCAGTCCCGTGACCGAGTCGAGCGTGCTGTCCCGGAGCAGGGCGGCCTGCTGGTAGTAGTAGAGGACGACAATCAGCAGGCCGATGGCGATCGACAGCGCCAACAACACTTCGAGAAGCGTGAACGCCCTGGCGCCCAGCGGCACAGCTCGCGGACGAAGCGGCCTCATCCCGACGGGGCCTCCCCTGGCCCCGAAACCTCGTGCCGGGATCCGTAGCTGGTTGATGGTTGATGGTTGATGGTTGGGCGTTGGACGTTGAGTGTTTCCAGTCCATCGTCCCCGTGCGCATGAAGCCGTTGAATGTCGGCGCTTCCCATGGACCATCTATCCGTAGCCGCCCCGCGACGCGGGATGAGTCCGCGCCATCCCGCCCTGTCAAAGGCCCCGTCCCAGCCGCCGAACTCATCGCCCAATGGCCCGGGCTCGCCCTGCGGAAGGAGGATCGTTGTCAAGCGCTGGACCGTGGGCGGCGTCTCGCCGCGGACGATGACCGTCACCAGTTGCAATCCGGGTGCATTCTCGGTTCCGAAGGTGTACGGGCCCACCTCGATTTCCCAGGTCCATTGATCGAAGGGTGCCTCGAAGGATTCCGGCCCCGCGGCCTGTGAAGCCCGCAGTCCCATCTGAATCTCGGAGATCACGGACGCCGCGAGATCCAGCGCGTGCGTCTGCGCCCGCAACCGGATCGTGCGCTCGACGGCGGCGTTCAAGCCGCCAGTGACCACCGCTGCGGCCACCACGAACAAACCAAGGGCGAGCAGGACTTCGAGAAGGACCGCCCCGCGTCCGGAGCGCAGCTCCCGCCCGGGCTGAGTCTGGTCCGCCGGTCCAGGCAACTGCATGCGCGCCCCATAGGTCAAGGAGCCGAGGGCCCGAGAATCGTATGGGCGACCGAGGCCGGCTCCAAGGGTTGCGCCTCGGCGGTTCTGCTCCCAAACAGCCCAAGGCTCTCCGGATCCACTCCCTCGCGCGCCGCGCTGCCGCTGAGGCCGTTCCACTTCACCAGCATCCGGCGCGGATCGTTGATATCCGTCGAGCCGACGAGAATCTCCGCCGAGTCGGACGATCCATCGGGATAGAACGTGATCGACGGCCATTCCTCGACCACTCCAAACGCGGGTGTCCCGGGAGGTTCGGACGCCGGGGCGGACATCTCCCACGAGTCCCGCGCGGTTGGCGGGGGGACGGAGGGGGGCGTTGGCTCGATCAAGCGCACATGCTCGATGCGCACGTGCTCGGTCACGGACTGGGCGAGCGCGGCGGTGGACTGGCTTTGCACGAAGACGCCGGGATCTTGCAGAGGCTCGGGCTCCCAACGCACCGCGATCGCCGGGCGGCTGGCCGGCTGGGCTTCCGATGCAGCCTGCATCTGCAGTTGGTGCCGGCGCCCCTGTTGGGCGGCTTCGGCGCGGGCAAACCGGAGCAGCGTCTCGAGTTGCCCGACCCCTTCATCGAGCCGCGCTCCCTGGGCGAGCGGCGCCACATTCATGACAGCCGCGCCGGTGAACAACAGCACCAAGAGCACCACGAGCAGCAACTCGAGGAGCGTGTAACCCGCCTGGCGATTGGTCTTTGACACGTGCGGCAGCCTACTTGGGCGTTGTCTCGAGCACACTCCGGGAGTCCAGGTTCTCGTCCGCCGTGGTTTCCAGCGCCAAATCGTCTTCGGTGTCCGCCTGGCCGTCCGGCCCGACCGAAAACAAGCGGTAGGGGAGCCCGTTGGTCTGCCCCGTGCCCGCGAGGTCCTGCAATTCGTAGACCACCTGGTGGCCCCAGGCATCGAGCAGTTTCGTGCCAGGCTTAATGTAGGGCCCCTGCCAGCGCTCCCCGAGCTGTTCGTTCTCGAACTGCGGTCTGACCAGCAGCGCCCCCAACCCACCCTCCTCTTCGCTTGGATAGTGCCCCACGTTCATGCGGTACGTGTCGAGCGACGTTTGCACTTGCGTCAATAGCAGCCGCGTCGTGTTCCGCTCCGCCCCCGCCTGCTGCGGCAGCACAAACGTCACCAGCGCCGCCGCCAGCATCATGATAATGACGATCACCAGCAGAACCTCGATGAGCGTGAAGCCCACCGACGCCCGCACCGGCGCAAATCGTCCGGCCACATTGCGCATCTTCATAAGGCCACAGTATTTAGGCCAAAATAGACGCCGTCAAACCTGTTTCCATTCAGCGCATCCTCCCGTTAGCCCGGCTATTTGGCATGCTTCGCAGGCAACCCTGACCGGGCTAACCCGCAGAGCAGTCATCTTGCGAGGTCCGACCGCCCTGTGCCCTATCGGGGGTGAAATATGCGGGTTAGGACGCCCGCCCGAGGTTGCTGGCCATCGTGAATATGGGCAGGAGCAAACCCAGCGCCAGAACCCCGATCGCCATCGCAACCAGGCAGAGAATCAGCGGTTCGAGCAGCCGCACCACCTGGTCCACCTGCCGGTTGGTCCGCCGCTCGACCGTGTCCGCAATTTTCAGCAACACCTTGTCCAGACGATTCGATTCCTCTGCCACCCGGATCATCGCCAGGATCTGCTCGGGAAACAGGTTGCCCACTCGCAGCGGCTCGGTCAGCGGCCGCCCCCCACGCACGCTCTCCATCGCATCGGCGATGCGGTCGCCCAGAAGCCTCGACCCGGTTGCCCCGCGGCTGATCGCGAGGGCTTGCAGCAGGGGAACGCCATTGGCCAGAAGCGTGCCCAGGATCCGACAAAACCGTGTGATACCCAGAAGCCTCAGGGCGGTGCCGACAACCGGCACCCGCAGGCGCCACTCCTCGTACCAGCGCCGCCCGCGCTCGCTCGCCAGCGCGCCCCAGACCAGGGCCCCAAGGCCCGCCCCGGCCGCCAGCGCCAAATACCAATACCCGCGCAACACCCCGCTCAGCCAAAAGACCAGCTCCGTCGGCAACGGCTTGCGCGCGTCGCCCAGCAGCGGCTCGAACCGCGGCACGAAGAACAACAGCGCGCCGACCAGGACCAGCGTGCCCACGCCGGCAAGCAACGCCGGATAAATCAGCGCCCCGATCACTTTGCTGCGCAATTCGTCCAGCCGCTCGAGAAAGCCCGACAGGCTCTGCAGAACATCCTCGAGAAAACTCGCCCGCTCCCCGGCCTGCACCATCGCGGTGTGCAACGGCGGAAAGGTCTCCGGATGCTCCCGCAGCGCGTCCGTGAGCGACTTGCCGTCCGCGACCGCCGCGCGCACATCCCGCAACAAACCGGCCAGACGCGCGTTGACCGTCGACTTGACCAGCGAGTCGAGCGCGCGCAGCAGCGGCACCCCGGCCCCGATCAGATCCGCCAACTGCCCGTACATGATCCCCACGTCCCGGGTGCGGACCCGCCGCCGCGCCGCCGGCCGGACGCCCGCCCCCGAACCGTTCCGCAACGCCAGCGGAAACAGATTCCGCTCGTCCAGGATCCGCAGGGCCGTCGCCTCGCTCTCGGCCGACAACACGCCGGTGACGGTCTGGCCCCCGGCGGTCTTGGCGGTGTACTGGAAATCGGCCATGTCCCTCCTCGATGCCTCACACCGCCGTGCAGGTCACAACCTCGTCCACCGTGGTCACCCCCTGGCGCACTTTGATCCAGCCATCCTCCCGCAGCAGGCGCAGCCCAACCTCCCGGCCGGCCCGGATGAGCTCGGGCGGCGGACGGCGGTGCAGGATGCCTTCGGCCAGCGGTTCGTTGATCGTGAGCAGCTCGTAGAGCCCCGTTCGCCCCCGGAACCCGGTGCCGCGGCAGGCTTCGCATCCGGCCCCGCGGTGGAGGACATCGCCCGGCCCCCAGCCCAGATCCTCGGGCAGGGTCCGCGGGTCCGCCGGGTCGGTTGTCTTGCACTTCGGACAAATCGTCCGCACCAGGCGCTGGGCCATCGCGCCGATCAGCGTGCTGCTCACCAGATACGGCTCGACACCCATGTCGAGCAGCCGCATCGGCGCCGACGCCGCATCGTTCGTGTGCAGGGTGGACAACACCAGGTGGCCGGTCAACGCGGCCGCGATCGCGGCCCGCGCCGTCTCGAGGTCGCGAATCTCCCCGATCATGATCACGTCCGGATCGTGACGCAGGATCGCGCGCAGCCCGCGTTCGAAAGTCATCCCCACCTGCGGATCGACCGGGATCTGATTCACGCCTCGCAGATGGTACTCGACCGGATCCTCGACGGTGAGCACCTTGATCTCGGAGTTCACCAGGGCGTTCAGCGCCGCGTAGAGCGTCGTGGTCTTCCCGCTGCCGGTGGGCCCCGTCACCAGCAGGATCCCGTGCGGACGCCGGATCAGGGCCTGGAACTGGCTGAACGTGGTGTCGTCCATCCCCAGTTGCGTCAACGTGAAGAGCACGCTCGACTTGTCGAGCAGACGCATGACGATGCCCTCGCCGAAAAGCATCGGGATCACGCTCACCCGCACATCGATCTGTCGCCCCCCCACACTGAACTCGATGCGCCCGTCCTGCGGCACCCGCCGCTCCGCAATGTTCAGGTTGGCAAGGATCTTGAGCCGGCTGATGATCGCCGCCTGGAACCGGTGGATCTGCGGAGGCATCGAGGCCTCGTGCAGCACCCCGTCGATCCGATACCGGATCGAAAGCTCGTGCTCGTACGGCTCGATGTGGATGTCGCTCGCCCGCTCGTTCACCGCCTCGATGATGATCTCGTTCACGAGCTTGATGACGCTCGCCTCCTGCGCCATCTCGAGCAAATCCTCGCTCGTCGCCGATTCCGCCGACACCCCACCCGCCTCCCCCGCCACCATCTCGTCAATCGTGTCGCCCCCGACCCCGTAGTGCGCCTTGATCAGCTTGTCGATCTCCTCCGCCGCCGCAAGCACCGGCCGCGCCTCGAGCCCGGTCAGCAGGCGCACCTCGTCCAGCGCGCTCATGTCAAACGCGTCGCTGGTCGCCACCTCGATCGCGCCGTCGCCGCGCGCGATCGGGAACACGCGCTTGCGAAACACGAGCTTCGCCGGCAGCAGCCGCAGCACCTCCTGACCGACGCTCACCTGCGACAGGTCCGCCACCTTGAGCTTGAGATGCTCTCCCAACGCACCCAGAAGCTCCCGCTCACTCAAGTACTCGAGCCGCACGATCGCCCGGTCCAGACGCAGCCCCTCCGCCTGCTGCAAACGCAGCACCTCGGCCATTTGCCCGGCCGTCAGCAGCCCCTTTCGCACGAGGACGTCGGTGATCCGCATAATCTCTCTCTGCCGGGCGCGCGGGGCCTAGCCGCCCCATTCAGCCTGCACGCCGAGCGCGCCGCGGACAGTGATGTTGACGCATCCAGCGCCGGCGCGATTCACCCCGGACGCCATGAACCCGACCTGCGCTGGGCGGATCGAATCCCCGATACCTGGGAGGGCGGCTACGTCGACGACCTGCAGGAGGTGTTGCGCGTGCTGGCCGCCCACCGGGAAACCGTCGCCGACTACCAGGCCTGGCTCTCGAAGTCCTTGGGGCTCGGCGCAGTCCTGGCCCGCGAACGCGTCAGCAGAAGCCAATCCAGATTGGCTTTGCGTTAGCCCGGAGATCTATGCCGGAACCAGGACACAGATTGCCGGGCTCAAGCCACTGCCGCTCACGCGCACCCCTGCAGTCCCGAAGATCAGTGCCGACCCGTTGCTCATCGTCCTGACGGGCGCGACTCAGCCCAGGCGCGAGTTTGCGCGCGAGCTGTCGGTCGCTTTGAATTTCATCGGTCTGGCGATGATGGGTCTGCAGTTCGTGCTGACGGCGCGCTTCAATCTGGTCTGATCTCGCCGCGACCCGCAACCAACCATGCGCCACAGACTGGCAACCATCGTCGCGCTGATCGGCGGCGCGTTCCTCCTCCTCGCGGCCCTCGTCTTCACCCTCCTGCGAAGCGCGTGCGATGTTGGTGGGCCCAGAGGGATTTGAACCCCCGACCAAGCGATTATGAGTCTGGAAGTCCGGAGTTGTCCAGGGTAGCAACGAGTCGCAATAAGTCGCCATAACCAACGTGAAACAAACGACATACATGGCAAGATTGGTTTATGGAGCAACTCGTTGCGACTGCTCAGGGCAGAAAAAGTGGCCAAGAAGTGGCCAAGAATCCGTCGGCACCGGAAACGACATACCGCGACAAAACGCCGCGGCGGGCGTTCCCCAAGACCCACTCGGGGTACTGGAAGGCGCGGTTGGAGCATCACTCCTACACCTACCGCGGCCAGAGCCAAGAGACGGGCGGATGGTCGGTACGCATCAAACATCTTGGGGTTCGGAGGAGCTTCGAGCTTGACGAACCCACCAGAGAGGAGGCGGCCGTCAAGGCGAGAGACATCTATCTCTCGCTCGTCGCAAAGGGCTGGGAAGCGACGCTCGTCGAGTTCAGCCGTCCTGGTTCGCCTCCGCCAACTGCTCAATCTGGGGAACCCACTGTCGGAGCATTCCTAGCTGAGGTCGAGCGCGTCGCGGGCTTGAAGGCCCGGACTTTTCACCGTTACGCGCAGTACTTCAGGATGGTTGTTGCTCAGATCCGCGGGACTGCCGCGGACAAGTCCAAATACGACTACCGCAATGGTCGGCTTGCGGCCTGGCGTGCGAAAGTGGATTCCACCCCGCTTCGGTATGTCACCCCGGAGGCTGCGGCCAATTGGCGGCTGGCCTATCTATCACGGGCCGGTGATGACCCTCAGCGAAAACTCGAAGTCAACCGCTCGTTCAATGCGGTTTTGCGGCACTGCAAAAGCCTCTTCAGCCCCCGAGTCATCAACCAGCCAAACTTCGCTGTGACCGTACCTCGATTCACCGTGAGGGACGGCCAGCGAGGAGACCGCGAGGCATACTGGTTTGAAGTGCTCAGGTTCGAGAAGAATGGCTCGATGAAGTTCCGCGTCCCGACGGGCGTCTCTTATGAGGGTCTCGTGCACGATGCGCGGAGCGAACTCCGTGGCGAGCACACCGAGGCTTACAAGCTTTTCTTGCTATGTTTGTGTGCCGGCCTGCGCAGGGCTGAGGCTGATACCCTTCTGTGGAACCAGCTCAACCAAGCAGACAACTCAATCAGCATCGAGCAAACGCCTTACCTGCATCCGAAGCATGACTCTGGCGGGGTGGTCTACGTAGACGCGGCTTTGATGAATGAACTCCAAGGTCTCAAATCGGGAACAACGACCACGTTCGTCGTGAACAGCCCCTGGAGATGGAAGCGCACCACGTACAATCGTTACCGCTGCGAACCCCACTGGGAAACGCTCTTGAATTGGCTGGGAAGCAAGGGCATCACGGCTCGCAAAAAAGTGCATGAGCTTCGGAAACTGTTCGGTGATGCAATCGTGAAGAGGAACGGGATATTCGCTGGCAGTGCACAGCTCCGGCATTCCACCATCCAGATGACGGCAAGCCACTACGCTGATCCGCGGCAGCGCGCTGTCTTACCGGTGGGAGCACTGCTCGAAGCCAGGACATTATCCGGCTGAGACCGGAATCGACTGCGCGTCAATATGTCACCGTGTCGACCAACGTGTTCCTCCGCCGCGTCCACAATTTTGCCTTGGACATGGGCTGGCTCCCCTGGCCGGTGATTCCGAAGAAGCACTGGCCCAGAATCACGTTCCGCGAGAAACGGGCCATCACGCCCGAGGAACACCGGGCCATCCTCGACCATGAACCGAATCCCGACCGCAAGGCGTTCTACCAGCTTTGCTGGCTGCTCGGCGCGTCGCAATCGGACGTGGCCTTCCTCACTGCCGACAATGTGGACTGGCCGGCGCGGGTCATCAGCTTCGCCCGCAAGAAGACGCGGACGGTTTCCATGATTCACTTCGGCGACGAGGTCGAGGCCGTGCTGAAGACGCTGCCGGCGGCGGGTCCGTTCTTCCCGAAGCTGCAGAAGCTGAATTCCGGGCATCGCGCTACCGAGTTCACGCGCGTCTGTCGCCGCGCCAGCGTGCACGGTGTGACGCTCCATTGCTACCGTTACGCCTGGGCGGAGCGGGCAAAGCAGTGCGGCTACCCGGAGCGGTTTGCGCAGGAGGCCCTTGGCCACAGCAGCAAGGCCGTCCATCGCGCCTATTCGCGCAAGGCCAAGGTGAAGCTGCCGTCCCTGGAGAACTACGAGAAACAGGCGGCCGCCGGAAACGTCATTCCGTTCCAACCGGCGCTGACGACAGGGGCAGAGCAGCAGCCCCCTCGGGCGCAGGGGCAACTCGCCTGAGCGCCTTGCCTCTCGTCACACCGCCGCGCCCGCAAGCTCCCCGCTTGCGGGCGTTTTGCTGTCGCCAATAGTCCGCGATGGCATCCGTCGCACGGGCAAGCCACTTCTCGTCGCGACGCAACTGGTCCAGGGTCTGTGTGGCGAAGAATTTGGTGGCGTTGCGTGCCGGGTGCCCGAGCGGTTTGAGCAGGCCCTCGCCGACCAGCATGGCGATCTCGTGCGGATCGAAGCCGAGATACCATGCCGCCTGTGTCGCGTTCAAACGCGCTGGGGCAATCTTCCAACTCATGAACTCCGCCTGCTGTTCGTCAGCGTTCATGCAGCAGAGAATACATCGAGAGAGCCGTGCATGGTGTAATGCAAACACAGGGCCGAAGAGCCGAAAGAGCAAATTCGCGACAGTGCCCAAACGGCCACGGCAGAAACGTGGAGGTCGGGACATGGCGCGAATTCTGGAAGCCCTTGACCGGCTCTAAACCGGCGTGCGCGCGGTTTTGGCGATTCTGGTCGCTTTTGTCTGGTTTTGGTGGACAGAGGCCGGTAGTCTGGTCCCGCCGTTCTGAAACGGCAGGGCCGCAACGCCGGCCTGCATCCTGTTGGCTACGACTATGAACGAACGATGGTTGTCAGTAGATGAGATTGCCGCTCACTTGGGCGTCAACCCGGACACCATTTACAAATGGATCGAGCGGAAGAAACTGCCCGCCCACAAGGTTGGGCGTCTGTGGAAATTCATGGCGTCGGAGGTAAACGAATGGGTGCGCGGCGGAAAGGTGGCTAAACAGGAGAGGCATTCCACAAAAGGAACTTAGTAGGCGTCCTAATTTATTGAATCTACTCTCCACAAGTTCACATTCAACTTAGTCAACGTAATCAACATAAACGACTAATAAATATGAGCGACAGACTAGTCGTGTTTTTCCAAGAGCCCAAATCACATGGGATGTAACCGAGAACCAACAGAGCGCGAAGCTCAAGAGATTCACGAAGCTGCGAGCCGGGTGGCTGCGGAGGCCGGGGCCGACCTTGGGAAGGCAGAGATGTACGTGGCGATGTATGGAGAAGCCCTTGCGAAGATCATGTTGCAGGCAGAACGAGATGCGCAGCAGCACGCTTGGGACCAAAGTTCTGGCTTCGGTAGCACGGCACCGGATTCCTACAGCCCGGCTTACGCACCAACAACCTTTTCAGCTTTCGAGCAACCGAACTGGGCGCCAACGGAAAGTTGGTCGTCCGAACCCGCCCCTCCGAGCTACTTCGAGTCTCCACCGGTTCCGGCACCCGAGCCACCGCCACCCCTTCCGGCCCCCGAGCCCCCGTCGCCTCCTCCACCGCCCGAACCACCACTACCTCATCCAGTACCAGAGCCACCGTCTCCTCCGCCCGCACCTGAGCAACCACCCCCGCTGTCGACTCCCATCGAACAACGTGCCATTCCATGGCAACCCGAGTATTGGCAAGGAGAGCGGTTTGTTGACCAGAATGCGTGGAAGCAGGACACTGAACTTCTAATGTACAGAGACACTCACGACCGAGTGCTCGGAGTCGAAGGATGGATTCAAGATAACCCAGGTCCCACCTTGCCGAAGGACGCAGATACACGTGACTACATGAAAGGGCCGTTCGCTGGAGATCCGTCCGTCCACATAGCCCACTGCTGGGCTAGGTGCTTTGGAGGCCCAGTAATCGGGAACACGGAGCCATTCGAAGGAGTCGCAAATACCGCGATGTCTCCGCTTGAGAAAGAACTGCGCGGAATTGTAAATGAGGGGACACCGCTCTTTGTTCAGGCGGTTTACCATTATCGCAATGCTGATGACAGGATGCCCGATCGCCACGAAATAGCTGTCTTCTGCCGTGATTCTCATGGAGAGCCGCGCAAAGTTGGCAATTTCGAAGTCCACAGGGATGGATCAGTTCACGATCTGGGTTAACCGGTGAAAGACCTTGCCGCTCTCGATGATTGCCCCCACACTTCCCCAAGCACTAGCGACGAAAATCAGGTCTCTTGCCCTCGCGGCAGGAAAGCCGCGTCCTAGTCCCAAGTCTTTCGATCTTCCTGTAGGAGTTCGCGGTCTAAGTAAACCGCAAATTGAACGCGCGCTGGCGCGCTACCAGCAAATAGTCAGTGGACGGCATCATGAGCGCACTCCGGGCGCGAAACTGCCGCGTGCGACGGAGATGCGCCCCTACCGTTTCTGCGTTCAGGATGTGGTCATGGCGATCTGGGCGATGGCGCACCGCAAGGACGAAGGAGACATTCTGGTGGATGTGTTCTTGACCAGCGAAGTGTACGAAGAGAAAACACGCCAAGGGGGATACTATGATGATCTCGCCGGGGCCACAGCGGCTACGCTATCGATCCTCTCAGAGGCCTATCGTGTCGGTGTTCCACTGCGCGTGCAATTTGGCAAGAGCGTGGAAGACGGTCATGTCCCACTGGACGTCCTGCGGTTGGCGCTCCGGCATCAAGTCCGACTGGCTCACGCGAAAGAGGGCCGCATTGAACCGGACGAAGGGCGAGCACTTTACCTTGCGTTAACAGGGTTCCGGCCACCGCTACGTCGCGCAATCGAGTTGCTAGCCCAGCAGGGATTGATGTCCCCCGAGCGTGCGGCATTCATTGTTCACCACGGGGTATGGTCGTTGCCGGAGGTGGAAGGCATCATTCTTTGCAGCACCTACCCGGACCTGGTCCTGTCGGGAGACGTCATGCCAGAACAACGGCACCTTTACCAACATGTGCTGACCCATTCACGGCTCGCCTTCATGGGTGGCTTGCTGGATCGGTCCCTGATGTACCGTGACGACGAAGCTGCCAAAGGTGATGGTGCGAGCAAAAAGCCGGGGCTGGACGTCGAGGATAACGAGAGGGATATGGACATTCGCACCTTTGCGCGCTTTCACGCTCGCGAGTACGCGCAACGTGCGCCGCAAGCTGGCGGGAGTTCGGACGACATGCCGCTGCCTGATTGGGAATGTGAGCGCGTGCGTTTGAAGCCGGGCGAACGATTTTCGGTCCTGCTTCGTCCGCGCGTTGCCGCTTCGCTGGAAGCCAATCTGTTCAGTGACATTGAGAAGGCAAAGCATCGCCTAGGGATGGAGCCGAAACCAAGACTGGCTGCGGTCGCTGTTCCCTTCGATTTCCACGATTTGGAGCCGTCGCGCCAGGAGTTCTTTCGTCAAGCGGCGAAAGCATCTGGGATAGTGCTGATGGTGTGCCCGGAGACAACACGTTCCCTCGATCAGATGGCGCAGAAGAAGATGACGGCGAGCCGCATCAAGAAGGATTGATTCAACTGCGATTTGCGATTCCCAAATGGCTAGCTACTCACTCTACCTGATACGGTCCGATTTGTGGCAGGAGGAGCCTTCGACGGAGGCAAATCCTTCCTTCACGGTTTTGCGCCAATTGATTTGTGAAGCTGTCGCTTTACGCCGCCGCATCGAAAAGGGAGCGAACCTTGAGGCAGAGCGAATGCGCTACAGCACTTGCCTTGGTGAATTGGAAAGTCGTCTGTCGAGATTGGGCATTCGAGCCGAACAGGTCGAGAGATCGAACTTGGAGGCAATGCTGCAACGCCGAGAGATTCCGGTCGTTTCGCTGTCCGCACGGTACTTCGACTTAATGACCCGTGCGCACTTGGAGCAGTTGCAGCAGCAGGCGAACTTTCTCGCCGCCGACGTGGGCGCGCCCGCGTCGCGAAAGCCACCGGCGCCCACGATTGGCTCCTCCGTTTTCCCACCCAATGGACTGGCGGACCATATCACCGAATTGCAATCATTGGTCAACATCGAATCGGTCAAGGCTGAAAAGGAGTTAGTGGCCGCTGCCGAAGATCGCATTCGCCTCCTGAGCATGATCCGCGATCTCGGGGCCGGCGTGATCGAGGCCGTTGAAGAACTGGACAACGAGAAGATCGCGCCGCCCATTGCTCGCCCTCCAAAGTCTTCTCCCGCCTCTTCGTCTGGAACTGGCGTGAGCAGCGATCGAGCACCGACCAGCGCGAAAGGCCGACGACGCATGATGGAGCGGCTAACGGCAGAACTTGAAGACGCTCTCCCTGTTGGCGGCAAGGTCAACATGTCCAACCAGCCCCACGAAGTCAGCACGGAAGTGTTAGGCCAATTCGTGCGCGCCGAGACGGGCCAAACGCCGGGTCGTGTACGCATCATTTACGCCGATGGTTCCGAGGCGAATCCTTTCCCGTTGCGGATTCTGCCGGTGGCTGGAGCGCCTTCGCTGACCGGCGCTGCCCAGATCGCGGTGGCACTGATGAGTATGAGACACCTTGAATTGGATCCAGTGGTTGACTGGGCATGGTACCGCAACAAGGAGGTTTCACAAACCAGGCCCCTCGCCGAGTCCGACGAGTTCTGCTACGAGTATTCCCTGAAGCAGCTTGGGGAGCTGCACGATGCCTACGTCGGACGAGGCGTCGTGCTCAACATGTATCACACCGGCTTCGAGCCAGCCGCCATTGGCTTTTACCGCGCGGTTGCTGCGACACTGATGCGCCGGCGTGGCTGGTTGCGTGTCGTCCCGCACTACTTTCGCGGCGGCACGCGTTTTGCACCGAGCAATACACCTTGGGAGTAGGAGAGCCTTGTATGGGAAAAGAATGGAACTGTGTCTGCAAGGACTGCAACAAGCCGTTCGCTTACAGTGATACCAAGTATGAAGCGGGGCGGGTGCGCGGCTGGTCACGTCCGGAGAGATGCGATAGCTGTCGCGCCCAGCATGCCCGTGAGATCAATTCGATCGGCCAAGCCTTTTACAAAGTGCGCGCGCTGCGCCCCATCCCCGACCCAAAGCGCCTAACTAGCGACCTCGGCCGCTTCAAGCGTGAAGACCGTCCTCACGAAGCAGAAGAGCGGCATCCTGCCCCTCTGGACGAAAAGAAGTTCGGAATCAAGGATGACCGGATAATCGAGATGTTCGACTTCTTCGTGCAAGATCCGGGGCTCCAAGTTGCCGTCGTGGTGGGACCGACCGGTTCTGGCAAGAGCACGTATTTCCCCTACCGCTTAGTCGAACTTCCGCGCAACTACAGGGATGCCGCCGGCAATGTGCGAGGAGAGTACTGGACGGTCCCAATTAAAACAGATGCTGACTTGGCTGCCGCGAAAGAAGCTGTCAAACACACGCCGTTATCCAAGGGACTCCGACGGCACTACACAGCTCCACCACCTGATCCGCGTGCGACCACCCACAAGGTCAGCGATATCGACCCGAAGATGTTCCATCGTTACGGGCAGATCGTCGTGACTCAGCCCCGGATTCAGGCCACCCGCAACATACCCGATTACATCGCCAAGGCCATGATGGGCTGCAGCCTGGGCGCTGGCTTCGACGTTGGCTTTCGACATTCAGGCTCACCTAACTCGGACTGGAACACGAAGCTTGCCTTCGTAACGGACGGGACACTGATCACTTGGATCGCAAAAGGTGAACTCGACAAGATCAACACGGTGATGATTGACGAGGCACACGAACGAAGCCTGAACATCGATATCATCATCGGCCTGTTGACGCAACTCTTGCCACGCTATCCGCGACTCAAGCTGATCATAGCCAGCGCCACAATATCGGCGGACAAGTTCATCAACCACTTCAACACCCACCTTCCAACACGGCGGGATGCGGCGGGCAACGTCCTGCCGAACTGCCGGCTGATGGAATTTGAGGGTAAGAGCTTCAAGGTAACACCGCACTTTCGTCGGAATGATGAAGTCCCGCTCGACTATTACCGGGAGAACTTGCCGCCGGACTCTGAGGGAAAGACACGCTGGGAGGGCCGATACCGCGCGCCGAAGGATATTCATGAGCAAGTTGCGGAGAAAGCGATCGAGCTTCTCAAGGCCATGTACGACACTTCACCGGACGGCGGTTACCTTACGGACCACCTGGGGCAGAAGGTGGACATGACTGAACGCCAGGGTGACGTGTTGGGATTCCTCCAAGGCGAACAACCGATTCAGAATTGCTGCAAGCGCATCGAAGAATTGGCGGGAGATGCGTTTGGAGATCGTGTAAGGCTCCGCGCCTTGCCCCTCTACACTACGCTCAAGCAGGAACAACAGGACGAAGCGTTGAAAGAAAGGAAGCAGCCTCACGATGTGCTTTTTGAACGCATCGTTGCACTGCTGGAGGAAATCGCCAGTGGGAAGAAGGGACTGGGTGATATTCTGGCGAACCTCAATAATGCCGGTCAAATTCACAACCTCTGCGCCGCTCTCGAGGCGCGGCTGTGCGCAAAGGCAATTACCGTCAGGCGCGGCAAGGAGGACATGGAGGTACCGAATCCTATTTTGCAGCTCAGTGAAAGCGTGAAGTTCTATCCATGGTTCACTCCTGAAACTGCTCGACAACTTTACGAGACAATGCCCGAGCGTGCGAGCCTGACCCTTGAGCCGCCCGCACCAGGAAGGATTCGCGTGGTGATTTCAACAAGTCGCCACTCAAGAAAGCTCAAATTGGGCGAGTTCCAACACCGCTTGGAACAACCGGATGGGGAACGCCGCGTCGTCGTCTCAACGAACGTCGCGGAAACCTCTCTGACGATTCACGGCATTCTTCACGTCGTGGACAGTGGTTTGATCAACCAGAACAAATGGGATCAAGCCACGCAGACAAGTACCGTGTCCCCTATCCTCCAGAGCCGGGCGGGCTGCAAGCAACGCTGGGGACGAGCCGGGCGCCTGCAAGCTGGAGATGCGTGGCTGCTTTACACCGAGAAGCAGTTTGGCAAGGAGAAGGGTGAGGACGACGCCAACCCGGATCGGTGCTTCGACTTCTACTCGCAGCCGGAGATTTCCCGGTCTCCCTTGGAACAAGTGCTGCTGACGGCAAAGAAAGCCGGCGTCGCCAGTCTTGATCCCAAACGTTTCCCGTGGCTGGACATTCCCGATTCGGCGGAACTCAAACGAGCTGCGAACAGTTTGACGGCTAAAGGTGCGCTTGATCCAGATGGAGATCTGACGGAGCACGGTGTCGAGTTGAGCAACATGCGAAGCGATCCGCGGGTGGGAAACCTGCTGATTATCGCAGACCGCTTTGCTTGCGCATACGAGATGGCAGCCATTGTGGCCGTGGCCACGCAGGGGTTGAAGTCTCTTTTCGTTTTTGACCGCGCTTGGGACGAGCCAACGGTTCGTGAAGTACGCCAACGGCAGACGACGGTCCTCGCCGGGTGTCGTGATGATTTCGATGCGGCGCTGACTTTGATGGCCTGCTGGGATGAGGTTTCTACTGCGGGCAACACGTTCGCCCAGTTTGTGGACTTGCTTCTCACCGGCGACGGGTTTTCAAGACAGCTTGCGAACCAAGCCCCTCGTGAGGATGGCCGCGATGCAGGAAAGCTCCTGGAAACCGCACAGAGCTCCCTGGTCGAAAGCGAAGTCAATGCAGCGGCTGAGGAGCTGCTGGCTGCCATTCGTGACAGAAATCGCCGATACGACCTGAAGTGTGCAATCGAACGCGCTTTGTCGATTCGGCTTGCATATCAGCGACTGGGGCCAGCATGGCAAGCAGTTGTAGGGAATTGGGCGTGGCCGAAGGTCTGGGAGGAAGGCGTAATCCTCCCCATGCTTGTCAAGCGATTGATCGGAAGAGGCGACAAGGAAGAAGGCGGGGCAGAAGTCGAGAAGATCCTAGGAGAGTTCCTTGAACGCGCCAGGAAGACTCTTGGACGCGATGGTCAGGCCTTTCTTCGCTGCTGTGATGGGATGGCCCAACGCCTTGGACCGCGGCTCAAGTCGCGCGAGCACCGCCCCTCCACTGACGCACTCTATGCGCTGGCAGCCTTGAGTGCTCCCGACATCGTCACGGATCCATCGAAGCTAGTGGACAGGATTTCTCGACTCGACGAAGAGGCTCACAAAGTCGTCCGCGAGGCGCTATCCCTCTTGCCCGAAGCAGCAACCAAGGCATGGGCTCGATCCAATTACTTAGTATCGGAGGCATTCGCAGAAACGAGCGCTGCCCGTGCGGAGCTTCTGCAACCGCTCGAGGCACACAAGAAGGGGGACGAAACGCGGCCGCTTGACCTCAGTCGCAACGAACGGCTGCGCGCTCTGTTTGCGCATTGTCTGCCAGAGAACTGCTACATGCGCGACACCAATGGAACCTATCGAGCAGCAGTGCCCGCGGTGGAAGCGGTCGCCGGCGAATCCGTGCAGGTGGAAATGAGCACCGATTCAGTCTGTGCCTCCGAACCACCTAGCCTGTTTGTGTGCATCGAGCGGCGGGCTGGTCCGATTGCAGCAGGAAAGGACCGGAAGTTGTTTGCTTCATTCATCGTCGCTCTGCCTGCGGAGTGGACGACAACGATTAGTTCGGAAAATCCTCCCTTGCACAAACTCGGAACAATTGCCTTGTCCAAATTCATCGCCGAGAAATGCCCACGTACTGTCGTCAACTCTGCGAGCATATTGCTCGGTCAACTGTTTCCGCGCGGAGCGCGGTGTCGAGTGACGGTGACGGGTTCCGCGGGCGATGGCCTGTGGAAAGTCAATGTCGCTCCACCGCACGGGCGTCCGGGCCCGATCGTTCTGCGGTTCAAGAAGGCATCAGACGAGGAACGTGTCGAACCGGAAGCTGAGGAGGAAATCCGAGCGCCGCGCCGCGCGCCAACTGACTTTGCTTTAACGTCGGCTCAACGCAGAATCAAGGCCTCAATCGCCGTCGAGGAGTCCACTGGTACCATTGATCCCGGCCAGTGGGAGGATCTTCATCAAGCGCGCACCAGCAGAACGGTCGTGGAATTGCAAGGGCTGCGTGCAGGTTCTGAAGTTGTGGTGTCAGAAAGCACTATGGCACTGAAGTGGCAACTGGATTCCACCGAAGGCGTGCTTGCCTCGCAAGTGGCGCCTCGCGCAGGTAGCTCTCTTGAGGCAGAGATTGACCAGATCGTCGTGACGCCGGAAGGGCGTTCTGCACCTCGGCTCTGCCACCCGGCGGTGGGGGACCAATTCAATCGATTTGCCAAGACACTTGGGGCCGGAGCGATCGGGCGTGAGTTTGCGATGGAGGTTGTGAGGCTGGAACGAATGTTGTTGGATACCGGCAGTTTACTTATTGCACGGGAAAGCCAATCTCGTTTGGAGGTCTCCTTCGGTCCTCGGGATCTTTCCTTTAGCAGTTGTGGGCGTGTCGCTGAAATCGTTGCCCAGCATTTGCCAGTAGGAGCGTCGTTTACTGCTCGGCTCGTCCAGATTGACGAGGAATCTGGCCGACTGCGGATGACCACTCACCATGTCTTCCACAGGATCATAAGCGACCTGTCCACAATCACGGGCGCGCAATCTTGCACCGTTTTGCAGCATGCGCGAGGTGGGCCTTTCGTGCGTGTGAACGTGGGACCGTCCCCGGAAACCTTCGGCTTTGCGCTGATTGCCAAGGTGGATGGAGACAACTTGGCGAACGCACCGGTAGGAAGCCAGCACAAAGTCCACTTGTCCCTGCCCAACCGGACCCGCGAATCCTGGCCGCGGGATGCAGCCGTGCCGCAGGGCCTTCGGACCAACGAAGAGGCTGAACAGGATTCAGTTCTGTGTCGCGGTGTGGTAGCAGCCAACGACCTTACGATATGGTTAGCGGAAGTTGGAAGCCATCGCGGGGCACGAGCGGCAGTTTACAGCCTCTTTGAGAGATCGTACCAGTTGAACGGCATGGATGAAGCGGAATACCGCCGCTTAGAGATGTGTGTAGGCCGAAACTGTGCCGGTCGTGTCATCGAGAAGAACAACTATGGTTTGGAGTTGAAACTGAGCGAGCCGCCGGACGTGACCGCATGGATGCCGGCAGAGGAGTTCTCTTGGTACTGCGATGAATCGCATGAATCAGTTGCGGTCGGGGAACCGCTTACAGTTGTTGGCGTGACAGTCGATCTGGCAGGAGCCAAAGTCCTTGTTTCCCAGCGCCGCCTGACACCTAATCCGTACGCCCAGTACAGTCCCGGCCAGCGGCTGACCTGTACGGTGTCCAAAAGCAACCCACGCGGAGCGGAACTCACCATCAACCGGTTGCGAGGATGGATTTTCTGGGAACGGTTCGCCATCTTGCCTCAAGAAGGCCCGCTGCGTTCGGAGAACATCCCGTTCGAAGCCGTCGCTGTCAGCGTGGACAGCGAAGGGGAGGGAAAGATTACGGTCAGTCGCCGTCCAATCGTGCAAGCTGTGGTGCGCAGCGTGGCATCCGTGACTCCGTTAATAGGTCAAGTCACGGCGATCAAGGAGAACGGGGCGGAAATCCTGCTAGCACCCCACCTGATGGCGTGGTTGCCCGGCGAGGAGGTTTCCTGGCAGCGTGGACGGATCGCAATCCAGACCATCCTTCACGAGAACCAAGAGGTGGCAGTAGTGCTGCTCCCCCAGGCGGAGAATGAAGACACCGATCTGCGTGTAAGCGTGAAGCGTTTGCACAGTGGACAGTTCATTGTTCGAGGAAGTCCTGGCCTGTTCTTCGCAGGCAGGCCGACGAATCTGAAAACCATCTTGGAGGACTATCGTCGCGCTGGGACTCCTGTCAATGTGGACACGATCACCAAAGGAAGCGCCGGCACGCAGATTTTGATCGGGGCAGACAACGCCTCTACTTATACCTCCCTTGTCCGGGCGCTTGCTTACATGGCTTCCGCAAATCGCTGTTCTCTGACGCAAATGAGCCAAGCATGGGGCACCCCGGTGAAGCTAGAAAGCTTGCGGTTGGCGATCCGCCGAATTGATGCACCGTCTGGGGCTGCGCAACCGGCACGAGTTGCACCGCAGCCGCAGCCCCAGCCAACGCCGTCGATCTTCGGCAGAATCTGGGCATTCATACGGAGCCTATTCCGGTGAGCACCTCGGCGTCAAATGTGACGATGATTGCGCCTTGGTTTCAATTGGCCTTCATGGAAGATGCTTGCGGTCTGTCCGTCTGTCCAACAGACAACAGTGGGTTGGATGTCGCGGCGAGCCTGTTCTTCATCATACTCGGAATCGTCATCGGGGTCACGTGGGGGGTGCTCGTACCGGCGGACGACAGCGATGGGGAAACCTGCATCAGGGCGGATGGTGACGCGAACTGAATGCAATTTGATCCTGGATGATGCGCTCTCCATCGCCAAAGATCCCGACGCCGGCGTGTCTGCAAAATGGGGTGCGATTGTCCTCTTGTGCCGGGCAGAGGAACTTGGAATCGGGCGGTATTCAAGATTTGTACTCGGCCAACCCGGGCTTGTGCAAGCGCTGGCGATTCCGACGGTCCCAACTGCGACGCTGTTTTCGCCGCAGGCGGTAAAGGAGTTTTTGGAGCGGAATGCGGTAGAACCGGGGCTGGCCCTTTGCGACCAGATGCTTAAACACCTAAACACCGACAGACTCTCAGTTCGCTCGGTGTGAACGAAGCAGCAATCCCGTCGCAGATCCGTAATGTGCTGTTCGAACTGGGAGTCATACCTGGGAAGCCGAGCGGAGTTGACCCGATGGCTGAGATCCTTCACAAGAGGTATGGGGTGCCCAATGCCCCAGTGTGGCGCGGATTGCTCAGCGGTGAGTATCTGCACGCCCTGCAACAACTCACACAGGCCGAAACGCTGTACGCCATGGGGCGGTCGCAGTGGTTGAACTACCAGAACTCATTCAATAACGCGATCTTCCTTGCCCTGCAGGCTCATCTGAACGGCCTGGCGCTACCCGGAGCGTGCACAACAACCGACAGGACTGGAAAACTGATCAAGTTCGGTGTGCTCTTGGATGCCGGCCATCCTTTTGCGCTTTCCCACCCATTGATTGCGGGAGCACTGCGGGCGGCCAACGATCGCCGCAACAAGCTGCCAAGTTCGCATCCCTATGATGAAAAGACGAGTGTACGGAATCGCGCTCTGGGGCGACGAGAACAGGACACCGTTGTCGGCCGCTTGACGTTGGCATACGCCGAAGTCGTGAAGTTGTATTTGGCGCACAACCTCAGGTGAACTGACCGAACGGAGCGTGTGCTACTCACCGGACGATCCAGCTCGTTGCCGCTACGGGAGTATGACGCACAGAAATCCCGCCGGCAGACGTGCCGATGGCTTCGGTCTGGCCGTTGGCGGCGCGGGAGCGGAACGGAGGCGGAGCGGAGGAATGCGCGGAGCGAAGCCGCAGTGGAGTGTCGCGTGCCAAGGGCCAGACGGAAGCCCCGCGCCCATGCGCGCCACCCCTCCAGCCCGTGACGAGCGCGCGCGGAGCGAGGTGGAGCGGACCGGAGCGAAATGAGCGCAGGCACGGCCACCGACCGGAGCGCGCGTTGGTCACGGCAGTTCAGACGCGGGTGCTGGAGCGTCGCGCAGGCCGAATGGCCTTAGTGGCAGATTGCTTCTCGACTGTTTCCTCGGCCACGTCCACGGACGCTGACTCCGCCTGGCTGGGTGCCTGGTTCTTAGTAAGATCGAGTTGCTCTTCGATTTCATCCTGCCGCCGGGATAGCTCCTGGTAACGCGCCTCGCGCTCGAAGGGCGTGCCCACCCTGCCTTCGAGTTCCTTGGCTCGCTTCTGCGTGTCGGCGATGTCGGTGTCCAGTTTCGTCACGCGCTCTTCGAAGCCTTGGACCGTTGCCTCCAAGGACCGAATGGTGCCGAGGGCGGTGTCGGTCACGCGGGCGGAGTAGCTGTTCTTTCCGCGCAGCACGAGGTCCGCCTCACCGCCAAGATTGGTGCGAACAAAAAGGTCGAACCCGGCGAACTTGCCGACACGCTCTTCTTCGCACACGCGGCTCTTCAGTTTGTCCGCGCGGCGGATGAGGAGTTCGCTTGCAATGCCACGGTTGGTTACTGTCTCGCCGTCAAGGACGATGCTGAATTTGTCGCCCGTCGTGTCTTCGCGGGCGGTGATGTCCTGGCGGAGGTTGCCCAACCGGGCGGTGAACGTCTCGGCATCGTCATGGGCATGGCGGAGGTTGCTGCGAATCCGGTATTGCTCCTCGGCATGGGCCGAGCGAAGGCGGGTGAGCCGCATCAACTCGGCATCGATCTGTGCCTTCTCGATGACCAGCGGGT